>JAYWBR010000346.1:0-3925 GCA_043781315.1 Verrucomicrobiota bacterium | reverse complement strand
CGGCGGACATCGAGTACGTGGCGCGGCAGGAAATGATCCGCGTGCTCGTCTATGCCGGCCTGTTTTTCGCGGTGCTCAACAACCTGCACCGCCAGGAATCCATGCAAATCATCGCGCTGACACTGGTGTTTCTCGCGATGCTCGTGGCAAGCTACGCCCTGTTCCAATTCTTCAGCGGCTCAAACAAGGTCTGGAATTTCACCTCACCCTACGGACATCGCGGCAGCGGCACCTTCATTTCGCCGAACAACTGCGCGGGGTTTTTGGAAATGATTCTGCCGCTCGCGCTCGCCTGGACTTTGGTGAGCCGCGCCAAACCCACATTGAAAGTCTTCGTCGGCTATGCCGCGCTGGTGATTCTCTGCGGCATCCTCGTGACGGTTTCGCGCGGCGGCTGGATCGCGACGGGATTGACGCTCGTCACGCTGTTCACCGTGCTGCTGTTTCATCGCACCTACCGGCTGCCGTCTTTGGTGATCTTGATCGCGCTGGTGGGTGGCGGACTTTATTTTCTCCCCCGCGTGCATTTCTTCAAAGCGCGGTTTCAGGAAATCACCAAGCACGACAAGCTCGACAGCAACGCGCGCTTCGATCTGTGGCTGCCCGCCGTCCAGATGTGGCACACAAATCCGTGGTGGGGCGTCGGGCCGGGGCATTACGACTACCGCTTCCGCGCCTGGCGGCCCGTGACCGAACAGCGCCAACCCGAGCACGCGCACAACGACTACGTGGAAACCCTCGCCGACTGGGGCATCATCGGCACCGCGCTCATCACTGCGGCGTGGGCGTTGCTCGGCGCGGGCACGGTCAAGACTTGGAAAAGCGTCGGCGGCATCCAGAGCGACCTCGGCGGACGCGGCAACAGCACCAAGTTTGCGCTCGTGCTGGGCGCGTCGCTCGGACTGCTCGCGATTTTGTTTCACTCGGTCGTGGACTTCAATCTGCACATTCCCGCGAATGCGATTCTGGCGGTGACGCTGATGGCGTTGTTGAGCAGTTGCACGCGCTTCGCCACGGACAACTACTGGTTCACCGCGCGCCTGCCGGTGAAATTTCTGGCCACGGCTTTTTTGCTGGCAGGCATCGGTTATCTCGGCGCGCAGGAAATCCGCCGAGCACAGGAAGAGCACTGGCTCGAGCAAGCGCGGCAGGCGCCGGACCTTTCCCCCGAACGGATCGCCGCCCTGGAAAAAGCAGCCACGATCGAGCCGCTGAATGCCGCGACCGCTTACAGCTTGGGCGAAACGCTCCGTCTGCAAAGCTGGGAAGGCAACGAGGATTACGCGGAGTTGGCGGCACAGGCGATGAAACACTTCGCCCGCGCCGCCGAGTTGAATCCCTACGACGGCTATAATTTTCTCCGCACCGGCATGTGCCTCGACTGGATTCGCCAGCACGAAAAAGCGGAGCCGTTTTACGAACGCGCGGCGGCGCTGGATCCGAACGGGGTTTTCACCACGGCGTACGTGGGCTGGCATTATGTGCAGGCGAACGATTACGCCGCCGCCAAAGTCTGGTTTGAGCGTTCCTTGAACCTGGACTGGAATCAAAACACCATCGCGGAAACCTACCTGAAAATCTGCGACCAAAAATTGAGCGCCGCCGCGAACGCCCAGCCATGAACACCCGCCCGCCACTCGACGGTTCGCTGCATTACGTGATCGGCTCCGGCCCGTCCGGCGTGGCCTGCGCCACCGCGCTGTTGCAACGCGGAGCCAAGGTGGTTTTGCTCGACGCCGGAGTCGCCCTGGAAAAAAATCGCGCTGATCTGGTTGCTGATATGCGCGCCGTGCCGCCGTCCGCCTGGAGCGCGGAACAAATCCGCCGCCTCAAGGAAGGCATGGAGTCCAACGCGAAAGGCATCCCGCTCAAGCTCGCGTTCGGTTCGGATTATCCGTACCGCGAAACCGACCGTTACCTGCCGGCGGATTATGAAAACGTCGCACTCCGCCCCAGCCTCGCGCGCGGCGGCTTCAGTTCCGTCTGGGGTTCGGCGATGATGCCATACTCGGAATCGGACGTGGCGGATTGGCCGATCAAACTTTCCGACCTGCGCGAACATTACGAGGCCGTGGCGAAATTCACCGGCCTCTCGGTGAAGGCTGACGACCTCGGGAAACTTTTTCCGACGCATGTGAAACAGCCCGCCGCGCTGACCCTCAGTCGGCAGGCGAAACTATTTCTCGGCAACCTGGAAAAAAAACGCGCACCGCTGCAGGCCGCCGGATTCGTCTTCGGCCAGGCCCGCGTCGGCGTCCGCGTGGCAGCGTCCCCGTCATCCAGCGGCTGTGTTTATTGCGGCGTCTGCATGTATGGCTGTCCTTACGGCCACATCTATAATTCCGAGGACACGCTCCGCGAACTGAAATCCCATCCCAACTTCCGCCACGAGACCGACGTGGTCGTGCAGCGCCTGCGCGAAACTTCCGGCGGCGTCACCATCGAAGGCATTGACCGTCTGAGCGGCGCGCCCTTCGCCGCCGACGCCGGCCGCGTGTATCTCGCCGCCGGAGTGATTCCCACCGCGCAAATCGTCCTGCGTTCCAATTCACTTTACGACCAGCCCGTGCGGATCAAGGACAGCCAGTATTTCTTGATCCCCCTCGCCCTGGCGCGCAGCGCGGGCGATGTCCGCAGCGAGGCGTTGCACACGTTGAGCCAGTTGTTCATGGAGATTTTTGATTCCAAAATCAGCCCGCACTCGGTTCACTTGCAGGTTTATTCCTACAACGATTTGATCGGCCAGGCGGTGCGGAAAACTTTCGGCCCGCTGGCCCGTCCGCTGGAATTTTTTGCGCGCGGCCTCGAACGGCGATTGCTGATCGTGCAAGGCTACCTTCATTCCGACCACTCGGCGCAAATCGCGCTGACCTTGAACCAAGGCGATCCCGACCGGCTGCATCTCAAAGCCGAGCCGAACCCAGAAACCCGTCCCACCATCCACCGCGTCGTCCGCAAACTCCTCCGGCACTCGGCGCACTTCGGCGCGCTGCCGATTCCGCCGATGTTGCAAATCGCCGACGCCGGGCGCGGCTTTCACAGTGGCGGCACGTTTCCGATGCGCGCGCAACCCGGCCCGCTGGAAACCGACACGCTCGGCCGGTTGCACGGCTGGTCGCGGCTGCATCTGGTGGACGCCTCGGTGCTGCCCACGGTGCCCGCGACGACGATTACTTTTTCCGTCATGGCCAACGCGCATCGCATCGGTTCGCTGGCGGCCGGCCGGCCCTGAATTTTATGCAAACAACTGCAGCCCCAAAAACCTGTCTCGTCACCGGCGCCAGCGGCTACCTTGGCAGCCGCGTCAAAGCCACGCTGCAGCAGCGCGGCTGGCGGGTGGTGGAACTGACGCGCAAACCCAATCCGGGCGACCACACCAAATACTTTGTGCTCGGCGAAGATGTTTCGCCGGACATTTTTTCGGGAGCCACGGCCCTCGTGCATTGCGCCTACGATTTCAAACAACTTTCCTGGGCGGACATTCACCGCGTCAACGTGGCGGGTTCGGAAAAACTCCTGCGCGCGGCGAGGACGGCGAAGATTGAGAACATCGTTTACATCTCCAGCATCAGTGCGTTCGACGATTGCCGCTCGCTTTACGGCAAAGCGAAACTGGAGACGGAAAAAATCGCGCACTCGGTCGGCGCGTTTGTCATTCGTCCGGGTTTGATCTACGGCGATTCGCCCGACGGCATGTTTGGCAAGCTCATCAGCCAGGTGGAAAATGCGAAGGTGTTGCCATTGTTCGGCGGCGGCTCGCAGATTCAATATCTGATTCACGAGCAGGATTTGACCGCGTTCATTGGTGATTGTGCCGCCGGAAAAATTGCGCCGCCCCAGACGCCGGTGACAATTGCCCATGAGCAGCCGTGGACGTTTCGGCAACTCCTCGAAGCGATTGCCAAGTCACGCGGGAAAAAACTGA
>JAYWBR010000345.1:0-3927 GCA_043781315.1 Verrucomicrobiota bacterium | reverse complement strand
CCCAGGCCGACTCACTCCTCTTGTCGCGGGTTCCATGATTTTTCCCTCTAAAAGCTGTCTTTTCCGTCTTCTACCCACTAAAGTCCCGGAATACCCCGTCTTTCATTGTCGTTCGATTTACCGGTGATCCCAGCAAACTCCATTCTGTGTAGTCAATGTTGGTTTTATCTACGGGAACCATCAATTCAACAATGATCTGACTTGCTGCTGTTGCCCCCAGATTTCCAATCCTCAATCGAAGCTCATGGGATCGAGGCAATGCAACAACTGAAGCTTGAGGAAGTGGGTTTGCAACCTCATTAGCGTAGAGTGTGAATGCTGGCGTATTGGTGTTCCCCTATTACTTCGTGGAGTAGTCAGGTGATACTGTCAGAACTTGTGCCTGAATTCCCTGCAAGATTGGAGACTGGTAGTTATCCGTTACTGAGAGTGGATAATTGGTGACAGATGCAACCGGCGCTTCGCGCTTCTTCGCCTCTTGATACTTAACGAAGGGGGCTACAAAAATTGTCGAAAAAACAAATGATATGATCAGGAGAACAACGGCCCGCTTCCGAACTTTGCCTTCCCAACGGAGTTTGTTTGCATCAATCACTGGATTATTTTTGAATTTTCTCCAAAGCAAGACCGCACTAACCAAACCGCTCGCGGCTTGTAGGAGTCCAAAAATCCAATAGCCCTGTTTCCAGCCTATGAAGACGCAACTGCACCAAAAACAAATCCACTCCCAAAGCAAATGAAATATCGATGGCACAGGAAGGAAGGGTGAGAGATCGCTTTGAAAGGGTAAAGGTCATTTTTAACAAGTGCGGACTGGTTCGCCCAGAATTGTTCAGGCCGGGGCACGTCGCCAATTGTCAGGACACCGACTGCGCTTCCAACTGCGCGACGACTTTTGCGGCCGCAACGCTGGAATCCAACTCGATCCACATCGGGTTGAATTGCTGGCGCAGCCACGTCATCTGCCGCTTGGCGTATTGCCGGGTTTTTATTTTCACCAGCTCCACGGTCGCCGGCAACGAACGTTCGCCGCGCAGATGTTCCACGACTTGTCGGTAGCCGATGGCTTGCATCGCGGTTTTATTTTGTGCGAGACCGTGGTCGAGCAGGCGGCGCGTTTCCTCCACCAAACCGCGGCGGAACATCTCATCCACGCGAACCGCGATGCGGCGATGCACCTCCTCCGGCTTCCGTGTCAGCGCAAAAATAATTTCCGCTTTCCGCTTTCCACTGTCTGCTTTCCATTCCGCCCGTTGTTCGGAAAAGGGTTTGCCGGTCAGTCGAATTACTTCCACCGCCCGCACGACGCGGCGGGGATTTTGGCGGTCAATCTTTCCAAACGTCACCGGATCGCGCTGCTCCAGTTCGCGCAGCAACTCGGGGAGCGGCGCGGCTTCGAGTTCAGCGCGGAGCTTTGCGTCGGACGGCGGCGCGGTGCCGAGACCTTCGAGCAGCGCCTTGAAATAAAGCCCCGTGCCGCCGCAGAAAATCGGAACGTGACCGCGCGTCTGGATTTCTTTCACGGCTTGGTTCGCAAGTTCGACAAACTTGGCCGCGTCGAACGGCTCGTGCAATTCCACCACGTCAATCAAGTGATGCGGCACGCGGGCGCGCTCGGCGGCGGAAGGCTTGGCCGTGCCGATGTCTAGGCCGCGATAAACCTGCATGGAATCCACCGAGATGATTTCGCCGCCGACTTTTTCCGCGAGCGCGAGCGCAATTTCCGATTTGCCAACGGCGGTCGGGCCGGCGATGAAAATCGGAGCGCCGATCTCCGAATCGGCTCGGGGCTGAACGTTGGTTGCGTCAGAAGCTGGCCGATTCGGAGATCGGCGCTCCGATTCGTGCGAGATTTCGCCAGGCCCGCTCATCCTTTTGAAAGGCCACGCCCGCGTTTCAATTGAACCGCATACAAAACCGCGCCCGCCGCAAAAATCCCCAGGCTCACCAGATGCGCCGGCGTCAGTCCACTGTGCCGATGCGCCTCGTCGTAGTCGCCGCGAAACAGTTCGACGAACGAGCGCGTCATCGCGTAGCACATCAGATAGAGCGCAAAAATCTGGCCGTCGAATTTCTTGCGGCGATACGCCCACGCCAGCGCGAGGTACAGGACGAGGCTCAACAGCGACTCGTAAACTTGCGACGGATGCACGGGAATTGCCGCCAGATGTTCGGGGTGCGTCTCATGTCCCTCGGGATAAGTAATCGCCCACGGCAGGCTGCACGCGCGGCCGTAGCAGCAGCCGTTGAGCAGGCAGCCGATCCGCCCGAAGACGTAGCCGAGCGCAATGCTGGGCGCGAGGACATCCGTGAGTTTCCAGAGCGGGATTTTTTTCCACCACGCAAAACAAACGGTGCCCAGGGTCGCGCCGAGCAGGCCGCCGTAAAACACCAGCCCGCCGCGTTGCACCATGAACACTTCCGTCCACGGCGCATTCGGGAACAGGGGATATTTCACCAGCGCGTCCCAATACGTCGTTACATACAAAGCGCGCGCCCCGATGATCCCGCCGAGCACGAGCCACGGGCCGAGCTCCATGAGTCGTTCCGGCGAAATGCCATCGCGGAGACAGCGGCGGCCCGCCGTCCAGAAGCCCGCGTAAAATCCCAGGGCCAGCATCACGCCGTACCAGCGGACTTGATAGCTGCCCAGATCAAAAGCAATCGGATGCACGGGCGGAAGTTAGATTTGAAACAACGGTGTGGGAAACAAAAACATTCAACATTCAACATTCAACTCTCAACCTCCAATTTAACGCCTGCGCTCCGGCTCGATGTTCAGCGTTCGATGTTGAATGTTTCCCTCATCGCACCGAGTGGCAGATCGGTGTTCGGATTACTTTCCCCGCGCAACCAGTTCTTCCAGCTTCACCCCTTCGCGCCGCAGCAGCACGGCTTCCACCTTCGGCACGTACATCTGCGTCTCGGCCGGCAGATGGGTCGCGATGGCGTCGAAGGATTTTGCCTGATGCCGCTTGAGCAACGTCTGCACGGTGCCTTCGCCCGAGTTGTAGGCGGCGAGCGCGAGCCGCCAGTCTTGGAACCGCGTGTGGAGAAAGCTGAGATACTTCGCGGCGGCATGGGCGCTGGCGTTCGCCTCCAGACGCTGATCGGGCAACCAGGTGCGCAGGCCAAAGCGTTTCGCCGTGGCGGGCATCAACTGGAACAGACCCGTCGCGCCGGCGGGGCTGCGGGCGTTGGGGTTGAAGGACGACTCGACTTCCGCGAGCCACACGAGTTCGGCGGGGATTTTTTCCTGGGTGAAGATGGGCTTCAACTCCGCCACCAACGGCGCGGCTGCCGGGGGAGCCGCGCGACGGGAGAACAACTTCGTCCAGACCGCGCGTTCTTTTTGCGGCGGCGGATTGGGAACTGGGGGTGCGGGTTTTCCGGGTTCAGCTTTTGGCGGCGGCGTGTTGCGCTGCCAACCGTCCGCGACTTCGAGGTAATCGAGACGGGACTTCAGCCAGAGGGCGTAGGGCTGGGTTTCCGCGCGGCTTTCCAGCAGCGGCAGGATGAGTTGGGCGGAATCCTTCAACTGCGCGAGGTCCACCACGTATTCACCGCGAAGTTCCTTTTGAATCAGCGCGAGAAAGTCCCGGACCTTTTGCTGATCCAGCTCCGGCAAGTTGCGCACGACCTTCGGGTCCAGATTATCCCGGGCAAAATCCTGCGCCGTCTGGATCACGTCATCCATCGTGATGTCATTCTCGTCCTGCCCGCGCACGGGGAGCAAGGCGGCGAGCAACGCCAGGAGCAGGACATGTTTCATGCGCGCAGATTAGCATGAAGATTCCCGCAAACCAATCCCCGGAGGCCGGAAACCGGCTTGCGACGGCTAAAACCTCAGGGCTGACGCCCACCGAACCTTGAGCGCAAGCTTCTGGTGGTTGATGCATGGGATCAGGACGACGTCTTGGACTGCGG
>JAYWBR010000344.1:0-11745 GCA_043781315.1 Verrucomicrobiota bacterium | reverse complement strand
GAACTCGCCCGAGCGCAGGCCACTACATGCTGGCCGGACGGCACGTCGCCGGGATGGGCCGCAACGAGCTCGCTGCGACGCGCAACGAGGTCCTGGGCTTCGTGTTCCAGAGCTTCAACCTGCTCGCGCGCACCACCGCGCTCGAGAACGTCGAGCTGCCGCTCGTCTATCGCGGCATCGGTAGCAAGGAGCGTCATCGACGCGGGCGCATCGCGCTCGATCGCGTCGGGCTCGGCTCCCGCCTCGATCACACGCCGGCGCAGCTCTCCGGAGGCCAGCAGCAGCGCGTCGCCATCGCGCGCGCGCTGGTGGGCGAGCCGAAGGTGATCCTCGCCGACGAGCCCACCGGCAACCTCGACTCGAAGACCAGCGTCGAGGTGATGGCCCTCTTCCAGGAGCTCGGGCGCGCGGGGATCACCGTGGTGCTGGTCACGCACGAGCCCGACATCGCGGAGTTTGCGTCGCGCGTGATCGTCGTGAAGGACGGCCTCATTCTCTCCGACGAGCGGCACGAGCCGAAGCAGGCTGCGGTGCCATGAATCCGTTCGTCACCCTGAAGATCGCGCTCCGCGCAGTGCTGCGAAACAAGATGCGGTCGTTCCTCACGACGCTCGGCATCATCATCGGCGTCGCCGCGGTCATCGCGATGATGGCGATCGGCGCGGGCGCCAAGGCGCGCGTCGAGGACGCCTTTGCGGCCATGGGCACGAACCTCCTCATCGTCCTGCCCGGGTCGAGCACCGCGGGCGGCTCGAAGGGCGGCTTCGGCTCGCAGCCCACCATCACGTGGGACGACCTCGCCGCCGTCAAGAGCGACATCGGCACGGTCAAAGCGGTCGCTCCTTCGCTTCGCGCCACCCAGTCGATCGTCAGCGACGAGCTGAACTGGACGACGAGCATCACCGGAACCACGCCCGAGTACTTCGAGATCCGCAGCTGGCCCATCGAGCAGGGGGCGCCGTTCACCCAAGCCGACGTCGACGCCGGCACGAAGGTCATCGTTCTCGGCGCCACGGTGGTCTCGAAGCTCTACGGCTTGACCGCGAATCCGGTGGGGGAGACGGTGCGGGTCGGCAACACACCCTTCACCGTGGTGGGCGTCGCGTCGAAGAAGGGCCAGTCCGCGACGGGGCAGGACTTCGACGACGCGGCGTTCATTCCGTCGTCGACGTTCGCGCATCGCATCCAGGGCGGCCTCGGCAAGTACATGAACGGCCAGATGTACGTGCAGGCAACCAGCTCCGAGACCACCACCCGCGCGCTCGAGGACATCCGCGCGCTGCTCCGCGATCGCCACAAGATCCCGGCCAGCGGCGAGGACGACTTCTCGATCCGCAACCTTGCCGAGATCGCGGGCGCGCAGGCGCAAGGCACGGACACCATGACCACGCTGCTCGCGAGCGTCGCCGCGGTGTCGCTCGTCGTGGGCGGCATCGGGATCATGAACATCATGCTCGTCAGCGTCACCGAGCGGACGCGCGAGATCGGCATCCGCATGGCCGTCGGCGCGCGGGGCCGCGACATCCTCGTGCAGTTTTTGATCGAGGCCGTCACCCTTAGCGCCATCGGCGGACTCATCGGCATCGGCCTGGGTTTTCTTGCCTCGCAGATCGTGGCGCAATCCACCGGCTGGCCCGTGCTCACGCCGGTTTCGTGGGTCGGCATCGCATCGCTTTCCAGCGCCATCGTCGGCGTGATCTCGGGATTTTATCCGGCGTGGAAAGCGTCCAAGCTCGATCCCATTGAAGCGCTGAGGTACGAATAAACCGGGACTGCCAATGGCGGAACATTCAACATTCAACGCCCAACATCGAAGGGAGTGTTCGTCCGCCCGTCTTTCATTGGGTGTTCGACGTTGAATGTTGAATGTTCCCCCTCCCTGCTGCGCCATGAATACCGACGTTCTTCCCACGCATACGAAAGCATTGTTCGACGCCGCCGTCCAACGCGCGGTGGAACTGCTGCGTGCCGGCGAAGTCGTCGCGTTGCCCACGGAAACGGTCTATGGCCTCGCCGCCAATGCGCTGGATGAAAAGGCCGTCGCGAAGATTTACGAGATCAAAGGCCGGCCCGCGCACAATCCCATCATCATCCACGTCGCCAGCACCGAGCTCGCGAAACGCTGCGCCGCCGAGTGGCCGTTGCTCGCCGACAAACTGGCCGCCGCCTTCTGGCCCGGCCCGTTGACGCTCGTGCTGCCGCGCTCGGAAAAAATCCCCGACAACGTCACGGCCGGCGGCGCGACCGTGGGCGTGCGCTGGCCGAGCCATCCCTTCATGCAGGCGGTGATTCGTGAATGTGGTTTTCCACTCGCTGCTCCCAGCGCGAACTTGTCCAACTACATTTCGCCGACCAACGCCGAGCACGTCCGCCAGCAGCTCGACGGCAAGCTTCACTTGATCGTGGATGGCGGACAATCCCAGGTCGGCATCGAATCCACCGTGCTGGACTTGACCGCCGCGCCGCCGCGCGTGTTGCGGCCGGGAATGATCCATGAGGAAACGCTCGCGGCGGTTTGCGGAGAAATTCGAAATTCGAAATTCGAAATTCGAAATTCGGATTTGCGCAGCCCCGGCCTGCTGAAAAAACATTACTCGCCCACAGCCAGGCTGGTGATCATGCATTGGGCGGGTGATGCGGATCTGCGCCAGCAACTCGAAACTCGAAACTCGAAACTCGAAACCTGCCACCTCCTCGCCCACACGAACATTCCGTCCGTCGCCGGCTTCGCCAGCGTGAGCGTGATTCCGCACGACGCTGAAGCTTTTGCCCGCGCGCTCTATGCCGAACTGCATCGCTGCGACGCGGCGGGCGCGGAGTTGATCGTGGTGGAGGCACTGCCCCAGACCAGTGAATGGCAGGCGATTGCCGACCGCCTGCGCCGTGCGTCGGCGGAATGACCGGTGGAAAAAGATTATGATGAAATTCCAATTGAACGGTCTATTTGACCAGATGAAACAAATCCGACAAGCTTCCGCCGCCATGAAAATTTCAGCCATGCTCGTCGTCGCGCTCGGCCTCGGAGCCAGCGCTCCCGCGCAGACCCATTCGCCCGAAGTCCGCCGCATTTCTTTGCAAGATTGCATCCAGGCGGCGCTCGCCAAAAATTTGGATTTGCGCATCGCCCGTTACTCGCCCCAGCAGGCGCGGCTTGACCTCACTGCGGCGTACGCGGGTTATGACCCGACTTTTTTCCTCGGCGGCCAGCACGGCTACAGCCTGTCGGGCGGTGGCTATAGTTCGGTCACCAGTACAAACACTTTGCCTTCCACCAGCAGCCGAGACGACCTCAACAGTTCTTTGAAAGGAAAGCTGCCGTGGGGATTGGGCTACACCCTTTCGGGCGATGTCTCGGAGACTTCCGGGTTTCAAAAGCAGCCGTTTGATCAGTCCGCCGGCTCGACCACCATCGAGGTCAAGCAACCGTTACTGAAAAATTTTTGGATTGATGACACCCGGCTGGCCATCCGTGTGAATAAAAACAAATTCCGGCAATCCGAACTGGGTTTGAAGCAAACAATCATGAACACCGCCACCACGGTGGAACAAGCCTACTACGATTTGATCGCCGCCCGCGAAAGCGTCAAGGTGCAGGAGAAAGCCGTCGAAATCGCTGCCGCCCTCTTGAATGAAAATAACAAGCGCGTCGAGTTTGGTGCCATGACGCCGCTGGACGCCCAGGATGCCGAGGCGCAGGTCGCCTCCAGCCAGGCCGCGCTGATCGTCGAGCAGCAGGCCTTGAACAAAAAACTGGAAACGCTCAAAGGTCTCATCAGCGATGATTTTGCGGCCTGGTCTGAAGTGGACCTTGTGCCCGTGGACACGCTCACCACGAACCGGCAGTCTTTCGATCTGCCGCATAGTTGGAACACCGCCCTCACCGGTCGGCCCGACCTGCTCCAAGCCAGGCTCGACGTGGAAAACCAGGGCGTCACCCTCAAATACAACCGCAACCAACTGTTCCCCGAACTGGATCTCGTCGGCAGTTACGGCCACAACGCCAGCGGTGCCCGCGAATTCAGCGGGGCGATCGGGCAACTGGGCAGCGGGAGCCAGCCCGCTTATTTTTATGGCGCACAAATCTCCTTTCCCATCCTCAACACCGCCGCCCGCGCCAAATATCGGCAGGGCAAATTCACCCTGGAAACCCTGTTGCTTACCCTGAAAAAAAAGGAGCAAGACGTCCTGATTGCAGTGCATACCGACATCGGCGCCATCAATGCGGACTACGACAACCTGGGAGCCTCCCGGAAAGCGCGTGAGTTTGCCGAGGCCGCGCTGGAGGCCGAGCGGATCAAACTCCAGAACGGCAAGAGCACCACCTACACCGTGCTGCAAAAACAGCGCGACGTGACCACCGCCCGCGCCAGTGAAATTTCCGCGCTCACTGCGTACAACAAAGCCCTGTCCCAGTTGAGCCTCGACCAAGCCCAGACGCTCGAACGCCTCGGCATCAACCTGGACGTGAAATAATTTCCCCGCCGCTGCGGGAAGACTTTTTCAACTTTCACTTGCAACCCACCGCCCAAGCCGAAGCGCGCTTCAACGGCATCGTCCGCCTGTACGGCGCGACGGGCGCAGCCCGGCTGCGGCAGGCGCACGTCGGCGTCGTCGGCATCGGCGGCGTGGGTTCGTGGGCGGTCGAGGCGCTGGCGCGTTCGGGCGTGGGCCAGATCACGCTCGTGGACTTGGACGATGTCTGCATCAGCAACACCAACCGCCAGCTTCACGCCCTGACCGGCACGTTTGGAAAACCCAAGGTCGAAGTGATGGCCGAACGCATTCGCGCGATTCATCCCGACTGCCAGGTTCACGCACGCCAGGAATTTTTTCTCAAATCCAACGCCGAAGAAATCCTGGCCACAACGTTCGACTGCGTGTTCGATGCGATTGACCAGCTCGGGATGAAATGCCTGCTCATCGCGTTGTGCTGCGCAAAGCAAATCCCGCTCGTCACCACCGGCGGCGCGGGCGGACGCCGCGATCCGGCGGCGGTGGAAGTGGCCGATCTCGCGTTGACGGGCGGTGATCCGCTGCTCGTTCAGGTGCGGAAAAAATTGCGCGACGAGTTTGGTTTTCCCCGCGACAAAAAACCCTTCGGCGTCGAGTGCGTCTTCTCGCGCGAGCCGATGACGTACGCCCAACCGGACGGCTCGGTCAGTTGCGACAAGGGCACCACCGCAGATTTGCGGATTGATTGCAGTACCGGTCTGGGCACGGCGAGTTTTGTGACCGGCACCTTCGGCTTCATCGCCGCGTCACGGATCATCCAGAAAATTGCAGGAGCCGACGTAAGGAGTCTCTGATTTTTCCATATTGGAGCGCCGGTCTCCGACCCGGCGGACGCATACGAGGGTGGAAATCCATTTTGTACTGCGGCGGCTGGCGGGGAACGGGGCTGACACCGCTTTGGGGAGGGCTGGCAATTTCAGGCATACCACGTTCGTCGAAAGCGCCGTCGCCGCTGCGCTTTGCCGGCGCAGTCCAAAACGTGCCGGGTCGGAGACCGGCGCTCCGCAGCAGCAACTTTATTGGAATGCCCCAAACACGCGCTGAAAATTTTCCTCCACCTGCACCGCCAGTTTTTCCAACGGCACTTCCAACAACTCCGCCGCGAAACGATACACCGCGCCGAGATTCGCCGGATGATTTACCGGTTTGCCGTTCGCGGAATCCGGCAGCGGAAACTCCACGCGCTCCGCCGGCAGGGCTTGATCCGGCGCGTCCGTTTCGATCAACAACCGGTCGCGCGGAACGTGTTTGAATGTGTCGCGCTGGCGAACTTTCCGCTCGTGTGCGAAGTAACCGGGCAGCGAAAAATACGCGCCGAGCTTCGCCAATTCCCCGATCATCTCGCGCGATCCGCCAAACGAATGCAGCACGAAACCGCAGCGGGGACGGGGGTTGTCGCGCAGCACTTCCAACAGCGTGCCCCAGGCTTCCAGGCAGTGAATGCTCACCGGCAGATCGCGCTCCGCCGCCAGCCGCAGTTGCCAGACGAAGACCTCCCGCTGCTCGGCGAGGTTGTGGTTCTTGATCCACTTGTCCAAACCAATTTCACCCATCGCCGACGGCACGGCGTCCAGAAACTTCACGAGATTCGCCCGCCAGTCCGCCGTGCGCTCGGCCACGTACCACGGATGATAGCCGAAGGACGGAATGACCTGCGGCACACTTTTCGCCAGCGCCAGAACCTCCGGCCAGTCCGCCTCACACGAACCGTTCACGACCATCTGCACCACGCCCGCACCCGGCAATGCGCGAATAATTTCCGCGCGTCGCGGCGCGAGCCGCTCGTCCTGCAAATGATTGTGGGCGTCGAAAAGGCGGAGATTCATGTTTGTTTCAGGGGAAAGATTGGATCAACCCTGTCGTTAATCAAATTCACAACTTGAATAATGGGCCATCTTCTGTTCCATTCTAATTGATCAAGCATCTGGATAAGGAATTATGAAACTCAGGTTTTATTCGGCAATATTTTTCACCCTGGCACTCGCCAGCACCCAAGCCGCAACTTTCACCGTTAGTGCAATCGCCGACGCCGGGCCGGGGTCGCTACGCCAAGCGATCCTCGACGCCAACGGCACGGCTGGTGACGACACGATTGTCTTCACAACAAATGGCATAATCACCCTCGCGTCTTCTTTGCCAGCGATCACCGACAACACGACGATTGCAGGGCCGGGAACAAACCTGATGACGATCAGCGGCAACAACTCGGTTGGTATTTTTTCAGTGAGTGTCACAGTAACCAATGCAACAATTTCCGGTCTGACTATTGCGAACGGAAAGGCTGTGAATTACTTGAATGGTGCGGGAATATCCAACGCTGGGACGTTAACCATCTCCAACTGCGCTTTACTGAATAATAAAAACTTTGGCGGCTGGGGCGGGGCAGTTTACAACGCGGGAACTCTTGCGATCTTGGATTCTATAATTTTTGGAAACACGGTATTTGGGGAATCCGGGGGGGATGGTGGAGCATTTGCCGGTGGCGGCGGAGGCGGCGCTGGAATGGGAGGGGGACTATTCACTCTTTCTGGTCATGTGGAAATAAGACGTTCCACTTTCGCTGGAAACCAGGTATTCGGCGGTCAGGGAGGAGCACCTGGAGGAAGCAGCGGTGATTACTGGGGTGGACGTGGCGGCGGGATTAACGGTGGCGGTCCCGGTTACATAACCGGGCAAAGAAGCGGAGGAGGCGGAGGCTTTGGCGGAGGAGGCGGAGGAGGCGGGTTCGATGGCGGCGGCGGTTCCGGAGGTTTTGGCGGGGCACCTGGTGGTAATGGTGGTAATAATAATCAGACAGGTGGGGGTGGTGGGGGCGCTTTTGGTGGGGGCGTCTTTATTAACAACGGGCTTGTGGCGATCGTTGGCTGCGTTTTCACAAACAACTCCACGAGCGGAGGCTCCGGTGCCAGTGGGCTTGGAGCAGACCTTTACAACCGGGCTGGCAAACTCACCCCGACTTTCACCGCCTCAACACTTGGAGGTGGGACGCTTGCAGTTAATCCGACCAACGCTCCCTATCTGAATAACTCTTTGGCGACGGTAGCTGCAACACCTGGACAAGGTTGGCAGTTTTTATACTGGCTCGGGGATGCTGCTGGGGCGAACACGAACATTGATGTGAGCGTGACTCGGAACAAATACGTGCAAGCAGTCTTTGGAACAACCCTCACCACATCCGGTCTGATTTTGGCTTACCCGCAATCTGCTTTTTACCCTTACGGTACGGTAGTGAAGCTTACTGCCCAGCCACCGAACGGAACGTCTTTTGCATCGTGGAGCGGGGATGTCAGTGGAACAAACAATCCTTTGAATCTTACTCTTACAAATGGAAATTTGAGCGTCTCGTGCTTGCTTGGTTCGTTGAATACCGGACAATTTGCTTTGACGGTGATCGAGAGCGGCTACGGACATGTTTCGGTGAACCCGTATGCGAACGCTTACTCCAACGGCCAGGCGGTAACATTGACACCGTTGCCGGGTGCGGGCCAAGATTTTATTGCATGGAGCGGCGACGCCAGCGGCACGCAGAATCCGTTGCTTGTGCCTGTGAGTTCAAACAAAGTCATCACCGCAAATTTCACGAAGCGTCCTACGTTGAGAGTTGGCACACCTTTGGAGGGTTTAGTTGAAGACGGCTTCCGCCTGACAATTCTTGGCGATTTTGGCACTCCGTATTCAATTCTTGGCTCTACGAATCTTTTCGATTGGACTGTCATCGGCACAGTAACAAACGCCTACGGCACGGTACAATTGACCGACCCAATAGCAACAAACCTGTCCCGCCGCTTCTACCGCGCTACCAACCCATAAGCGTCGCCGATTTTCTCACGCCCAACCTACAGCCTCAAAAAGATGTTCAAAAAGCATACGCGAATTGGCCAATTGCTGCTCGCAGTAACCCTTCTCGATTAGTAGCCGACCCTCATAGTCAATCGAGACACCCGTAATGTTCGACGCAAGCTGGCGCAGGAAGGACTCGTCACGCGAATCTTTCACGCGCCCGTATGCATGGACGATGCAGTCGCGAATCTTTTGGAGCGTTCGCAAGTTTTCCCACTCCTTTTCGGGAAAGTCTTGCACGATCACGCCTGCGAGCTTCGTCAGGAATATCCGGGTCTGGTCGATTGCGCTGCCCTTCAAATCCGTGACACTGATTGGAACATGACGCTCGCGCTGAATATCCGAACAGAATCTGCGTAGCTGGGTTTCCATGAAGATTTGCAACGACACGATGAATGAGTAGCGCATTGCTGGATAAAGCTCACTTTCATAAGCCCCGTCCAACTCATTGAGTTCGTTCCCCTGCTGTTCGTGTTCCTCTTGGTCGCAAAGTTCGCAAAGCCGTCGTGATGCTTCGCCGTGATGACGATGTATTTCATGCCGGCGTCCCGGGCGAGTTTCACCCACGCATCAGCGTCATATTTCACCGGGTTGTATTCGCGGGCGAAGGCCTGGTAGTTCGTCATGGGGATTTTCCCCCGGTTCATGATCCACTCGCCGATGCCGGGAATTTGCTTACCCTCGTAGGTTCCGGCGGGCACCGAATAGACGCCCCAATGAATGAACATGCCGAACCGCGCCGCGCGAAACCACCCCAGCCGCGCATCGCGCTGCGCCGGGGTTTCGCCGGCGTAAGGATCGGGCGATTCCGTCGCCGCAGCGATCAACGGAGCGGCCACCACCAAGAGCAGGGCCAGACGGAGGAGTTGGATTTTCAATTTAGTCATCATGGTGCGATTCGATTTTACGTGTTGGTTTGCCCGCGACTCTCCACAGCGCATGGATGAATGGCAACGCCAGATCGTTTCCACGCCCGGGTTTCTGCGTTCAGCCAAGGCGACCGGCAAGTAGTCGCGGCGGTCTGAGCCGAATTGCTTGCCAAGGCGAACCGCTCTCTTCCAAAATCACCACGCTGGCTCGCGACCTCGCTGGGAATATTTTGTTTCCGCCCGGGACGGAATGTGTGGTTAGCTGTGCGGCAACTTATTTTAAGCAATGAAAGTCACCCTGAACTGGCTCAAGCAATACGTGGATTTCAACTGGTCGCCCGAGGAGCTGACCGAACGCCTCACCATGCTCGGCCTCGAAGTCGAGGGCGTGCAGAAAATCTCCGGCGCGTTCGACGGCATCGTCGTGGCGCAGGTCATCACCCGTGACAAACATCCCAACGCCGACAAACTCTCCGTCTGCCGCGTCAACGACGGCACGGGCGAACGCCAGATCGTCTGCGGCGCGCAGAATTTTCAGGCGGGCGACAAAGTGCCGCTCATCCTGCCCGGCGCTTCGTTGCCGCCGAAGGCCGGCGAGAAAGAACCGTTCACCATCAAGGTCGGCAAGATCCGCAGCGTGGAATCGCACGGAATGCTTTGCTCGCACGAGGAACTGGGTCTTGATCCGGAAAGCATCGGGCTGAAAAAAGAGGACGGACTTTTGATTTTGCCTGCCGACGCGACCGTCGGAAAACCGTTCGGAGAATTTCTCGGCCGCAGTGGCAGTGATGTGGTCTATGACCTTGAAGTCACACCAAACCGGCCGGATCTCAACAGCCTCATCGGCATCGCCCGTGAAATCGCGGCGGTCACGGGGAATCCGCTGCGGATTCCCGAATTAAAAATTCATAATGCAAAATTAAAAATTGAAGACCTCATCGCGGTGCGCATCGAGGATTCAGAACTTTGCCCGCGCTACACCGCACGCGTCATCAAAGGCGTGAAGGTTGAGCCGAGTCCAGATTGGTTGCGCGAAATACTGGAAAGAGTCGGCCTCCGCAGCATCAGCAACGTCGTGGATGTGACGAATTACGTCATGCTCGAAACCGGCCAGCCGCTGCACGCGTTTGATTATCATCTCATCGCCAAGGGCGCGGACGGCAAGCCGACCATCGTCGTCCGCCGCGCGGCCGCCGGTGAAAAATTCAAGGCGCTCGACAATCAGGAGCGCACGCTGACGAATGAAATGCTTTTGATCGCCGACGAAACCAAGGGCATCGCCCTCGCCGGCGTCATGGGCGGCGCGAACACCGAGATCAACAACGCCACGCAAGACGTGCTTATCGAGAGCGCGTATTTCTCGCCGACCGACATTCGTCGCACTAGCAAGCTGCTCGGCTTGCGCAGCGAATCCAGCTACCGCTTCGAGCGCGGCGCGGACGTGGGCATCTGCGACTGGGCGAGCCAGCGCGCGGTGCAATTGATTCTGGAAACGGCCGGCGGCCAGTTGGCCGGGGGCGCTGTGGATGTGCAGCCGAAGGTGAAGGAGACGAAACAGGTCGAGTTGCATTTCGCCAAGACGACCGCGCTGCTCGGCATCGAGATTCCCGCCGAACTACAAATAAAATCCCTCGTCAGCCTCGGCCTCGCGGAAATCCCCGGCCAATCGGCAATCGGCAATCGGCAATCGGCAATGTTCTCCATCCCGTCGTGGCGCGTGGATATGAAACGCGAGGTGGATCTGATCGAGGAGGTCGGCCGGCTCTACGGCATTGATAAAATCCCCAGCACGCCGCCGCGCGGCGCGCTTGGCGCGAATGTGTTTGATTCCGTCTATGACCAGATCAGCGAAGCGCGCCGCATTCTCACCGGCCTCAGCTTGAATGAAGCGCAGGGGCAGACGCTTATTTCAAAATCCGAATGTCGAATGACGAATGACGAAAGCATCGTCGTGCTCGCGAATCCATTGAGCAGCGACATGGATGTGCTGCGGCCGAGTTTGCTGCCGGGACTGATTCATTCGCTGCGGCACAATGTCAGCCGTAAAAATTACGACGTTGCGCTGTTTGAGATTGGCCGCGTGTTCACCAACGTCAACGGCGTGACGAAAGAAAACCGCAGCGTGGCCATCGCCCTCACCGGCCAGCGCGCCCTGCCCTTCTGGAGCGGCGACGATCGCGACGCGAAGTTTGACGCGCCTGATTTGAAAGGTCTCGCCGAAGATTTGCTGGAGCAGTTCGGTTTGCGCGGCATCGCATTCGGCAAGCGCACTGACAGCACGGCCTTGTTTCTCGAATCCGCCGCCGTGACGCTCGGGGGAAAATTGCCGCTCGGTGAACTCGGCCAGTTGCTGCCGACGCTCGCCAAAAAATATGATCTGCGCGACGCCGTGTTCCTCGCGGAGTTTAATTTGGATCTGCTGCTCGCGAAACGTAATGCCACCAAGTCGTTCAAGCCGCTGCCGCAATTCCCGTCGAGCCGCCGCGACGTGGCGATGATGGTGCCGGAAGCCACCACGCACGAG
>JAYWBR010000343.1:0-11787 GCA_043781315.1 Verrucomicrobiota bacterium | reverse complement strand
AGCCGGTCAAGCCGCAGCAATGCCGCGATTTTCCCAACCTCTGGAATTTTCCGGGCTTTGAAAAAACCTGCCGGGCCATTCCGCGACTGGTGGGTGAGGAGGAGTATCAACGGCTCGTGGCGCAGGCGACGGGGAGAGACGTGAAGCGTGAAACGTGAAGCGTGAAGCGTGAAACGTGAAACGTGCATTCACGCATCACGTTTCACAGCAACAACCAGCTCGCGTCGGAAAAAATTCCTCAGTAACATTTGCCCAGCATGAACCCAATCTTCACCACCGCCAAACCGGTCATCGCCATGATTCATCTCGACGCGCTGCCCGGCACGCCCGCGAGCCGCATGAGTTTAAAGGCAATCGAATCGCGTGCCGTGGCGGAAGCAGAGATTTACCGCGCCGCCGGAGTTCATGGTCTGATGCTTGAAAACATGCACGACACGCCGTATTTGCGCGGCGTCGGGCCGGAAATCGTCGCGGCCATGGCCATCATTTCCCGGCGTGTGAAAGAGGCGGGCAAACTGCCATGCGGAATTCAGATTCTGGCAGCGGCCAATATCGAAGCTCTCGCGGCTGCCCACGCCGCCGGTCTGGATTTCATCCGCGCGGAGGGTTTCGCGTTCGCGCACGTCGCCGACGAAGGGTTGATCCAATCTTCGGCTGCGGAACTGCTTCGCTACCGCCGCCGCATCGGTGCCGAGCGGGTGCAGGTCTGGTCCGACATCAAGAAAAAGCACAGTTCGCACTCGATCACGGCGGATGTCGGCATCGGCGAAACGGCGCACGCGGTCGAGTTCCTGCGCGGCGACGCGGTGATCGTCACCGGCGCGGTCACGGGCGACGCGCCGCAGCGCGCGGACGTGCTGGCCGTGAAGAAGAAAACCTCGCTGCCCGTTTATCTCGGCTCCGGCGTGACGGCGGTGAACTTGAAACAATTCTACGCGGCGGCCGACGGCTTCATCGTCGGCTCGGAGTTCAAAGACGCCGGCGACTGGTCGCGGGCGGTGGATCCGAAGCGCGTCGAAAAATTCATGGCCGCGCACCGGAAGCTCGGCGGGTGAGGGTCAGCCGAGCTTTTGCCCGACGGTCAGCGGATGACCCGCGAGAAATTCCTGCGCCGTCAGTTGCCGCCCGCCTTCACGTTGCAAAACGAAAATGCGCAGCGACCCGCTGCCGCAACCAACTACGATGCCATTTTTGTCCGCGCCCAAAATTTCTCCCGGCGCTCCCGACGGCGGTGCAACTTCCGCCGACCAGATTTTCAGCAGCGTCGGTTGCGGCTGGCCGGGCAGGAAGGTGAACGCTCCCGGCCACGGGGTCATGCCGCGCACCCGGTTCCACACGGCGGGCGCGGGTTGCGTCCAGTCAATCTGCCCGTCGCTCTTTTTGATTTTGGCGGCGTGGCTCACGCCTTCCACCGGCTGCGGGCGCGGCTGGATTTTTCCGGCGACGTAATCGGGAATAGTTTTAACCAACAATGACGCGCCGATCTGGGCGAGACGGTCGTGGAGGGTTTGTGAATTGTCCTCAGGCAGGATCGGAGTTTTTTCCTGCGCGAGCATGTCGCCGGTGTCCATGCCGGCATCCATTTTCATGATCGTCACGCCAGACTCGGGATCGCCATTTAACACGGCGCGCTGGATCGGGGAAGCCCCGCGATACTTGGGCAAAAGTGAGGTGTGGACGTTGAGGCAGCCGAAGCGCGGCAGGTCCAAAATAGTTTGCGGCAGAATCTGTCCGTACGCGGCGACGGCGATTAAGTCGGGTTGCAACTCGCGGAGTTGCTGGAGGAATGGTTCGTCGCGGGCACGGGCGGGTTGCAGCACCGGGAGATTTTCGCGGAGAGCGATTTCCTTGACGGGCGAGGGCTGGAGCTTGAGTCCACGTCCTTTGGGCTGGTCGGGTTGGGTGACGACGGCGACGATTTGAAATTCCGGCACGCGCAACAACGCCGACAAACTGACCCCCGCCAGTTCCGGCGTGCCCATGAAAATGATTCGGGTCATTGTGAAACGTGAGGCGTGAGGCGTGAGGCGTGAGGCGTGAGGCGTGAGGCGTGAGGCGTGAATCGCGTTTCACGCCTCACGTTTCACAATCAAGCTTTCAGCGTATGCCGCAAAATATCCGACAGCACTTTCACCGGCGATTGATCCGCGTCAATGAGGTGGACGAGTTTGCGTCCGTAAAACTTGAGCACCGGCTTGGTTTCCAGTTCGTAGGTTTTTAGGCGGGTGCGGATCACTTCGAGGTTCGCGTCGTCGAGCCGGTTTTCCTTCAACGCCCGGCGCTGAAGCCGTTTGACCAGGTTTTCAGGATCGCTGGTGCGCAGATAAAAAATGCCGACGACCTCCAGCGTCCGCTTCAGCATTTGCGCCTGGTGGACGGTGCGGGGGATGCCGTCGAGCACCAGGGTGTCTTGATCGGGATGAAACCGTCCGACCCGCGTGTTGGATTCGATGGACTGCCGCCAGAGATCAATCGTCGTGCGATCCGGCACGAGTTCGCCCCGGCTGGAATACTTGATGAAGACCTGGCCGATTTTGCTGTCAATGGTGAGGTTCCGAAACACGTCGCCGCAGGCGCAGTGATAAAAATGGGGGATGCTGCCGAGTATTTTGCCCTGCGTGCCCTTGCCGCAGCCCGGTGCGCCGAAGAGGAGAATAGTGCGGTATTTCATGGAGCGTCCTTGTGCTTGATTTGAATTTCTTTGATTTCAGTGAACGGGATCAGGACTTCCTCGCTGGCCGCGCCTTTGACCACTTGCAGGTGGAGGTCGTTGGCGGAGATGCGCGAGATGCGCGTGCCGTGGTATTCGCCGCGCGCGGCTTTGATGACGAGGATCATGTCCTTCTCGGCATCGCGCCGGACGACGCCGAAGAAACCCGCGAACTTCGTTTCCAAAAACCGGCGGTTGAAGGTGTACGCGCCGCGCTGGAAAATCTGCGTGGCCGGCAGTGCGCCGCCGGCGGGCGCGGCTTCCGCGTGGCTGATGTGGAGGCCGCCGGGCGCGGCCGGTTCGTGATGCGTCGCGGAAGGCGCAGGGGCCAACGGTGAACTGTCCGATGATCCGGCCTCCGCCGACGCGCCCTCCGCTTCCACGGCGGCGGCTTCGGCCCGCGTTGGATCCAGGACCGTGGGCAGCGACAGGAAAATGATCGGTCCGATCACCGGCAGCACGGCCGACACGCCGCAGACCACCGCTGCCGGGCGCGCCCGGAACATCGCCACCTCGTAACCCGCATAAAGATTGGCCGCGTAGAGCAGCAGCATAATGGCAAGCCCCAGTCCGGAGGAGAACAGCGCGCCCACCAGCGAACGCGCTTCCGGCCGTTCCAGCCGGGGCACGGGATTGATTTTCACCTCGGTTTTCCTGAGTTTTTCCTCCTGCGAAATTTCGATGAACGGCTCCACCAGGGCGGCGAGCTTGGGGTTCTGCTGGAATTTTTTCAGGTCGTTCTGCGTGAAGTTTGACCACGGCACGCGCTCGTACTGGTTGTCGTCAATCCGAAACTGCAGGCCGTTGTCGTTGGCCGAGCCGAGGAGGACTTCGCCGGTGACGGTCTTGCCGTCCAGCAGTTGAAATGTTTCCGCCGGGGCGCGCAGTTCGCAGAGCAGCAGGGCCAAGCAAATGAAAATGATTTTTCGCACGGTGCGGTTTTTTTAGCAGATGGCTTCCGGCAAAGGAAGGAAATTTCAACACGCCCCGGCCAAATCTTCCATCCCCCAATGCGGTCGCGTCGCCATCAATGCATCCGCCGTCGCGCCGTGCCGCCACACGGCGTAGCGGATTGTTTGGAGCGCATCCGTCTGCCACGCGGGTTGCGCGAGCAGGCCGGCCAGCAGCCCCGCGAGCACATCGCCTGCGCCGCCCTGGGCGAGCTGCGGATTGCCGGACGGGTTCACAAAAATTTCACCGATGCTGCGGCCGACCAGGGTTTGATGTCCTTTCAAGACGACCCAACAACTGCCGAACTTTTCGGAAAGCTGACGCACAGTTGCGGGACGATCTGCCTGCACTTGCTCGGTGGAAATGTTCAGCAGGCGCGCGGCTTCGCCCGGATGTGGCGTGAGGACGCGGAGCGCATTTTGCGGAAACGCTTCCGCCGCGAGCCAGTCCAGCGCGCTGGCATCTACGACGACGGGTTGTGGCGAATTTTTCCAGAGCTGCTGCGTGAGCGGTTTCAGTTCAGCGGATAATTCCGGCGCGGCGAGTCCGGGGCCGAGGAGGAGCGCGGAGAATTTTTCCAGGCTGGTCTGCGGTTTCCACACTTGCACCATCACCGCCTGCAACTGCGCCGCGACCGGCAGATAAACCGCCTCTTGCGTGAGCAGCGTGACGAGGCCGGGCTGCGCCCGTTGCGCGCCGCGCGCCGCCAGCACCGCCGCACCGTGATAGCCCAGGCTGCCGGCGATGATGCCAACGTGTCCGAAAGTTCCCTTGTGCCCGGCCACCGGCCGCATCGGCGGCAGGCCCGTGAAATCTTCCGCCAGCGTCCAGTGGAGATCGCTGGTGTGCGGACAGGCGATCAGCCCGACGGGCGGCGTCACTTCGAGCCGCCCGACGAACGGCCACGCGGACGCTTTGAGCAGGCCGGCTTTCGGCGTGCCGACGGTGAGCGTGACGGCAGCTTCAATCGCCGCACCGTGCGGTTCGCCGGTGTCGGCGTTCAGGCCGGACGGGACATCCACGGACAACACGGGGATTTTGGCGGCGTTAATGGCGTTGATGAATTTCTGCCACGCGGCGTCGAGCGGACGATTCAGGCCGATGCCGAAAAGTCCGTCAATGATCAAGACCGGGCGGGTGGCCAGCAGGGATTCCAGCTCCGCGAAATCCGTGGCCGGATCTTTCACGTCCAGCGTATCCAGGCGGCGGTCGTCGAAAAGTTCCAGCGTGGCGCGGGCGTCGGCACCGTTGTTGCCGCGACCCGAAAGGATGAGGATCAAGTCGGTGGGCTGGGTGAGGCGGCGCGCGGTTTCAACGATGGCCCGGCCGACGCGCCGGATGACATCGGCCTCCTGGTGGCCTTGCGCCCAACTGGCGTTTTCCCATTCGCGCATCTGCGCAATGCTGATGACTGGCAACGGCATGGCGGGAGATTGGCAAAGTCCGGCGCAACGTCAAGCCGCGCCCCAGGCGTAGGCCGTGTCCGGATTTCAATTTGGTAGGGCGTCGCTGCTGCGACGCCCGGCGGTGCGGCAGCACCGCCCTACCCAGACCTCGCCGTGTGGGTGACCAGAACTTTAAGCGAGTCCGACGTGGGATGCGACGCGAGTTGGACGGCGGCGGCAGTTTCGGCCAGCGGATACCGATGCGTGATGAGCGGGCGGACATCAAGCTGGCGCGAAAAAACGAGGCGTGCCACTTCGCGTTGCAGGGTGAAGTCGGCGGAGTAACTGCCGAGCAAATCTTTTTCGTCCACGCAAATGGAGGCAAGATCCAGCTCGGTCAATGCACCACGTTTGGTATGTGCGAACAGCAGCACCTGGCCCGCGCCGCGAATGAGTTGCATGGCTTGAACCAGCGCGGCGTCCGAGGGCACTGCGAGAACAGCCGCATCAAGGGCGGGAAAACTTTGGACTTTGGACTTTGGACTTTGGGCCAGCCGCGTCCACTTCGCGCCAAACTTTTTCGCGAGCTGCAACCGGGAATCCATCAGGTCGGTGGCGAGCACGTTCATCCCGCGCAATTGCAGCAGCCGCGTGAACATCAAACCAATCGGGCCTTGGCCGGCAACGAGGACGTTGTCGCCGGGCAATAATGACAGGCGTTTGATCGCTTTGAGCACGGTGTTGACCGGTTCGAGCAGCGCGCCTTCCTCGAAAGAATTTTTCGCCGGGATTTTCACCACGCCCGGCAGCACGAACGGCAGAACGCGGACGTATTCGGCAAAGCCGCCGCCCGCCGGTTCGAAGCCCGCCGTGATGCCGGTGCGTTTGTATTGCTCGCACTGGGCAAACGCGCGGTGACGGCAGGCGTGGCAGTCGAGGCAGGGGACGTGATGATGCAGCGCGACGCGGTCGCCGGTTTTGAAGCCGCGAACTTTTGCGCCGGTTTTGACAATTGTTCCCGAAGTTTCGTGGCCGAAAATCCTGGGCGGTGGCACGGTGCCGTAGTGGATTTTTTTGATGTCCGTCGGACAGACTCCGCACGCGGCGACTTTGACAAGCAGGTCGCCGGGGCCGAGGCGCGGGACGGGCACGGTCTCAACGCGCAGATCGTTGGGGCCGCGATAGACGGCGGCGCGCATGGTTTTGGGAATGGCAAACACGGCGTGAAGATAGCGGAGGCTCAGGGGTGGATGAAAGTTGGAAAATCATGGCGGAAAATTTCCTGATTGATTCTTCGCCCGCCGGAATCATCCTGCGGTCATGGCTGCTACCAAGTTCAGTGAACTCATTCCGGTACTCCAGGTCGCGGTCGGCCCGGTCATTTTAATTTCCGGCGTCGGCCTGCTGCTGCTCTCGCTGACCAACCGGTTTGGCCGCGCGGTGGATCGTTCCCGCCAGCTTACCCGGGAAATCCGCGAATCCGGGGAGGCCGCCCGGCTGGGTCTGGCCGGGCAGGTGGACATTTTATTCCGCCGGGCGGAGCTGATCCAGCGGGCCATCATTCTGGCGACGGCGAGCATGTTGTTCGCCGCCGTGCTGATCATCACCCTGTTTTTTACGGCCTTGTTTCAGTGGGAACTGGCGGTGCCGGTCAGCCTGCTGTTCATCTGCTGCCTGGTGGCATTGATTGGTTCGCTGGTCATGTTTATCTGCGATATTCGACTTTCGCTCAAGGCGCTCAAACTCGAGTTAAGCCGGGAAACCGCGTAAGTCGGTGACGCGGGCGCGGGGAAAGAAAAAGATCACCCAAATTTGCGGAAATGCCTGTTGACTTCAACCATTGGTTTGATAGTTTCTGCGCTCCTTTGACAGGAAAAATAGATGAAAACGCATTTGCCGAAAGTAAATTTGGAACAGCGCAAGTGGCACGTAATTGATGCCGACGGCGCCGTGCTGGGCCGTCTCGCCGTCCAGGTGGCCGACGTGCTGCGCGGAAAAGACAAGCCGGTCTACACCCCGCACCTCGATGCCGGCGATTTCGTCGTCGTCGTCAACGCTGAAAAGGTCCGCGTCACCGGCAAGAAAGAAACCGACAAGGAATACATGACGTATTCCGGCTGGAAGGGCGGCGAGAAGCATTTCACCGTGGCCAACCTGCGCGAGAAGCATCCTGAGATGCTGATCCATCGCGCCGTCCGGGGTATGATTCCCAAAAACCGCCTCGGCCGCCAGTTGCTGACCAAGCTCAAAGTCTTCAAAGGTCCGAAGCACGATCACGCCGCGCAGCAGCCCGCCGTGCTCGCCGTCGCGAAATAATTTTTACCGCAATCATCCCATTCAATATGGCAACCAAAATCACTGAATTTCTCGGCACCGGCCGTCGCAAGACCTCCGTTGCCCGCGTCCGCCTCGCCGCCGGCTCCGGCAAAATCACCGTCAATGGCCGGGCCTTTGAAAACTATTTCCCGATGGAGCTGCAACGCGGCACCGTCAAGCAGCCGTTTACCGTCACTGGCACGGCGGACAAATACGACGTGCGCATCAACGTTTCCGGCGGCGGCCCGATCGGCCAGGCCGGCGCGTCCCGCCACGGCATCGCCCGCGCGCTGCTGGAAGTGGATGTCGCGCTCCGCCCCGCGTTGAAAGCGGAAGGTTTGCTCACCCGCGATCCCCGTATGCGCGAACGCAAGAAGTACGGCCAGCCGGGTGCCCGCGCTCGCTTCCAGTTCAGCAAGCGTTGATCGGCAAGTTCTTTTGCAAAACCCCGCTGGTTCATTCCGGCGGGGTTTTTTGTTTGCTTGGACCACAAATAAACAAAGCAACCAAGCCGGAAAAACTTTGTTTCTTCGTTCCTTTGTTGTTCAATTTTCCAGTTAAGAAATGAAAACCAAAAAAGTCGCCATTGTTGGTGCGTCCGGTTACTCCGGCGAGGAACTCGTCAAGCTGCTGCTGCAGCATCCGCACGCGGAACTGACCGCCGTCACCTCGCGCCAGAACGCCGGACAGACGCTGGCGCAGGTGTTTCCCAAGTTCGCCAATCATCCACGCGCCAGGACGCTGTGCTTCAGCGCGCCAGACACCGAAGCGCTGGCGAAGCAGGCGGAGATTGTTTTTCTCGCGCTACCGCACGGCGTGGCTGCGGAGTTCGCCATCCCGTTGCTGAAGGCCGGTTGCGTGGTCATAGATCTCAGCGCGGACTTTCGGCTCAAGAGCGCGGCAGTCTATAAAGATTTTTACGCGCACGACCATCCCGCGCCGGAACTGCTGGCGCAAGCGGTCTATGGGCTGCCGGAAGTTTACCGGGACAAAATAAAAACCGCCTCGCTCATCGCGTCGCCGGGCTGTTACCCGACGAGCATTTTGCTGCCGTTGATGCCGTTGTTGAAGGCCGGACTCATCAAGGCGAATGGCATCATCGCGGATTCCATGAGCGGCGTCAGCGGCGCGGGGCGCAAGGCCGAACTGGATTATCTGTTCGTCGAGTGCAACGAGAGCGTGCGGCCGTACGGCGTGCCGAAGCACCGGCACTTGTCGGAGATTGAGGAACAGCTTTCCTTCGCTGCGGGCGCGACGGTGACGATTCAATTCACACCGCACTTGATCCCGGTGAATCGCGGCATCCTCACGACGCTTTACCTCGCGCCGGAAAAACATTTTTCCAACGCCGCCGAGATGTTCACGCTTACCGGCCAGATCACCGAGTGCTATCAAAAAGCCTACGCCCACGAGCCGTTCGTGCGCCTGCTCGAAGGCAAGGCGCTGCCGGACACGAAAAATGTCGTGGGCACCAACGTCTGCGAAATCGCCTGGCGGCTTGATCCGCGCACGGGCCGGCTGATCGTGATGAGCGCCGAGGACAACCTCGTCAAAGGCGCAAGCGGTCAGGCCGTGCAAAGCATGAACATCCTCTGCGGCTTCCCGGAAACGGCTGGACTGATTTGACGCGACTTGTAGGAGACGACGTAAGGAGTCTCTAACTTTCCCCAACCCGATTTGAACAGAGACTCGTGACCTCGGCTCCTACGAAGAACAAAAAAACAACGCAGTGGAACGCGGCCGACTACGCCGCGAATTCCGCCGTGCAGCAAAGCTGGGCGCGCGAACTCATCGCAAAGCTAAACCTGCGCGGCGACGAACACATTCTCGACGTGGGTTGCGGCGATGGCAAAGTCACCGCCGAACTCGCCCGCGCCGTGCCGCATGGTTCTGTCACCGGCGTGGATGCCTCGCCGCAGATGATCAAGTTCGCGCGAAAGACTTTTCCAGCGAAGAAATTTTCCAATTTGAAATTTCAGATCATGGACGCCAGGGAAATCCAGCCGTCGAGGTTTGAAGGGCGCGGCGCGGGATTGACTCCCTCTCCCCGCCCAAGCGGGGAGAGGGCTGGGGTGCGGGGATCTGAGCTTGAAACTAAACGCCTCCTCTCCCCAGCCCGCTCCTCCTTTGGGGGAGGAGCGGGCGAAGGCTCGTACAAGTTCGACCTAATTTTCTCCAACGCCGCGCTGCATTGGGTGGACGACCACCCGGCGTTTCTGCGCGGGGCGGCAGTGTGCCTGCGTCCCAGCGGGCGGCTGGTGGTTTCGTGCGGCGGCAAGGGCAACGCCCAGGACGTGTTTGTCGCCGTGCGGGGCGTGATGCGGCTGAAACGGTGGCGCGCATTTTTCCGCAAACTGGAGGCCGCATATTATTTTCACAGCCCGGCGGAGTACGAAAAATGGCTGCCGCGCTTTGGTTTCCAAACCCAGTCCGTTCAGCTTGTGCCCAAGGATGTGACCTACCCAGGCCGCGACGGTCTGGCTGCGTGGCTGCGGACGACGTGGCTTCCCTACATCCACCGCGTGCCGGAGGAGCTTCGGGAAGAATTCATCACCGCCGTTGTGGATCGTTTTGTGGCCCGCCATCCGTTGGATGCTGCGGGTCGCATCCATGTTCGCATGGTGCGGCTGGAAATTGACGCGCAGAAAATGTAACCGCGGATTTCACGGAGGGGTGCGGATTCAATCTGTGAAAATCTGTGAAATCCGTGTCTGATTTTCGTGTCATTTTGGGTCGTTCGTGGTTCAATAAAAATTGAAAATGAAATCGTTCAAAACAGTTTCGGGTTCGATCATCGCTCCGCAAGGGTTCAAAACCGCCGGGGTTTTTTGCGACATCAAACGCCTCGGCACCGGCAAGGGTTCGCAGAAGGGCAAGAAGCGCGACCTCGCGCTGATCGTGTCGGATGCGCCCGCAACCGTTGCCGGCATGTTCACCACGAATCAGGTTTGCGCCGCGCCCGTGAAAGTTTGTGTCGAGCGCGTGAAGCGCGGCACCGTCCGGGCCGTGGTCGTCAATTCCGGCAACGCCAACGCCTGCACCGGCAAACAGGGCATGGCCGATGCACGCGAGATGGTGAGCTTCACCGAGCGGGCGCTGCTGTTGCCGAAAGGTTCCGTGCTGGTCGGCTCGACCGGCCGCATCGGCGTGACGATGCCGATGGACAACGTCCGTGCGGGCATCATCGAGGCGGCCATGGAACTTAGCTCCTCGATTGAACATGCGGCGAACACGGTCGAGGCGATCATGACGAGCGACACCAAGCCAAAGGAAATCGCCGTGGAATTTAAGCTTGGCGGCAAGACCGTTCGCATCGGCGGCATCTGCAAAGGCGCGGGGATGATCCAGCCCGGCATGAGCGCGACCGGTGCGCGGCCCGCGGCGTTGCCCCACGGCGGATTGCACGCGACGATGCTGTGCTTCATCACCACCGATGCAGCCATCGAAGCGAAGGCTTTGCAAGCCGCGTTGCAGGAAGCCACCGCGCAAAGTTTCAACCGCATCACCGTGGACGGCGACATGAGCACGAACGACACGGTCTTGGTGCTGGCAAACGGACTGGCCGGAAATTCGAAACTCGAAACTCGAAACTTGAAACTTTTCCAGGCCGCGCTCAATCACGTCTGCCTGGAACTCGCCAAGAAAATTGTCCGCGACGGCGAGGGCGTCCACCGCGTCGTGACCGTGCGCGTGACCGGTGCGAAGACAATTCAGGACGCCGATGCCGCTGCACGCGTCGTGGCCAACAGCGCGCTCGTGAAAACAAGCTGGCATGGCGGTGATCCGAACTGGGGCCGCATCATTGACGCGATTGGTTACAGCGCGGCGACGGTCGTGGAGGAAAAGGTGGACATTGGTTACAGCGCGCCGGGCGGCAAGAAGATTCTCTGGAGCCTCAAGCGTGGGCAGCCGACGAAAGCGACGTTCAAGGAACTGTGCGCCGCCGCCGCGCCGCTAGAGTTTGATCTGCACATCCACTTGAACCTCGGCCAAGCCGGAGCCGTGATGTACGCCGCTGATCTCACCGAGAAATACGTGGATTACAACAAGGGCGATGTGACCGATCCGACCACGCTGGGCGGATAGAACGCGGCAACGTTGACCGAGTGAATTCCCCGTGGCGGTGTGATTTTTTCCGTTTCGGCTTTTTAATTTTTAATTTTTAATTTTTAATTGGCCGATGTTGAAACGCACTCCTCTGTTCGCAGCGCACCAGAAACTCGGTGGCAAGCTCATCGAATTTGGCGGCTGGGAAATGCCCGTCCAATACACCAGCATCACCGACGAGCACCTCGCCGTCCGCCAGGCCGCCGGCATTTTCGACATCTCGCACATGGGCGAAGTCCTTGTCAACGGCGCGGGTGCGGAGGAATTTCTCAATCACACGCTCACGAACGACATCCGCAAGCTCGCGCTCGGCCAGGG
>JAYWBR010000342.1:0-3958 GCA_043781315.1 Verrucomicrobiota bacterium | reverse complement strand
CGCGGATGATCCGCCGGATTTCATCGAAGCCGGCTTCAAACAAGCGCTTGGCATCGAACGGCGTCTTGCCGGTCAGCAATTCGTAGAGCAGCACGCCCAGGCTGTAGATGTCGCTGCGGGTGTCAATGTCCAGCCCGCTCAACTTCGCCTGCTCGGGACTCATGTAGGCCGGGGTGCCGATGAATTGTTCGAGCGCGGTGAAGACCGTCTTGTCCGTCAACGTCTGGCCCGAGGTCGCCTTGGCGATGCCGAAGTCAATGATCTTGGGCACCGGCACGCCGTCGTGATCCGCCACCAAAATGTTCGAGGGCTTGATGTCGCGGTGAATGATGCCCTTCTGGTGCGCGTGCTGGATGGCCTGGCAGACTTGAATGAAAAGTTCCAGCCGCTGGTCGGTGTTCAGTCTGTTCTCATCGCAGTAGCGCGTGATCGGAATGCCGCGCACCAGTTCCATCACGAAGAAGGGTCTGCCGGTTTCGGTGGCTCCGGCGTCAAAAACCTTGGCGATATTCGCGTGATCCATCAACGCCAGCGCCTGCCGCTCGGCTTCAAACCGGCCGAGAACTTCTTTCGTGTCCATGCCGGGCTTGATGACTTTCAGCGCGACGCGGCGTTTGACCGGTTCCTGCTGTTCGGCCATATAGACCACGCCGCAGCCGCCTTCGCCGATTTGTTGCAGAAGTTTATAGCGGCCAATCCGGTCGCCCGGTTTCTCCGCGAGCGGTGGCAGCGACAGGCGGATGGTGGGGCGGGCGGCTTCTTTTTCGGACGCCGGTTCCGTCGGCAGGCCGACCGCGAGAAGACAGGCCGCGCACAGGCCCGCCGGCAAATCGCCAGGTAACTCAGCGCCGCAGGAGGGGCATTTGTTATTGTCGGGCATGGCAGGCGCTTTCAGAATCGTAGGAGACGCCGTGAGGCGTCTCTAACTTGGATTTAATTTGAGCCTCGTCACCTTGGCTCCTACCGGTTTTTGAAAAAGTTCTTGTTTGCATTTGTTTGTCCCCCGCGCCGCTTGAATCCAATCAAGGCTTGGGCGGATTTTTTCCCGCTACTGTTTTGGGATGCAGGGCCAGGCCCTTCGACTTGGGCGTGTTCCCGGACGGGACAAAGGTGGCCCACGTTTTTCCCGCCTCCGGTTTGTAGTGGGCGGTCTTCCCGGGAACATGGGGAATGTGGATCAACATTTTGCAGCTCGGGCATTGGATTTCGCGGCCCGAGTGCTGTTCGTCACACAGGAAGTGTTGCTGGCAATGGGGACAGGAAAATTTGAATTCACTCATAACATACAATTAGAATTTCAAGTGGTGCTGCTCAATAAATCTCCGCTGACTGGCCGACGCTAATGCGGAAATAAATCGTGAGCAAGTCTTAAGGTTTTTCATTCACCGTTTCCAACAGAAAATCCCCGGAAGTGTTACCGGATAAAATCGGCGGCGGTGCGGGCCAGAGCACGACCAAAATCAACCGCATGTCTAAACGTATCGCGCGGATGGGGGCAGTGCCTTATTTGATGTAGCGTCGAGCCTGTGGCTCGACGAAGCGGCGCACAGCGCCGACACTACACGCAAATTGAGCCACTACCCGGATAGGATGGGGTGGGTTTGGCATCCGGGCCATCCGAGGTGAAACGTCCCGCCATTCCTGTTCACCCCAAAAAAACTGTCCAGCGGAATCACCCGCACTGCGCGTGGTGCCGCAAGGCGTGATCCACCAGCACCAACGCCGTCATCGCCTCGACCATCGGCACGGCGCGGGGCAGCACGCACGGATCGTGGCGGCCACGGCCTTTGAGCGTCGTGTTTTTATGCTCCACGTCCACCGTGTCCTGTTCGTGCATTACGGTGGCGACGGGCTTGAAGGGCACGCGGAAATAAATCGTCTCGCCATTGGAGATGCCGCCCTGGATGCCGCCGGAGCGGTTCGTGGTCGTGAACACTTTCCCGCCGTTCGCGCGAAAGGCGTCGTTGTGTTCCAGCCCCGTCATCGTGATGCCGCCGAAGCCGGAGCCGATGTCAAAGCCCTTGGACGCGGGCAGACTCAGCATGGCTTTGGCGAGATCGGCTTCGAGCCGGTCAAACACCGGTTCACCCCAGCCTGCGGGCACGCCGCGCGCCACGCCGGTGACGATGCCGCCGACGGTGTTGCCTTCGCCGCGCATTTTTTCGATCAGGCGAATCATTTTCTTCGCCACAGCTTGGTCGGGGCAACGGACGATGTTCGCTTCCACCTCGGCGAACTTCACTTTATTTGGATCAATCACCGCGCAAATTTTCTGCACCTGGTTGACGTAAGCCAGAACTTCCACGCCGAAGCGTTCGCGAAGAATTTTTTTGGCAATCGCCCCGGCGGCGACGCGGCCGATGGTTTCGCGGGCGCTGGTGCGACCGCCGCCGGGCCAGGCGCGGATGCCGAACTTGGCCTGATAAGTGTAGTCCGCGTGGGACGGCCGAAACTTCACGGCCATCTCGCTGTAAGCCTCGGAGCGTTGGTCCTCGTTTTTGACCCACATGGAAATCGGCGTGCCGAGCGTCTGGCCCTCGAACGTGCCGGAAAGAATCTGCACGGTGTCAGACTCTTTGCGCGGCGTGACGATTTTCGATTGGCCCGGACGACGGCGATCCAGGTCGGGCTGGATGTCGGCCTCGGTCAGTTTGAGTCGGGGCGGGCAGCCGTCCACGACGACGCCCACGCCGCCGCCGTGCGACTCGCCCCAGGTGGTGATGCGGAAAAGCTGACCAAAGGTGTTGCCCATGCGTGCAGTATGTGAAAAAAGCGCGGCAGGTCAAACGCGGATCGGATTTAACCGCAGAGAACGCAAAGACCGCAGAGAGGAGAATCTTTGCGCTCTCTGGGTTCTTTGCAGTTAAAGCATCAATCACCCAAAGGCCGCGCACCGATTGCACCGGGGCTTGCAGGCATTTCAAAAGTTTCCACCGAATCAGGGTGAGCGGGATCAAAGCCGGTGAAATCATCCCGGATGGATTTCGTGAGGCCGAGTTTGTTCTGCTTGATCCCTTCGACGATGCACTTGGCGAGTTCATAGCTGCCGTAGTTGTTGTGGTGCGTGCCGTCCTGAAATTGAAAGGCCTTGTCAATCTGCCGACCCAGCGCGTTGTAGAAAGTTTTACTCAGCGCGTGCAAGTCAATGAGCGCCACGCCCTCCTCGTTGGCCACTTCGCGGACGGTGGCGGGATAACCGTCCAGCGTGTCATGGTCCACGCCGTTCTTGCGTTCCATCGAAGTCACCAGCACGGGAATGCCGCCTTTCTCCCTGGCGCTGAAAACAAATTTTTTGAGATTCAGTTTGTAAACGGCCAGCGCATTCGTGGCGCGGTCTTTCATGTCGTTATGCCCGAATTGCAGGAACAGGTAGTCGCCCGGCTTCATCGTGCTGAGAATTTTGTCGAGCCGTTTGGCACCGAGCGAACTGCGCAGCGTCTCGCCGGACTCCGCGTGGTTGGCGACGACCACCTCCGGTTTGAAAAAGCGCGGCAGCATCTGGCCCCAACTGTTCCACGGTTCCGTGGGCTGATCGCACACGGTTGAATCGCCCAGCAAATAAACCGTCGGCAGGGCGTCGGCGCGCTCGATTTTCAAGGCGGCGACACTCGGTTGCGTGCCGTTGAATTCCAGCGTCAATTTTTCATCCCAATTCCACATCTCATTCGTGCGTTCGCGCTCTTTCAAATGCACCCGGTCGCCCCCGGCAATTCTGGGTGTGCGCACATTCACCGCGAACGTCCGCACCTCAAAGTTTCCGGGTGCCGCGACAATCTTTTCCAGCATCAGGCGGCGCAGCTCGGATTTGACGGTGTTGGTGGAACCGCCCGCCGCGCCGCCGAGCCGGGCGGTGACCAGGTAATTTCCTTCCGGCAACGCGATGGAAAAATAAAACGGCTGGTCGCTCACGCACGAGTTTTCCGTGAGGCTGACCTTGGCTCCCGGCTCAAAGCCATAA
>JAYWBR010000341.1:0-3983 GCA_043781315.1 Verrucomicrobiota bacterium | reverse complement strand
GGCTTCAAATCACCTGTGGACTTTGAACAACAACCCAACTAAACCATAACCATGCCCACCACCGCCACAAGGTGTCCATCAGGACGGGTTAGCCCCAGTCATTAATTCTTCGTCTAGTTGGTAGTCAAGACGCGATGGCAGTCCTCCGCTGTCAGGAAGTTCTGTGTAATGGGACCTATAAAAATGAGCTTCTGGATCGTGGCACGCTATAAGCCACGGTGCGGGCAAAACGATTTCACCATTAGTCGCCCCGCGTAAGATATTGCCTGAACAGTATGCTACCCAAGGTAAAGCTGTAAAAACCCCAACACTTTGAAACGGATATGAACCATCAAAAACACTCCCCACGAAAGCAGTCAAATTGCGCCGTTTTTTAGCCCGCTCATCCTGAAATACCCAATAGACGCTCGTTCCATCGCTTCCAAATAAATCAGCTTGCCCATTTTCGCCATGTATAGTCTCAAGCCATTGATTGCCGATAACGCTAACTTCAAAAGTCCATGCCTGTTGCTTTGAGGTGTTGGTAGATGAGTGTTCCCAATAGGTCATTTCGCCCGTAACCTTAAAACCTGCCGCTTCTGCCGTGTGAAGCGAAGTGAATGCAATAAGTAACTGAACAACGAAAAAAATTGCGAATGGCAATCCGAAATCTTTAGGGCTTTTATCGCACAACTCCTTTGTATTCTCAAACATTTTCAGTTTTATGTTCATTCCCCACACTCTCCAAAAGCACGGAAATTATTTGTCCTGTGGATTTGTTATCATGTGTACCCCCCCGAGCTTTGTCAACAGAAAGTTGAAATTATTTTTTGCCAGGTGTGTTGTGGCGTCTGGCCTGTGGCGGGAAGGTTGGCTTTGTGCGGCAGAAGTCGAGCCGCAGCCTCGACGCTACATCGGCACTGTCCTGTTCTCGCACACGAATGGGAAACGTCTCGTCTCGAATCTGGACGATTAAATCCCGAGCCTCAAAGTCTAACTCGCGGGATCAAGAGTTCCTTTCGCGTTCTCTTCAATTCAACCGGCAGTTGAAGTCTTTCTTTCGCGAGTTACATCGTTAATTTCGCGCTGTTGACCTTTACTTTCGTGAATGAATGGTTTCCCGTCACGCGCCACAGGGTTGTTTTGAGGCCGATCAAGCATCTTCAAGAAGCTGGCATTTTCGATGCTCAATTTGTTTGTGAGGCGGAAATGAATTCGTCTCAACATTGAAAGGAATACAATGGCCACAAAAGTACCAGCAGATAAAGCCCTCACGGATGCCACCGGCATTGAGAAGGTTTGGAAAGCCAACCCCGATATGAAACTCGGCAAAGGCGCGGACACCATCGCCCTGACGGATTATCAGGCGAGCATCAAAGCGGTCAACGATCTCAACACCAAGATCGAAGACTTGCGCCATCAACTGAACGGTCTGCTTGACGACCGGGACGACGCCGCGCTCACGTTGAGCGGTTACAACACCCGGGCATTGAGCGCCGTTCGCGGCATCTTCGGCCCGGATTCCGCCGAATACGATCAAGCCGGCGGCACGCGCACGAGTGAGCGCAAAACGCCCACGCGCAGCGCGCCCGCTCCTGCCAAGCCATCCTAATCCTTATGGATTATGTCACAGGCCGGAGAATCTTTTCTCCGGCTTTTTTTATTTTACGGCTTCTCCGCAATATCTGTGCATTACGCAGGTTGCTTTGCTTTCGTTGGTTGACTAGAGTTCGCGCAGGAAAATCAATGCCATGCCGCGCACCCGCGAAGAACTTGAACAGATCGAACGCCAGACGCTCGCTCCCTACGCCCAGTTCAGCGGCGACACGCGCGGGCGGAAACATCGCGAGGCCCCGCCCGAATGGCGCACGCATTACCAGCGCGACCGCGACCGCGTCATTCATTCCCGCGCCTTCCGCCGGCTTGAATACAAGACGCAGGTTTTTCTCAACGGCACCGGCGACCATCTGCGCACGCGGCTCACGCACACGATGGAAGTTGCCGGCATCGCCCGCAACATCGCGCGCGCGCTCAAGCTCAACGAAGACCTGACCGAAGCGATTGCGCTCGCCCATGACCTCGGCCATTCCCCGTTCGGCCACAAGGGCGAGACGGTGCTCGACGAACTGATGCGCCAGCACGGCGGTTTCGAGCACAACAACCACAGCCTGCGCATCGTCGAGGAGCTGGAACAAAAATATCCGACGTTTCCCGGTCTTAATCTTTCTTGGGAGGTGCGCGAAGGGCTGGTGAAGCATTACACCGCCTTTGATCACCCGAGCAAACGCCGGGGCTTTGCCGCCAAAAATTCCTCGCTCGAAGCGCAGGTCGCGAACCTCGCGGACGAAATCACTTATTACAGCCACGATCTCGACGACGGTCTGGATTCCGGGTTGTTGACTGAAACCGCGCTGGCCAAAAATGTCGAGCTGTGGAATCGCGTCGCGCGGGTCGTCAAGAAACAGCACGGCAGCCTGCCCGACGAGTGCCGCCGCTATTTCATCATCCGCACGATCATTGACATGCAAGTCAAGGACGTGGTGGAAACCAGCGAAGCCCTTATTGAAAAAGCCGGCGTGCAGTCTGCCGATGACGTGCGGCTCTGTCCCAAGATACTGGTTCAATACAGTGCCGAGCGCCGCAAATTGAATCAGCAATTGCGCCGCTACCTCTACAAAAACCTCTACTTCAATCCGGTTGTCAACGAACCGCACCTCCGCGCGAAGGAAATTCTCCGCCACCTCTTCGGCTTCTACCTCAAGCAGCCGGCCGAGATCGGGGAGAACATCCGCCGGCGCATCCGCAAGCTCGGGTTGCACCGCACGGTCTGTGATTACCTGGCTGGCATGACGGATCGCTACGCCTTGCAGGAGCACGCACGGATTTTTTCCAAGTAGAGGCGGCGATGAACGCGGTTGAGATCGAGTGATCCTTAACGCGAAGACTTTGCTTCAATGGGAAGGCTTGGTAGGGCGTGTCGCTCCGCGCACGCCGCCGCCACGAAGTCAGTTGCCCGGCGCGCGCGGAGCGGCACGCCCTACCACAACTCTAGTTTGCGCGGTTTTGGGCGCCCGACAACTTTCCGGGATTCACCGGATGCTTGATTTGCCGGACCAGGTGCTTACAATCCCCGCTGTTATTGTCTGCCGAATGTTCGCGCCCCGGTGCGAGCAGCGGGGAAACCAAACTGCCGCCGGTGCGGCTTGGGGCGAACGAATGATTCGGGAACACTTGATGGTTCCAGCCCGACAGCTAACCTCGCAGGCCCGGCATCAGGGGCAAGTGGAACGATTCCATTTTCCCGCGTCCGTTTCGTTTATGAAATGTTTTTTTCGTGTGGGATCAGAACGCCGGGCCGGTCAAGTTGACTGAACGCCTATGGAATCCAAACCCGCCACCGGTCGTTATCTGGGCCTCCTCACGCTGGGAGCCTTGGGAGTGGTCTATGGCGACATCGGCACCAGTCCCCTGTACGCCTTCAAGGAATGTTTCGCCGGCACCCAGCCGCTGGCGCCCACCCGCGACAATGTGCTGGGGATCCTTTCGCTCATCTTCACCTCGCTGATCCTCATCGTCTCGGTGAAATATCTGGGCGCGGTGATGCGTGCATCCAACAAAGGCGAAGGCGGAATTCTTGCGCTCATGGCCCTCGCCTTTCCAGAACGCTCGGAGAAAACCACCCGCCGCCGCGCGGTGCTGGTCGGGCTGGGGGTTTTCGGCGCGGCCTTGCTGTACGGCGACGGCATGATCACGCCGGCCATTTCCGTGTTGAGCGCGATGGAAGGGATCAACGTGGCGACGCCGGCGTTGGAACATTTCATCATTCCGCTGACGATCGTCACGCTGATCGGATTGTTTGCCGCGCAACGCTGGGGCACCGGGCAGGTGGGCGCCGTGTTTGGTCCGGTCATGGTCATCTGGTTTGTGGTCATTGGCATTCTGGGAATTGGCGGCATCATGAAATTTCCCGAAGTGCTGTTTTCGCTGAATCCCTGGCGCGGGAT
>JAYWBR010000340.1:0-3988 GCA_043781315.1 Verrucomicrobiota bacterium | reverse complement strand
GCATCGGCCTGGCCAAGAAACGCTGGTGGCCGCTGGCGGCCTCGAAGGAAGTGCGCGACCTGCATCTCGCGGTCAAGCGGGCGCTTGATCCGCAGATGATTTTGAATCCGGGGAAGTTTGTTTAGTCCGAACTCAGCAGGAGACAAGGTAACGAGGCTCAAACTAAGACAACTTTAGAGACTCCTCACGTCGTCTCCTACGGTTTTAAAATCCACCTTCAGTAAGCGACAATCGAGCGCACCGGATGTCCGCCGAGGCGTTTGCGGCCTTCGAGAAATTTCAGCTCGATGAGGAAGGAGGTTTCGAGAATTTTTGCGCCCAGTTTTTCCATCAGCGCAATCGCGGCGGCGGCGGTGCCGCCGGTGGCCAGCAGATCATCAATCAACAGCACGCGGCTGCCGCGATGCAGCGCGTCCACATGCATCGCAATCGTCGCGCTGCCGTATTCGAGATCGTAGGACTGCTCGTGGGTTTGATACGGGAGCTTGCCCTTCTTGCGGACGGGCACGAACCCGGCCTGGAGTTTCACGGCGGCGGCGGCGGCAAAAATAAATCCCCGCGCGTCAATGCCCACGACCGCGTCCACATCGCCGGGTTTGAAGCCGTCAATGAGCAGGTCAATGCAGCCGTTGAACAGCCGGGCGTCGGCGAGCACGGGCGTGATGTCCTTGAACTGGATGCCCGGCTTGGGAAAATCAGGGACGTTGCGGATGGCGCGTTCGATGTCGGCGGGAGTCGGGGGAGGTTGGGTCATGTGAAAATTGAAACGGATTTATTTTCGGGTGGCTTCCAGGCGCTCGATCATCTTGCGCAATTTGCGCAGCGCGATGTTTTGAATCTGGCGGACGCGCTCGCGGGTGACGTTGAATTTTTCGCCGACTTCTTCGAGCGTTTTTTCCGTGCCGCCGTCGAGGCCGAAGCGGAAGCGCAGGATGGTGGCTTCACGCGGATCAAGCGTCTTGACCATGTCCTGCAACATGTCGGTGACGGTCTTGTCTTCCAACTGTTCGTAGGGTGTGTCGGCGTTTTCGTCCTGCACCACTTCGGAAAAGGTGTTGGAATCCTCGTCGCCGATGGGCGCGTCCAGCGAGGCCGGACGCACGGCGGCCAGGCGCATCTGCGCGACGCGCGCGGAGGTCAGGCCGATCTCAGCGCCCAATTCCTCGTCGGTCGGTTCGCGGCCCAACTCCTCCTGGAGACGCAAAGCCACGCGGCGCATTTTGGAAATTTTGTCCACGAGATGCACCGGCAGGCGGATGGTCTTGGACTGGTTGGCGAGCGCGCGCTTGATGGACTGCTTGATCCACCAGGAACCGTAGGTGGAAAGTTTGCCGCCTTTCGCAGGATCAAACCGCTCGACGGCTTTCATCAAACCGATGTTGCCTTCGCTGATGAGATCCAGCAGCGGCAGGCCGATGCCTTCGTAATCGCGGGCGATTTTGACGACCAGGCGCAGGTTCGCCTTGATCATGTGTTCGCGGGCTTTCTTGTCGCCCTTCTTGATGCGCGCGGCGAGTTCGATCTCCTCCTGCGGTGTGAGGAGTTTTACCAAACCGATTTCGCGGAGGTAAAGTTTGATGGCGGTGTCGCCGTCGTAGGGCACGCGTTCGCGATCCGGCACCGGGGCGAGCGCCTCGATCTTCGCGACGAAGGCGGTGTCGCCCGGCTTGACGACGTGGGGAAATTCGTTGGGCGACGCGGGTTCGGGGCCGGATTGGACGGCGGACTTTTTGACGGCCACCGGTGTTTTTTTTGAAACGCGCGCGGCGGCCCGTGACTTCAATGCCGGGGTGGGCTTTTGCTTTTTGGATTTTGCAGCCATAAAAAACTTGGCAAAGACTTAGATGCCGGAGGCGGCGGCGCAAGACAAATCATGCCGGGTCAGACGCCGAACAACCGGTCGCCGGCGTCGCCCAAGCCGGGGACGATGTAGGCCTTCTCGTTCAGTTTGCGATCAATCGCCGCTGTGAAGATTGGAACCCGGGGATGTTTTTGTTGCACGCGCCGGATGCCTGCGGGCGCGGCGAGGACATGCACCAACCGCACACGTTTGGCACCATGTTGAAAAACCAAATCCAACGCCGCCACCGCGCTGCCGCCGGTCGCGAGCATGGGATCAATGATGATGACTTCGAACGCGCTCAGGTCTGGCGGGAGGCTTTTATGATAGGAAACCGCGCGCATGGTCGTCTCCTCGCGCTTCAAGCCGATGAAGCCCACCCGCGCACCGGGCAGCAATTGCAAGACGGAGTCCATCATGCCCAACCCCGCGCGCAGCACGGGCACCAACACCACGTCCCGCTGCAACTGGAAGCCGCGCGTCCGGGCCACCGGCGTTTTCACCGGCACGGTCTTCACGGCGAAAGAGCGCGTGGCTTCGTACATCATCAGCAGGGCCAGCTCGTTCAATACGCGACGGAACTCCTGCGACTGGGTGCGCTCGTCGCGCAACCGCGTGAGATTGTGCTGCACCAGCGGATGCTTTATGACGGTGACGCCCTTCATTCAATGGAGCGCCATCGGCGACAGGAAATATAGGTGCCCGGGTTCAACCTTCAGCGCGTTCATGCCGAGATCCACTTTGATGGCGGGAACTTCGGTCTTGCCGAACATTCTGAAAAAATCCGACAGCTCGTAACGCAACTTGTATTCCACGAGGTTGGCTTTCTTGAGGTCACCCGCAATTGCCTTCGCCCGCTTGACGGCGATGTCAAAATTTCCCACCTCGTCCACGAAGCCCAGCTCTTCGGCGCGCCTGCCTGAAAGCACGCGGCCATCGGCGTAATCCTTCCAATCCGCCGCCAGCACCTTGCCTTTGGCCTCGATGTTTTTTTGATTTTGTTCGTGGGCCTTGTTCCGGCCTTCCTCCACGACGAACTTGAACCGGCCATACGTTTCGTCAATCAGCGACTGCACCATCGCCCGTTCGTCCGCCGGAATTTCCCCCGGCTCGCGCTCGCCGCTCAACATGTCCTTGTGCGCGCCGCTTTTGTAAACATTGGGTTGCAGGCCGATCTTGTCCATCAGTCCGCGATAATTATAGGAGTGCATGATCACGCCGATGCTCCCGGTGATGGTCATCTCGTTCGCGACAATCCACCGCGATGCCGACGCGATGTAATAGCCACCCGACGCGGCGAGATTGCCCATTGAAGTGATGACCGGCTTGGCACCTTTCCCGGTTTGAAAATCCTTGAGCAGTTTGTAAATCTCATCGGAAGCCAGCACCTCGCCGCCGGGCGAATCCACCTTGAGCAACACCGCCTTGACCTTGCTGTCCTCCCGCGCGCGTTTCAACTCTTCCTTGATTTTTTCCACCATGGTCAGGCCACCCTGATCGAGTAAACGGCTGGTGATGATGCCAGAGACTTCCACGACCACAATCTTGTTGGCGGAATCATTATCTTCGATCATCACCTCATCCAACCTTGGCCCTGCGGAGGCCGAACCAACATGAGCCAACGGCATCAAGCCGTCCAGCCACTGACTCAGATTGCCAAACAAACTAACGGCCAGAAGCACCAACAATACGATCGCAGCAATCATCCAACCGCAGCTCTTGCGGGGACGTGACGGCAAGGCTGAAAGGATTACAGGCGGAGTGCTAAACGATGGCGGCGGAGAAGTGGCCGGCGGAACGTCATTGGTATCCATAGTGCGGGGAAACTAGCGCACCGGCCTGCGGACGGCAAGGGGATTGAAAAATGCGTCTGCACATTGGGAAGTTATTTCCATCAAATAAAGTAGCCGTGGATTTTTTGATAATTTCCGAAATGCATCAATGTGCTCTTTGATGTTCCAGGCGAACATCAGTCAAAGGCAATTGTTTAATAACGCCGTCAGCGAATCCGTTGTCTGAGTCGGAGGAGGGCTGGAGGAGGTTGGAAACTATTTCCGTCGGCGGCCGGCGGCCAGGCCCGCCAGCGCGAGGAGCGCCACGGCGGCAGGCTCGGGCACCGGGTTGTAAACAATCACATCCTGATAGGCA
>JAYWBR010000339.1:0-3989 GCA_043781315.1 Verrucomicrobiota bacterium | reverse complement strand
CCTGACGTTCTGTGGTTACAGACGCGCACCTCTGCAGCTTTTTAATTTTCCGGTAGCACGTCCGGGTTTATTACCCGCTCTATCGCCCACCACTTCGTTTCAGCGCACTAACCCAGACGCGAGTTGACCGGGTGACACGCTTATTGGATTCGGCGAAACTCCTATGGTGCCAATACCGCTCATACCGTTGACAACCTCTTTACCAAGTGGGCACGGTATGCCCCACGCCTACACCGAAGACCAGCTTGTCGAGCAACTCGCCACGAGTTGTTCGCGGAGCTTGGCTGGGCAAGAGATTTAGCTTGTTGCATGCGGACTTACCCATTCCACGTCTGCTGTCGGGGTTGGTCAATTTGAAAACGAATTAGCATCCGAAAAACCTATGAACACAACATGTCAACTGAACTGGCTCAGAACGCTTCAAACGCTGGCGGTCACTTTGGTGTTGAGCGCCGGGTCACCGGGCATGGCCCAGGATTATCTCGGCGCGAGCAATGTGCTGCACCAAGTTGCGGAGCGGAATGCCAAACCTGCCGAGAAGAATAAAAAAGATGAGTCCGCAATCTTGCGGGACGATTTGAGGTCATTCCGCGGAAGCGTGACAAATCTGGCGCCGGCGGACGCAGCACAGCGCTGGCTGGAGCTGGTTGACCGCGTGACCAAATTGCAGCGGCAGTCCGCGCAAAATTATAATCCGTCCAGCCTTCCAATCCAGGCTGATGACGTGATCGGGGTCTTGCCGCCGCCGGCGGTGTGGAACGATCTGGCGAAAGCGATCAAAGCGCGCCCGCCGGTGAAGGGTGGCGGCGAACTTCAGGAAATGGGTCTGCGTTTGCTGGCGACTGCGCTCACGGATGACAGCACTGGCCGAAGCCGTGAAATTGCGAACCTACAAACTAAGGCTAAGGCGGCAGATTCGCAGACGGGTTATTTTTACAATAACACGTTGCAGCAGCTTGGCCAGGCCACACTGGCAATGTCGGACGACCCGGATGCCATTCTCAAATCGCTGGGTTACGAAATGGCATACGCCAATGGTCAGGGAGGCCGGCAGTTACCAGTGCCGAACCTCGTGTCGCTGATCGGTGCGGAAAAGACCGAGGCTTTTTTGCGGAAGGCGCTGGTGGTGCCGAATCTGACGCTGCAATTCGCCACGCCAAACGAAACTTCCCGGCTGGCGCAAAAGCTGGCATTGGAATTGATAGATCAACTCAAGACGGCGCAATGGGGACTGGTCAATTCACTGGATGCGGTTGAACTCTACGAGGCCTTAGACAAACGCTTCGGCGTGGCGACTAACAACCTCGCGGCCTTGACGGGTTTGACGAATGATATTCCCGATGTGAACCCGTCCGGCGGCATGGAAGACAGCCAAAAGCAGGGTGCGCAGGTGTATTACTTGCTGGGATTGATCAGCAAAGACCGCACAGCGGAGGCCGTGGCCGTAGCTAAAAAATTCAAGGGGCAAAATAATGAATACCTCTTCGAGGAGGCATTCAAGTCCATGCAAAATGCCGGGTTCAACAGCGCCCTTGATAATTTTTTTCAGGAACTGCTGGCGCAGGACCCGAGCCTGCCGTTCTGGGATCAATATGTGGTGGTCGCCGCCAACGCTGGACAGACGGAACGGATGCTGGCGCTCGTGCGGACCACTGCCAGCCGTGATGATTTAAGCGACAATAAAAAATCCTCACTGCACGAAATTCTTTTTAAAGCGTTGCTGGCGGCAGATGATGCGGACGGTGCCGTGGCGGAGGCGCGCCGGCTGATCGCGTTGGATGCAATAAGCCCGGCAAACAAAGGCTACAACGCGGGCCAGTTGGGGGTTATGATCGCGCGCATTGGCATCCTGCTCCAAAAACCAGAACTCATCACTGAAGGTGCCGGCATCGCGAAAAAATGGCTGACCACAGCTGCTGGTCAAAATATTGCGAACGGATCGGCTGGAAGCGTGGTTTGCTCACTGGCTCAAATACTTTTTGAAATCCAACGCGGGCCCGAAGCGGAAGCCATTCTCCTAGACGCATTGGCAAATGCCACGCAGGCCAGAAACACCCGGGAATATGACTGGAATCAAGGCGGCACGGCGCGGCCGATTCTCACGCAACTGGCGACGTTGTATTACAAAGCCGGAAGGTATGACGACGTGCTGACCTTGCTGCAAGAGTCACCAAATTGGGGAGCCAAAGATTTGAGTGATTTATTCGGACCGTCGTGGGGGAATAGTGACGATGGCGTTACCGTGATGTGGCTGCATACCGGATCATCGTCGTTGCCGGTTGCTTATCTGGCAGCCAGCGCCCTTGCTGACAAGGGCCAGAAAGAGGCGGCCCGAAAAATCACCGATGCCCTTTTGGATCAGGATCCCGGTTCGGACCGGGGATATGAATTGCTGCTGCTGCTCAATGGAACGAATGCGGTTCCACGGCTGGACGAATTATTTGCGCGCGATCAATTTGAAGAACGGCCATTGATCTGGAAGGCCCACCTGTTGCGACAACAAAACCAACTCACCGAAGCGGAAAAAATTATCCGCCAGGCCATCGCGATTGATCCTTCTGATGGCGAGGAAGGTCGCGGTGACCGGATGCGCGCCTATGCTGAGCTCGCCGATATTCTGGATGCGAGCGGGAATAAAAAAGATGCTGATGGCTATCGCGAAATCGTGAAAGCCATCCGGCTGTCTGAAGATGCTGATCAATTTTACCAAGCCGGGCTTTTGAAGCCCGCCATCAAAATGTATGAGAAAGCGCTCGGCCATTTTTCTGATGCCTATTGCATTCAATCCCGGCTAGCGATCCAACTGGCCGCTCTCGGCCAAAATGCGGAGGCGGAGGAACATTATCGTCGTGCCTACGAATTGATGCCCGACAGCTTTGGCCGGGTGGAAAGCCACTGTTTCGGCTGCGAAAAAGCGTTTGATGGTGAACATGCCCAAAACATCGCCGAAAAAGTATTCAGTCAGCTTGCGGTCGAGCGGCCTGATAAACCACAGGTTCATTATCTGCTTGGTTATCTGCGCCAGGAACAGGAACGCTATAACGCGGGTTTGACCAATTATCTCACAGCGGTGCGCCTTGACGCTGATTATCTGAATGCGTGGGTCAAGGCCCAGGAAGTCAGTGAACAGACACTCATGCCAGCCAAAGAACGGGACGAAATCGTTTTTAACATTTTGCGCTTGGATCCATTGCAACGACATGCTCATGCTGATTTTAAACGGGTCAGCAATCTCAGCGGCCTGTGGGCGGCGGTCTCCAACGCGACTGGCCATCAACCGCCGCATTCCTCCCATCTGCTCACACTTGATGCGAGCAAAAGTGCTTTGGACAAAAAAGAAGCCAGCTCCCCATCCACCGGGCGAAGGATGCAATTGGAAATGATCGAACAGATGCGAACGGAACGTAAAGATTTGTCACCGGCCCTTGCCATCGGGCAAACTCCATTTGTTGCCGTTGCCGCCCAGATGATCATGAACAATAACGATTCCGGGGATGAATAAAACGGCCATGAAACAAATGCCGTCCCGCTAAGCCAGTGAACGCCTACACCGAAGACCAGCTTGTCGAGCAGCCCGCCATCGGGCTGTTCGCGGAACTTGGCTGGTAGATGGTGTCAGCATTTGAGGAAACTTTCGGCGCGACCGGCGCGCTGCTACGCGAGACGAAGACCGCTTGAAGGTTTTGCAGACCACGGACATCGCGCTCATTGTATCGCCCGGTCAGAACGAGATTGAGCAGATGAATAAAGCTTGTCCTGTTCTGGCGGCTCCGCGACTTTAGTGTGGCTGATCAAAAATCAGCGTCTGAGTTTCCCTTTCATGGAGACCAGCACAATCCTCAGCACAAACGAGAATTTGAAGGAAATCAGATCGGCGTAGGTCGTTGAGGGAGTGGTGCACCCAATAGGAGTTGAACCTATAACCTGCTGATCCGTAGTCAGCCGCTCTATCCAATTGAGCTATGGGTGCGCCAAGAGGAGCGTCAGGA
>JAYWBR010000338.1:0-11912 GCA_043781315.1 Verrucomicrobiota bacterium | reverse complement strand
CCGTCCACGGCCATGACGACTTCGTAGCCCTTGCGCAGCAGGCGGCGCGAAAGCATGTCGCGGTTCATCTCGTTGTCTTCAACCAAAAGAATTTTAGGCATAACATTTTTGGGAACGACCGTCGGCGGGAACCTTTTCAAAATAACTGCGGCCCTGAATTTGGAGGTGATGAAAGTTCCGCGAGGTCTTGGACTGCGGTGGCAAGGCGGGAGCCGCGACACCGCTTTCAGACAGGCGGATACTTTCCGGACCGGCGAAACCGTGCGGTCGTGCGAAAGCGGCGTGGCGCTGCGCTTCCCGCCGCAGTCCAAGAGGCTCTCCGCCATCCGCAAACCCCAAGCCATTGGCAACCGTCATCGAATTATTGCGCAACGCAGTCATGTCAAATTTCCACATGGGCATCCGACGCGCGGGCGCGTTTCACACATTCGCCGACGATCTCGCGCAGCTCGTTCAACAGATGGTCGCGGCTGAAATCGCCTTTCAACAGCACCTTTTGGACATGGCCTTGCAGCTTCTGCCGTTCTTCATTCGTCAGGGATTTTCCGGTGATGACGACGATGGGGATCGCGCGCCATTCCTGACGTTTGCGGAGTTCGGCGACGAATTCAAAACCGTCCATGCGCGGCATGGTCAGATCGAGCAAAATCAAATCCGGCGGTTTGGCGGCCACGACTTCGAGTGCTTCGCGGCCGTCGCTGGCGGTGACGCTGCTCCAACCCTGGCGCTCCATGGTGCGGACGAGCATTTCGCGGACATCCGCGTCGTCATCCACGACGAGCACCTGGCCGGGAATGGGCGGGTGCCGCAGTTTGTGAATGATCGCGGACAGTCGGTCGCGGTCCACGGGCTTGGTCAGATACTCCGTCGCGCCGAGCGTGTGGCCGAAGTGTTTGTCGTCCACGATGGTCAGGATGACGACGGGGATGTTCGCGGTGTCGGGGTCTTCCTTGAGCTTGGTCAACACCGCCCAGCCGTCCATGCCGGGCATCATCACGTCGAGCGTGATGACGGTCGGGCGGAGGCGTTTGACGTTGGCGAGAGCCTCAGCGCCGTTGGACGCGCACTCGACGTGGAAACCTTCCTTGTTCAAAAAGCGTTTGAGCAGGTCGCGCGCGGAGGGATCGTCGTCCACGACGAACACGGTGTTGCCTTCCTTGGGCAACTGATCGAGCGCGGGGCCGGGTTTTTCCTCCGGCTCTTTGCTCGGCTCGCGAACCTCCGCCGGCAGGCGGATGGTGAAGGTGGAGCCTTTGCCGGACTCGCTGGCGACGGTGACATCGCCGCCCATCATCCGGCAGAAATGGCGCGTGATGGCGAGGCCCAAACCGGTGCCGCCGTACTTGCGGACGGTGGAGGCATCGGCTTGGGAGAATGCCTGAAACATGCGGCCCAACTGTGCGCGCGTCATGCCGATGCCGGTGTCCTTCACGGACAAAACAATCCAGCCGACATCGCCGTTGCCCGGTTCGCGCGCGGCGTGCAACGTGATCGTGCCGTGCTCGGTGAACTTGCTGGCGTTGCTGAGGAGGTTGAACAAGCCCTGGCGCACCTTGGTGAGATCGGCGCGCATCGCTCCGAGGTCAGGCGCGAAATTCACTTCCAACTGGTTGGATTTTTTTTGCACGAGCAGCCGCGTGGTGGCGACCACATCTTCCAGCATGTTCTTGAGATCGAACGTCTCCAGATAAAGCTCCATCTTGCCGGCTTCGATTTTCGAGAGGTCGAGGATGTCGTTGATGAGCGCGAGCAGATGCTTGCCGGCACCGTTGATTTTTTTCAGGTCGGGGATGGCGTCGGTGTTGCCGCTGTCCGTGGCCTCCTCTTCGAGCATTTCGCTGTAGCCGATGATGGCGTTGAGCGGCGTGCGGAGTTCGTGGCTCATGTTGGCGAGGAACTGGCTCTTGGCCTCGGTGGCCGCGAGTGCCTGCTCCTGCGACTGGCGCAACTGCGTGTTGACCTCGGTCAGATCCTTCTCGTGCCGCTCCATCTGGCCGAGCATTTCGTTGAAGCGGTCAATGAGAAAGCCGATCTCGTCGTTGCTCTCTTTCACGGCGCGGACGGAATAATTTTTCTGCTCGGAAACCACGCGGGTCGTCTGCGCCAGATCGAGGATGGGTTTGGAAATCACCCGTTGCAGCCGCGAGGAAAAGACAAAGGCCACCAGCAAGGCACCCGCAAGCACGACCAGGCTGCCGATGATGTAATTCTGAATCAACGCGTGCAAATCCGACAAGTCCACTTGAAATAAAATGGTGCCCAGACGGTCGGCGTCGCGTTGAATCGGACGGAACACCTGGAGCTGGCCGTTGACGTAATGAAACCCATCCTCGCCGCGCGCGGGCGTCTGGTCGGAAGCGAGCCGGCCCGCCCGCGTGTACGTTGCGAACACCTTGTCGTCCTTTTTGTAAATCGTCGCCGAGAGGATGCTGGGCTTTTGTTCCAGCGTGGCCAGCGCGTTCGTGGCGGATTTTTCCTCGTCAAACTCGAGGGAGGAAGCCGTGCTGGCGCCGACGACATCGGCGAGGGTTTGCAGATCGCGTTCGGTGCTGTTGCGGAAGGAGCGGGCGCCGGTGAACCCAAGCAGCGTCACGGAGACGAGGAGCGCCACACCGCTGGTCAGCATGGTCAGCAGGATGAGCTTGGCTTTGATGGAGGTCTGGGAGAGGTGGAACATGCGGCCGGTGCGCGGCGGTTTAGAGGGTTAATCTGCGCGGCGCGTGCATCAGAACCCTGTCAGGACTTGACCAGTTTCGCCAGCTTGAGCAGTTCGGAACTGATGGTCAGGCCCACGCGCCGCGCGGCTTCGGGATTGATTTCCAGCCGGACTTTGTTTCGCTCGGAAATGAAGTTGACGATGCCGCCCTGGGAGGCAAAGCCGTCCATCTCGCTCACGGTCAGCACGCGCGAATCCTTCAACTGTCCGAAAATTTCCGGCAGCCGGGCTTTTTCGGAAGTGCTGATGAACAGGATCTGGCATTGTTCGAGATCCTTCGCCGTCGTGACCTGTTTGACCGCGATCGTGCGGCCCTTGATTTGTTTGCCGTTGAGCCAGTCCACCGCCGGACCAAAGGGGTTTTCGCCCAGGATGCCGATGATGATCGTGCCGCCGACGGGCGGCAGGCTGTCCGCCGGCCAGTCAACGTAGTTGAAGAATTTGCAAAGGTAGGTGGCTTTGATGTCGTATTCGTGCTGGAGCGCGTTCTGGGCGCGCAGCGTCGCCGGCCCGGCCAGCGTCGCCAGCAGTGCCAGCAGTGCCAGCAGCAGGACGGCGCGAACTGCAAGGGCGGCCCCCGGCTTTTTCAGGGAAGCCGTTGCGCGCGGTGTGCGGGCGGATGTGGGGCTAGAATGCATGGCTTAATCCGGCGCTTAACATCCAGGCGGTGCCGAGTTGCGGGCCGTCGAGATGTTGATAAACGGGAACCCCGCCTTCAATCATCAGCCGGGTGCCTTTGAGAACTCCTTTCGGGGCGTAAAAGTTCAGGCCCAGCAGCAGATCCAGCCGCCGACCGCCACGGAGATCCGTTCGGGCTTCCGGGGTGTGATTGGTGTTGAGGGCGGGGTCTTTGCCGGCGATGTCCTCCCACCAACGGCCATCCAGCCGGAGGGACGGCGCGAACCAGTCGGTGACCCCGTACGAGGTCCAGAGGGAAATCCGGTATTCATCGCCCACGCGGTAGCCATGATCATTCTTGCCGAGGCGGACGGTCTCAATCGTCTGCGCGCCCCACGACCAGGCGCCGGATTCGCCCAGGTAGGTCAGGCCCGGCATCAAGTCGTACGTGCCGGAGCCGAGCTGCATGAAGTATTCAAGCTGGACGAGCGTGGCCGCCGGATTGCCGAGACTGTGATCTTTCACATCAATCGAACCGGTGGGGAAACTCATGCCGACGTTGAGCACGAGCCGGTGCCCGCCTTGACGGATGTTGCCGAGCAGGTTGATCATGCCCATGATTTCCAGGTCGCCGATGCCCTCGGCGGATTGCCGGAAGGTGCTGCCGTTGTTCTGGAGATGCGACATGTCCATCGTTTTGTAAGGGAGCATGGCCATCAACGTCAGCCGTTCGGTCGGGGCATACATCAACTCGAACATGTGCATGTCCATTTCCATGCTGGTATGCACGGTGGTAAAACCTTCCGCGAAAGCCTGCGCGGGCGAAATCTGGTGGTCTCCCTGATAGAGTCCCGACATGCTCATGTGCATGTACTGGTAGCCGAGCATCGCCTGTCCCGCCGGATGCGTGTGCCCGCCAAGGACGTTGGGCTGGACAATGTCGAGGTTGTAAAGTTCTTCCAGACTCAAGTTCGTGAGGTCGGTGGTTTTGGTGCCGGCGTTTTCCTTGGCGAGCGACGGGGCGGACGAAATGCCGAGCATCAGCAGGGCGGTCGCGAGTGTGGAAAAGAGGCTTCTCTTGCCAGCGGTCGTGGCCGCCCGCCGGGTCAGTGATCGCAATGGTTTTTGGATGGCCATGTTGTCTGCACTGTCTGGAACGGGCCGCAGTCAATCAGAGAACCTCAAACGCGTCGAGGGATTTTCCAAGATTTTTCACCGTCACTTTTTGGGGTGACCGGAAAGGATTTCTGCCTGTCCGGCCTGGGATCAGATGGTGCCGACGGAGGGGGTCGAACCCACACACTCGTAAGAGTACCAGATTTTGAGTCTAGCGCGTCTGCCAATTCCGCCACATCGGCCACCTGATCCAACTGCGGACAAAACTTTACAGGAATCCATCCGCCCAACGCAAGCGCCCAATTCGTGGCGCAACCTTGTTGACGACCCGGAATCCATTGTTAATCATCGGCGCGATTTAATCTCAAAATTATGAAACTAAAAAGTCCGCTCGCACTGTTTGGTGCGCTCACTGTTCTGGCTGCGGGTTCCACCCCGGCCCAATCCACCGCCACCATCACCATTCAGGCCGACCAGCCCGGCCATGCGGTTTCGCCCACGCTCTGGGGGGTTTTCTTCGAGGACATCAATCTTTCCGCCGACGGCGGCATCTATCCCGAAATGATCCGCAACCGCTCGTTCGAAGACGCGGAGACGCCGGAAAACTGGAAGCTCGCCGGCAAAGGCGCGGCGACCATTGATTCGAGCAAGCCGCTCAATGCCTATAACCGCCACAGCCTCCGCGTAAAAACAGACGGCGCGTTCACGCTGGAAAACGAAGGCTACTGGGGCATGAACATCGTCCAAGGCGACAGCTACACCTTGAAGCTCGCCACCCGCGCCACGGATGGTTTCAAAGGCCCGCTCACGGTGAAACTTCTGAGCACTTCCGGCCAGCCACTCGCCACCGGTGAAATCAAGGAGCCGTCCGGCGACTGGAAATACGCCACGCTCGAACTCACCGCCACCAACACCGACGCCAAAGCGCATCTCGAAATTTCCGCGTCCGGCAAAGGCACGCTGTTCCTCGACATGGTTTCGCTGCTGCCCAAAAAAACCTGGAAGGATCACGGCCTCCGCCCCGATCTCGGCGACTCACTCGACGCGTTGCACCCCAAGTTCCTGCGCTTCCCCGGCGGTTGCTGGGTCGAGGGCGATGACTTTGCGCACATGAATCATTGGAAAAAAACCATCGGCGACATGGATGTCCGCGAGCCGCTCTGGAACATCTGGAATTATTTTTCCACCCACGGCCTCGGCTATCACGAATATCTCCAGCTCTCCGAAGACCTCGGCGCGACGCCGCTCTTCTGCATCAACGTCGGCATGTCGCATAAGGAAATCGTTCCCATGCCCCGTATGGGCGAATGGGTTCAAGACGCGCTGGATGCGATTGAATATGCCAACGGCCCGACCAACACGCTCTGGGGCGGCTTGCGCGCCAAGGCCGGCCACGCCGCGCCGTTCCACTTGAAATACCTCGAGGTCGGCAATGAAAACGGCGGCGCTCCCTACCGCGAACGCTGGCCGCTTTTTGTCAAAGCCATCCATGACAAATATCCCGACATCCAGTTCGTCGCGAACCATTGGCAGGGTGGTTATCCCAAGACGCCGATGCCGGATGTGGTGGATGAACATTTTTACGACACGCCGGAATTTTTCATGCGCGAAGCCACGCACTTCGACAACTACGACCGCAAAGGCCCGAAGATTTTCGTCGGCGAATATGCCGTCACCAAAAAAACCGGCCTGGGTAATCTGCGCGGTGCCATTGGCGAAGCCGCGTTCATGACCGGCCTCGAACGCAACTCCGACGTCGTCATCATGGCCGCCTACGCGCCGCTCCTCGTCAACCTCAACCATCGCGCGTGGAATCCCGACCTCATCAACTTCGACAGCGCGCACTGGTACGGTTTGCCCAGCTATTACGTGCAGCAGCTTTTCAGCGAGCATCGCGGCGACGTCACGCTGCCGATCACGGTGCAGACCACCAGCGCCGAGGAAAAACCTCCGACCGGCGGCATCGGGGTCGGCACTTGGAACACCAGCGCCGAATTCAAAGACATCAAAGTCACCGCACCCGACGGCAAGGTTTTGTTCACCTCCGACTTCTCAAAAAACGCCGACGGCTGGAAGCAGCTCGCCAACGGGAATTGGCAAGTGAAAAACGGCGCGTTGCAGCAGACCGCCGAGAAGGAATTCGTCCGCGCCATCATCGGCGACAAATCCTGGACCGACTACACGATTGAACTCAAGGCCCGGAAGCTTTCGGGTCGCGAAGGCTTTCTGATTTTATTTCATATCGCCGACGACGAGGACCGCACCTGGTGGAATCTCGGCGGCTGGGGCAACACGCAGCACGGCGTGGAACTCGGCGGCACCCTGGATGGAAAAGAGGGGCAGATCGAAACCGGTCGTTGGTACGACATCCGCGTGGAAGTCAAAGGCGCGAGCATCAAGTGTTCACTCGACGGCAAAGTCATCCACGACATTAAAAACACCTTGATGACCACGAGCGCCATTTACGCCAGCGCCACGCAAGACAAGCAGTCCGGGGATCTGATCGTGAAAGTCGTCAACACCTCCGCCGACGCCACCGAGACCACGATCAACTTCAACGGGACGGAGAAACTCGCCGCCACCGCGCGGGCCATCGTCCTCACCTCCGAAAAACCCACGGACGAAAACTCCTTGGAGAATCCGACCAAGGTTTCGCCGAAGATGAAGACGCTGCCTTTGTCCGGCTCCAAACTCACCCACAAGTTCCCCGGCAATTCCTTCACCGTGCTGCGGATCGGGACGGGGAAATAAATGCGCCCGCCTGACAGGTAATCACCTGTCAGGCGGTTGGCTTGTCGTAAAGGACTGAGGTAGTTGGTAGGGCCGAGCTGCCGCTCGGCCAGGCGTCGCGGCAGCGACGCCCTACCACGGAGCGAGGGATTCAAAAAAATATTCGCCCGAAGGAATCGCGAAGACCGCGCGGCGGTTTTCAAGCCGGAGAAATTTCACATCCGGGCTTTTCCCGACGGGTTTGCCGCGCTCTGACACCGTGGTTTCGTTACGAGCAGGAAGGTAAACCGTCGCCGTGGTGTTGGCGGGAATCTTCACATGCAGCGTGAATTTTTTGCCGTCGTGTTTCCAGTCGCTGATAATTTTTCCCCGGATGGATTCATAGCTCGCCTTGACCCACGTCAAATCACCGACCGGTTCCGGGGCGATGATGATTTTTTTGAAGCCCGGCCCGGCGGGATCGCTGCGAATGCCCGCGAGGTCGTGGTAGAACCATTCCTCAATCTGCCCGAGCATGAAATGGTTTTGTGACGCGCCGGGGCGCGCGTTCCATGCCTCGGTCAGCGTCGTCGCGCCCAGCTTCAACTGGTAGCCGTACCCCGGTTTGTCCGACTGGTTGTTCATCTCGAAGATCACGTCGGAGCGCCCGCCTTCCGCCAGCGCGCGGAGCAGATAGCGGTAACCGACATCGCCCGCCGAAACCGCATTGCTGCGTGAGCGGACATCGCGGACGATGGCCTCCACCACGGCGACGCGGTTTGAAGATTCGCACAAGTTCATCACCAGCGGGATGGCATTGGCCGTCTGCGAGCCGGTGGCGTAAGTGGCGTTCGTTGCGTTGAAGAATGTTTCATTGAACGCGGCGCGGATGACTTCGGCCTGGTTGGAAAATTGTTTCGCCTCGTCCGGCCTGCCGAGCAGCGCGGCGACCTCCGAGAGAATCCAGGTGTCGTGCTGATAAAATGCCGTGGCCGTGAGCGCGATGGGCGTGAGCTGCGCGACGCCGGGAAGTTTCGGGCCAATGTCGTACCAGTCGCCCAGCCCAAAGTCCGCGATGTGATTGGTCGTGTGGCGGCCGAGATACGCGACGTAGCGTTTCATGCCGTCGTAGTGCTGGCGCAACAGATCAAGGTCGCCGGCAAATTCATATTGCTGCCACGGCACGAGAACGTAGGCGCTGCCCCACTCGGGCGAATCGCGGAAACCGCCTTTGAACACGGTGTATTCCGGCGCGATGTTGGGGATGAGTCCAGCGGCGGTCTGCGCGTCGGCCATGTCGTGCATTTGTTTGGTGAAGAGTTGCGCGAGATCAAATTCGTACCGGAGCGACGGGCCGTTGAGATGATCTTCTTCGAGCCAGCCGAGCCGTTCGCGATGCGGGCAGTCGGTCATCAAACTCATCATGTTGCTGCGCTGCGCCCAGTGGACGAGTTGCCGGATGCGGTTGAACAACGGGTTGGAACATTCAAATTCGCCGACCGGCGCGGAGGCGGAGTGGACGACGATGCCTTCGAGGGATTTGATGCGAGAATGATTGCCCCTCACCCCGTCCCTCTTCCCATCGGATGGGGAGAGGGTGGCGGAGCCGGGAGAGGGGATCGTGAAATGCGCCTGCACATAACGGCAACCGGCGTAGAAAAATTTCGGCGCGAACGCTTCCACGCCGTCCGTGGCCTTGGTGAATTCGCAGAACACCGGCCCGCGCCGGCCCGCGCCCATCGAGCTTTGATTGACGGTGCCGTCGTCCTTGATCAACTCGGCTGGGTAGATGCGGATGACGCTTCCCGCCGGGCCGCTCGCTTGAAAACGGAACATGTGCGAAGCGTTCTGGCCGAGATCGAACAGCGCGTCGCCATTGGTCAATGTGCGGGTTGAAACCGGCTTGTGAATTTCAAACGCGCGGATCGGCGGCGCGGCGCACGAGAGACCTTTGAGTTCGCCGCCCGGGCCGGCGGTGACTTGCGCCGGCGACCATTTCGTGTCGTTGAAATTAATTTTGTCCCAGCCGGGTTGCACGAGCCGCGCGTCAAAATCTTCGCCGCCGTACACCGAACAAAACGTCAGCGGCCCGGCGGGCGTGCGCCATTGTTCGTCCGTGCCAACGATTTCGACCGAGCCGTCCGCGTATTCGAGGCGGAGCTGCGCGATGGCTTTCAGCGGGCCGAACGAGCCTTTGAACTTGGTGAAACGGTTCGATTGACATGACGCTCGCGCAAAATCCGTTTGGCCACGGCTATATTTCCTGCGCGCTGCTTGACCTGATGCTGCAAGGCTGGCAGCCGAAGGTCGCGTATCAATTTGTGGACGCCGGCTGCGTTCCCGTGACAAAGGAAAACTCGGATTCATTCCAAGTTGGAATCGAAGCGATGACCAAGAGCATTGTTGGAGAATTGAAGACGAAATATCTCAATGCACCGAAATGAAAAAACATGAAGAACATTCAACGCTCAACATTCAACGCCCAACGCTGAAGTGTTGGCCGGCCCGCGACCTTGGATGTTCGACGTTGAATGTTTTGGCATTTTTTGACTTATGACCGCCACACGCGACACCACTCCCCGCTTTGGCCAGACCGACTGGGTCAGCGGGCGCACGCTCGGACTCATCATGTTTGCGGGCATCTTGACCGTCGTGATGTCGCTGGTCTCGCCGAACTTTCTGACGGCAGACACTTTTTTCAGCCAGTCGCGTTACATCGCGTTCTATGTGTTGGTGGCGATGGCACAGGCGATTTGTCTGGCGATTGGTGACATGAATCTGGCCGTTGGCGCGGTCGGCAGCATTGCAACGGTTGCGTTTGGTTTGCTCGTCGCGCCGGATCACGGGAATATGTCGCGGTGGATTGCCGTGCCGCTGGTTCTGCTCATCGGGCCGCTCACGGGTTTGCTGCACGGACTCGCCATCACGCGGCTGAAGATTGACGCGTTCATCGTCACGCTCTCGATGATGTTCGTTTACATGGGGCTGCGCTCCGGCATTTCCGGCGGCAACGCCTATACCATTCCGCAATCGTTCTGGTGGCTCGGCCAGAGCGGACTCGGCTGGTTGCCTTACATGGTCATCCTCGTGCTGGCGATTTTGTGCGGCGTCTCGATTTTGTATGGCCGCACGGTGTTGGGGCGATGGCTGATTGCAACCGGATCAAACGCGCTCGCCACGAAATATTCCGGCATCAACACCCGGCACATGATCGTCATCGCGCACGCATTGAGCGGCTGCTTTGCGGTGCTGGCGGCAATCGTGTGGGCGTCGCAATCCGGCAACGCCGCCCCGCAGACCGGCGACGACTGGCTCATCATCTCGTTCGCCGTCGCCATCATCGGCGGCACGGGCTTGAAGGGAAATCTCATCTCGCCGTTCGGCATTCTGATGGGCGCGATCATTTTCAAACTCATCCAGCACGCGCTGGTGATTTTGAAGATTAACGACAACTTCTCGAACACGCTACTTGGCGGATTGATTTTGCTGGCCATCATCGTGGACCGGGCGCGGGAACGGTTTGAAAAAACGTAAGGCGGTTTCAAATCGGAAGGGGACTCGGTAAAAACTGGCGCAGGGAAGGGCGGCGATTGCGGAAGGGCGTTAAAGTCCCCGTCGGCTCAAGAGAACGAGGACCAGGCGGCGGTGGTTTCGCCGGCGTAAGTGCGGTGGAGACGTTTGAGATTGTGGCCGGCGCGATCCAGTTGTTCGAGGCGGGCCTGCGCGGTTTCACGGACGGATTGGAGCAGGGTGTGGTTGCGCTTTTCCAGTTCGATCAATTCGTAAATGGTGGCGTTGACCTGGGCTTCGCGCTGGCGGCGGGCGGCCCCCAGTTTTTTCCACTCGCTGCGGGCGGCGTTGGTCAACTGGGTGATGCGCGGCTGGACGTGCAGCAGGGCTTTCTGGCAGGCGGACAGGAGACTCCAGTCGCAGGCCTGGATGGCGCGGCTTTCAGCTTCCGCGAGGCGACGCCATTCCTGGTAGGCTTCAGTCAGTTCCTGATCGGCATTCATAGAAAACAGAGAAATTGGTTTTCAGGCGGGGGCGAACTCGGTTTCGGTGGCGGGGGCAAACTCTCCGGAGGCCGGCGCGCCTTGCTGGGCGAGCATGGTGGCCCAGGCTTCGCGCAGTTCCGAGACGTGCTGGATGATTTCCTGCACGCCGGCGGATTTTTTCTGGAGGTTGCTCTCCACGAGGCGGCGGTCGAAATATTCGTAAAGGCGCCGCAGGGTGACGGCGCACTCGCCGCCTGCCTCCATGTTCAACGCGTAATTGAGTTCGCGGATGATGTCCTGGGCGCGCTGAAGATTGTTGTGGATGGTCATGTTTGCCTCGGCGGGGTCTTTGATGTCAAAGCCCGGCAGGGAGCGTTCGAGGGAACGGATCGCGCCTTCGTAAAGCATCAAGACGATCTGCCCGGGGGGGGCGGTGAGGGTGGCGATTTTACGGTACGAGTTCAGGTGATTCGCGGCGCGCATGAGGATTTTTTTTTACGGCGACTTCGGCAACGACGGCAACTTATTTGAGATTGTGGACGGCGAGGAGGGCGGCGATCCGGTCCAGCAATTCCTGCGGCGGATAATTGGGGTTGGTGATTAGCGATTTGGCCAGGGCGACTTTGTCCGTGCGCGCCGCCGGCACCTCCCGCAACTGGGCGTCCAGCGAGGCGGCGGAGGTGAACGATGTCGTGTCGGTCGAGGCCGGGGCGGCCTCGGGCCGCGCGGCGGGCTGGCCCACGTCGGCCTTGGTGATT
>JAYWBR010000337.1:0-3991 GCA_043781315.1 Verrucomicrobiota bacterium | reverse complement strand
AGGGCACCTCCGGAAACCCTGTTTTCTGAAAACCGAATCGGCACAAAGGCCAATAAAATCATGTTCATCGTTTCGGGGAATTGGAGTTTCCGGAGGTGCCCATAAGATTAGTCATAACAACGCCAACGTCAAGCAATGTCGCAGATGTCATTATTTGTTGGTAAATAATCAAACAAAGCCGATGGCATCGAAAGACGGGTTCGATTCCCGTACGCGCTACCATTAGAAAATCAACAATCAGCCGGCTTTGGTGTTTTCCTCTTGGTTTGCCGGACAATGTGCCTAACCCAAGCCGGCCGGTTCCCCACCCGCTTCCCGTTGGAACAAGCGCTGGCTTTCCCGCAGGGTGTTGTCTATCGTGCGCCCATGTCAAAAGTCAGCGCTGGCCTGGTGATGTATCGCAAGCGGGAGGGCCAGTTGGAATTTTTGCTCGCCCATCCCGGCGGTTCCTTTTGGAAAAACAAGGACGCCGCCGCGTGGACCATTCCCAAGGGCGCGATCCGGCCCGGCGAGGAACCGTTGCCCGCCGCGATCCGGGAGTTCCAGGAGGAGACCGGCTTCCAGCCCGGCGGCGATTATCTCCCGCTCACGCCGATCAAACAACGGAGCGGCAAGATCGTCCACGCCTGGGCGTTTGCGGGCGACGGCGACGTTTCCAAAATCAAGAGCAACACGTTTGAGATGGAGTGGCCGCCCAAATCCGGCCGCATCGAAACCTGCCCGGAGATAGACCGCGCCGACTTCTTCAAACTGGCCGAGGCCAAAAAGAAAATCATGCCCGCGCAGTTTCCGCTGCTCGTGGAACTGGAGAAAAAACTCCAGCCGGTTCCATAGCCATCACTTCAACCACGCCGCAATTTTTTCACCCGCCCAGATTTCCTTCATCGGCTGGCGTTCGCGCACGGCGGCGAATTTATTTCCCTGCACCAGCACTTCGGTGATCAGCGGACGGCTGTTGTAGTTCGATGCCATCACCGAGCCATAAGCGCCCGCGCTCATCAGCGCAAGGTGGTCGCCTTCGATGAACTTCGGCAGCGGCCGGTCCTTGCAGAAGAAATCACCGGATTCACAAACGCCGCCGACGACATCCGATGTCACGACCTCGCGATGTTTGTCCACCAGCGGAACGATCTCGTGGTAGGCGTCATAAAACGCCGGGCGGATCAGGTCGTTCATCGCCGCGTCCACGATGACAAAATTCTTCCGGCCCGTGCGCTTCACGTATTCGACGTGCGTGACGAGGATGCCCGCGTTGCCGGAAATGAAACGGCCCGGTTCCATCACGATTTTCAAACCGAGCGGCTGGAGCAGCGGCAGCAAGCGCGCCGCGTATTTGTCCGGCGTCAGAATGTTTTTCGCCGCCGCCGATTTCCACCAGGCCGGCGAACCGCTGGCCAGCGCCGGCTTATAGACAATGCCCAACCCGCCGCCGATGCTGAAAAATTCAATCCCGTGCCGTGCCTTCAGTTTCGTCACGAGCGGCAGCATCTTTTTCACCGCCGTCTCGAACGGCGTTGTCTCCGTGATCTGCGAGCCGATGTGCATCTGCACGCCGCGCAGCCGCAAGTTTTTCAGCTTGCTGGCGCGGGCATAGACGCCCTCGATCTGCTCGAAGGCGATGCCGAACTTGTCCTCGTAGGTGCCGGTCGTGATTTTGGAATGGGTCTTGGCCGCCACGTTCGGATTCACGCGCACGGACACCGGCGCGATTTTTTTCAACCGCGCCGCGACCTTGTTGATGCGCTCCAGCTCCGGCTCGCTCTCCGCGTTGAAGCAATAGACGTTCTTCTTCAAGGCGAACTCGATCTCCGCCGCCGTCTTGCCCGCGCCGGCGAAAACGCACTGGCGCGGGTCGCCGCCGGCTTCGATCACGCGGTGCAGTTCGCCGTCGCTCACGATGTCAAAGCCGCTGCCCAGGTTCGCGAGCGTCCGCAGCACGGACAGGTTGGAGTTCGACTTCATCGCGAAGCAGACGAGGTGATCCACCGGGGCCATCGCCAGATGCAGTTTTTGAAAATGATCCGTCAGCGTCGTCTGCGAATAGACGTAGAACGGAGTGCCGAATTTCTTCGCCAGCGATTCAATGGCGACACCTTCACAGTAAAGTTTATTTCCAACGTAGCGAAAGCTATGCATCCGGGCAGTGTAGCGGCGGGCGCGCCAAGTTCAAGATTTGGATTGGGGCAAAACGGAGTGGGCCGGTTGAAGTGTCGGTAGGGCGCGACACTCCGTGCGCGCCGTCCACCGCAAACCCACACCCCGGCGCGCACGGAGTGACGCGCCCCACCCGGCCTGTCACCACGAATAATGCACGGTGTAAGTCACCGTCTTTTCCTCGTCCGGCTTCACGCTCACGCGGAACTCAATCGTCTGCGCGTCGGTCTTTTTGAACTCGTCCGACTGCGCGGTGATCTTCCAGTTGTTCCAACGATAGAGATGCTCGACGACGCGGAACTGGGCGGGTTCCTTTTTGCGGTTGCGCAGTTTGATCTCGAAGGTTTCGTCGAGCCACTTGTCGGCGCGGTCGGTCTTGAAATCCGTTTGCTTGCGTTCGCCAACGAGATCAAACGAACTGCCGGTGGTCACGCGGATCGTTTCGTTGCGGGGCGTGTGATCAATTTCATTCTCGCCGGTGAACTCCAACTGGCCGTCGTCGTTGCTGCGATAGAAGCGCAGCTTGCCCTTGGGCAGCGCCACGCCCAGATGGTTCGTCTCCGCGTTCACGAACTCGCGCATGACCGTCACCTTCTTGTTGCCCTGGCTGCCGTAATTGCGATCGTTGTTCAAGCCGCCGTAAAAACCAAATCCCGCCGCGCCGTCATAGACATAAATCACCGGTGCTTTTACGCCTGTGGCGCGGACGAACTCCACTTGCTTCGTCTCGCGGTCACGCAGCGTCGTGGGCCGCGCCAGGGTGTAGAGATGAAATTCGTCGAAGGATTTTTCCGTGACGACGGCGTCGGCCTTTCCCGCACCCATCGGCGCCATCATGGCCCGCTTGTAAACCATTTCCGTAGGCGGCTGAACCTTGTTCACATCCCCCGCCATCAATTTTATTTTCGCGTCGCGAAAGCTGGTGCCGCTTTCGTTTTTCACCGTGACCCAGCCGATCAAATCCACCAGGTCGCCTGTCTCCGGCGCGACGAGATTGTAGTCCGCCGCCCAGGTGAACCCACCCGTGACGTAGCCGATCTGCGCGTCAAACTTGACGGTTTGCTCGGACTTGATGAGCCAGTTGAACGAAGGTTTCAACACGGTGTCGTCGCCCAGGCTCGGAAACAACGGCGTGCCGGGCAGCGTGAACTGCAACCGGCCGTTCGCTTCGATGATCGGCTGTTCCGCGCCTGCGCCGGGCACATAGCCGCTGCGGATGATCTTGCCGGGAATCCGTTCGCGCGTCTCGGTGTTGTCCTTCATGCGGCTGATTTCAAAATCAATCGTCTTGCCCTCGAACAACGACAGCAGCAGTTCCTGCGACACCGGATCGTTGCGATAATTTTGTTCCAGGATTTGAAATGCCCGCTTCCCGGCGGGATCGCGCAGGATCACCGAGTCCGGCTCGACGTGCGCCGTGGCATTGCCGAAACGGACCTCGTTGACACCGGCTTTCAAGTCGAGCGGCACGGTGTCACGCACGACGGCGAAGTTCTGGTTGTAGATGGTGAGCGCGGGCTGGGCGAATGCCGGCAGCGCCGCCGCGCCAAGGGAAAGGAGGGAGATGATGGTTTTTGTTTTCATAAGGGTCTGTTGTTTTCGATACATAGCTGAAAGATTGGACGGCGTCGCGGGAAAAATGCTCCAGAAAAAAGGTGACGGCGCACCGCGATTTCCGGCAAATCAGAATCCGCCGGTTGAGAACGCCGGGTGTGATTAAAGTCGGGGGAGGCGAAAGGTGAAAGCCGTTCATACAAGGTCAAAGCGTGGTAGGGCGCGTCGCTCCGCGCGCGCCGCCGCCACGCAGTCCGTTGCCCGGCGCGCGCGTAGCGACGCG
>JAYWBR010000336.1:0-3994 GCA_043781315.1 Verrucomicrobiota bacterium | reverse complement strand
CGGTAATCCACGATGAGCCGCAGCCGGTCGCGCTGCTGATAATGCTCGCGCAACTGCCGGAACAACACCGCCTGCATGACATCCACGCGCGATTTCTCCTTCGTGAAACTGGCTTCCAGTTCCGCCAACCGCGCCCGCGCTACCGCAACCAGTTACCGCAATTGCTCAACTCAGGATTGACTCAAATAACCAGCGCCTTACGACAACGGCCAGCCGTCGTGCGTTTCGATGGCCGCGTCAATCTCCGCCATCAAGCGAATTGTTTCGCTCAAGGCAACAACGGTCTTTTGGTAGTCTTGGATGTCTTCGTAAGTAAGCTTGCGGCCTTTGCGGTCTTTGAGCCATTTCTCGCAAACTTGGTAGCCGCCGACATGAAATTCCCAAACCGCTTTCGGCACGCCGCCAAAGTATTGCCTAGCATTGATCCACACGCGCTGGTCGTTGTCGGTGTATTGAACCTTCTCCACCTTGCAATCGCCTTTCACGGGGAACTCGGTGATGAGTTCATCGAGCTTGGGCGATTCCATCAAATGCAGCGCGACCAACTCCGCGCCTTTGGTGGCGAGCGTGCGGAACAATTTTATATCGCTGGTCAACGGCAGGCGCGGGAAATCAATTTTCAAAAACTCCGCGTAACGCCCGCGATACGCGGGCGAATGAAACACGGCGTAGGCGTAGTGGAAAAAATCTTCCGGTCCGACGGTCTTCTTCAAATCGCCACGGTCAACGAGCAGCCATTTCAAGCCGAGCCGCTGCGTGAGGTCGGCGATGAACTTGGGATTCAGGTTTGCGCGGCGAACCGAGTAGCCGGGCGACGATTCAAACAACGCCATGAGCATCGTGCCGCCGCCGCGACGTTTTTGGGTTTCCAGTTCGGCGTCGTCGTAAAGGTAAAGTGGGAAAACATTTGAGCCGTCCTTGATTTCAACAAAGACGGCGGGCGTGGGGCGGTTGCTGACAACGGCGTGCTGCCAAGTCGAAGCTTTGGTCTGCCGCACGGTATTGAGCGCAAGGTTGGCTTTGAAAAGGTGCGCGATGATGTCCAGACGTGGTCGGTCAGTGACGCTGGTGTCGAGAAAAACAAAACGCCGGTCGAAAGGCCGGTAATCACAAAGGCGGCAGTTCGTTTTCCAGTCAGCTTCCGAAGGTTCTTCGCCGAGATGCTCCGTTACCTGCTTTTTGAGCGTCGCCTCGTCAAACGCAATGGCGACCGGGTCGCGGTGCGTCTGAAAGCCGAGCAGGTTTTTCGGCATTATGTCGGTGATCTGCCACAGCTTTTGATACTCCGCCCGCCGCTTGATGGTTTGCGGCATGAAGAAGTAATGCGGCGACACGGGCTTCAGTTCGGCCCAATCCGTTTTGCCCACGTCGGATTCATCCAGCAGCGTGTATTTGGCTTCGCGCGAACCCAAAATGTCGGCGTGAGAAACTTGGCAAGGCGTCTGGTTGTCCCGCTGCTTCACGCACAGCAGAAGCGACACGCCTTCGGCAATGTCGAACACGTTTTTATCCTCGCCGCCGTCCCGCGCGCGTTCTTTCTTGTTGGCGTTTCCGTGCAGGTCATAGACGTAAATCTCGTTGAAGCTGCCCATCAAACTTTGCCGCATCCCGCGAAACGTCGGACTGTCGAGGTAGCTGTTGCTGGTGATGAAAGCGACGATGCCCTCGCCCGTCTGGTCAATCCGCCATTGGGCGAAACGGATAAACTTCACATAGTCATTCTGCAGCCATTTTGGATTCCGCTCGCCCAGCCACACGCCATCCACGACGTAATAATCTTGAATCAAATGTCCGATGAAAGTCGGCACTTCCACCACGCCGTCCGCCGCCGCTTTCTTTTTGATTTCCGTGACCCGTCCTTGTTCCAATCCAAAGTCGGCAACGTATTGTTGTCCCTTGGTCACTCTGACTTTAACCCAACTGCGATTGGCGGAATGACCAGAATAAGGCGGGTTGCCAACCAAAACCATAATCGGTTGGTCGCGCTTGATGTTGGCGGCGGCGTTGGCTTCGTCGGCGATCCAGCCGGTGATGAGCTGTTCGCTTTTCTTGGCCGCTTCTTCCAGCGTGTTGGTCAAGTAAATGCCCAGGCGTTGGTCGGAGCCAAACTTGTAGCCCATTTGCTGCAACTGCATCCCCAGTTTGAGATGGGCGATGGCGTAAGGTGCAATCAATAATTCAAAACCGAAAATACGGTTGAGCAGATGCTTTTCCACATAGCCATCCCACGCGCCCTTTTGCCTGGCAAACTTCTGGTAAATCTGGTCAACGATGAAATAGATAAACGTCGCCGTGCCGGTGGCGGGATCAAGGATGAGCGTGTTCTCATCGGCCAAACCTTTCGGACGTTGGAAGCGAGTCTTTAGCAAATGATCCACCGAACGGACAAGGTAGCTGACGGCGGGTTCGGGCGTGTAAAAAACGCCGCGCACTTCGCGCATCTTCGGGTCGTAAGCCGCCAGGAACGTCTCGTAAAAATGCACGACCGGGTCTGACTTGCCCTTGCCCTTGCCAAAATCTTTCAGCACCGCCGCCATGTCCGCGTGATTGAGTAATTCCACGAGGTCATCCACAGCCCAGTCAATTGTTTCGGGCATATCCACGCCCGCAATTTCAGAAAATAGTTTGCGAAGAAATGGATTGGTCTTCGGCAAATTGTAAGCAGCCATCTCACGCGAGAATGCTTTATTGACCGGCGTGTGAACACGGGCGGCAAACAGACCGTAAGCGAGCGTTTGCGCGAACATATCCGCGAACTGCTTTTCTTCGAGGTCGGGAATCAGCGTTTCGCGGAAAGCGGCGATCCATTTGTGTAGAAACCCTTTTTCAACTTCATGCTCAAACGTCTTGATGATGAGGTCGCGGATGATTCGCGTCATGCCCGCCATGCGTCCGGCCAAGTCTTTGGCCGTGCCGATGGTCTTGGCCTTTTGCGCGAGAAACGCTTTGAGGAGATTTTCCAGTTCCGCTTCGCCGTTCGGGATTGGTTGTAATTTCCCTTTGGCGTCCAGTTCCGCAAGCCGGACGGTCAGGCGCGGCTCGCCACTCACATACCAGCGGAATTCAAGGTAGTCGGTGAGAATCCAGTTGGGCAATCCGTCGCGATAGCGGCCAAATTGTTCACCGGACGGCGGCTTGCCCTTCTCCATCGCAGTGAGATTTTCACCCACATCTTTAGTTTCGACATGGCCGAGCGGCACTTTGCTTTTGGTGAGGATGAAATCAGGAGCGCCGCAAAGAATCCGCGTGGGTTCGTTCGTGGCAATGATTCCCTGACCAACTGATTCTAAAAGTTTTTTGAGCGCGGGACGGTGGGTATGTTCGGTCGCGTCGCCATGCGCGAGATTCTTTTTGATTTCGTCCAGATATGTGGCGAATGCGGTCATCCAGCGGAGTGTGCGCGGGAAATCTGCGAGCGTCAATTCTGCGCGGCATTCCGCCTTCAAGCCACCGCCGGTGCTCCTACAGGTTTCAAAGGCCGCAGGCAGAATGAAGCGCCCCTTTCAAAAACTGTAGGCGACGACGGGAGGAGGCTCATTTCGGAAAAGAGGAAAGCGGAAAAGCGGGAAAGCGGAAACAATCGAAGCCCTCGTCTCCTCGTCTCCTACGCCAGCCGAAACCCGGTCGTCGGAATTCAACGCCAAGACGCAAAGCAACCATTCAAATCAAGCGTGGTAGGGACGCGTTCCACCGCGTCCCTGACTGTTCAGGAAAAGATGCGGACGCGGTGGAACACGTCCCTACCCATATTTCTCTCGTCGCGTCTTTGCCTCTTTGCGCCTTGGCGTTAAATCGAAATCGGATGGCTGACTGCTTTTGGTTTGAGCCTCGTTACCTCGTCCCCTACGGGTTTCATCGGCGTCCCCGCCTGCCGCCCTGAAGATTGCGAGTCGCCGCCGGGAATTTCAGGCGGTTCACCGGCTTGACGCTCCGCGCCCGGTGCGGCACTGTTTGCGAGGATGAAAACCATCAGCGAACAGCAGGCGGTAAAGCA
>JAYWBR010000335.1:0-4007 GCA_043781315.1 Verrucomicrobiota bacterium | reverse complement strand
TCAGCGCCGCGAACTCAGCAGGCGCAGCACATACCAGAGCATGAGCGCGACGGAGGCGAACAGTTCCAGCGACGCCGCCACGTAGCGGTCTTCAGGATAGTGATGTAGCACGTTGGACGTGTCGTAGAGGATCGCCGCGCCCGCCAGCGCCACCATGGCGACCGAGAAAAAGGTGCCCAATTGAAAACCAAAGATCGCGCCCGCCACGACAGTAACCAGGGCAATGATGCCACCCCACATCAGGATGCCGCGCAGAAAGGAGAAATCTTTGCGCGTGATGAACACCACCAGCGTCAGCGCGGTGAACGCAACAAACGTGATGGCGGCCGCACTGGCAATCGTTCCCGGCGCATACCGGTCGGCGATGTAGAGCAACGGCACGAAGATGAGTGCCTGCCCAACCACATACGCCGCCAAAGCTGCGTATTGCATCGCCTGCGAGTTGGAACGATGCGCCGCGCTCCGGGCGAGCCAGGAGATGAGCATGAATCCACCCATTACCAGCAGCCAGGAACCGCCCAATAAGACGCGGGCGATGGGTTCCGCCAGGCCGGACTTGAACAGGGCGATTTCGATCAGCGTGAAGGCAGTGATCGCACAGAACAGATGGTTGTAGGTTCGCGCGATGAAACGGCTGCGCGAGCGGTCGTCCAGTTCGATGACCGGGATATTTCCCGAATAGGTTTGTGGGTCGTTCATATAATTTATTTTGGCGCATCGTTTGATGCACTTCCGGTTGCTGAGGCCGAGCATACTTATCAAGCTAGGCGTGTCAATCTACGATGCAGGGCTGACGCATGTCGAACAGGTGCGGGTTTTGCGCACTTGCCCCGACAAAGCCGCCCCCCAGGGCGTCGCAACGGCTGGGCAGAAGGCGTGAGGTTTTCCCAAATTATTCCAGCCATCCAATGTTGCCCTGTTTTGGGCGTCTTGGCTCGATAACCGTTTCGCGCGGCAACAGAGACTCGACAGGCGGATTGACTTTCTACATTCTGCCCGCCCGTTTGCGCCGGAGTGGCGGGCGGTCAGACAATTTTTTTAGAAAATCACAATCATGCAAACGACGGATCTGGATGAACTGAAACAGCTGGTGACGGAGTTGCGGGCGGAACATGTCGCCCAGAAGGAAAAAGAAAAGCGCGACCGCTGGACGAAATATGTCTCGCTCACGATGGTGGTCATCGCGGTGCTGGCGGCCGTTGCAACGCTCAAGGGCGGAGGCTTCTCGACGCGCACGTTAAAGGAGATGAACGAGGCGACGTTCAATCAAGCGGAGGCTTCCGATCAGTGGTCCTATTATCAGGCCAAGTCCATCAAACAAAATCTCTACGAAATCGAGCTGGACCACCTGAACGCCTCCTCGTCGCCGGACTCCGTCGCCGTGGCCAGGATGAAGGCGAAGGTTGATAAATACGAAAAGGACAAGGCCGACATCACGGCACTGGCGAAAAAACATGAAGCCGCCCGCGACGCCGCGCGCAACACGGCGGTCCGCGCCGCCGAACATTCCAAGGAAATGGGGCTTTCCATAACGCTGTTCCAGGTCGCCATCGCGCTGGGTGCGATGTGTTTGATCGTGAAGAAAAAACCGCTGTGGATTGTGTCTATCCTCCTCGGAACCCTGGCTGCAGCGCAGATGACCTACGTCCTGCTCATCCTGCCACTCTAGCGCCACGGGAGCGGGGGAGCTTGGCCCGATTTTTTTGTCGAAGCCAAATCGTCTTTCCATTAAGCTGCGGCCATGAGCTATTCGCCCGCCGCCACCCGTTATGATTCGCCGCAATTTTACCGTCGCTGCGGTCGCTCCGGCATCAAGCTCCCGCTGATCTCACTCGGGTTGTGGCATAATTTCGGTTCCAAGGATTCCTATGACAACGCCCGCGCCATCGCCTGCCGCGCCTTTGATCTGGGCATCACGCACTTTGATCTGGCGAACAACTACGGCCCGCCGGACGGTTCGGCGGAGGAAACTTTCGGCCGCATCCTGCGCGAAGACCTCGGCCAGTGGCGCGATGAAATGATCATCACCACCAAGGCCGGTTACTACATGTGGCCGGGGCCGTATGGCGAATGGGGTTCGCGGAAATATCTTTTGTCCTCGCTCGATCAATCGCTCAAGCGGATGGGTTTGCCGTACGTGGATATTTTTTATTCGCACCGGCCCGACCCCGACACGCCGCTGGAGGAGACGATGGGCGCGCTGGCCCACGCCGTTCGCAGCGGCAAGGCGCTGTACGTCGGCCTCTCGAATTATCAGCCCGCCGAGACCGTGCGCGCGGCTAAAATACTCCGCGAGCTGGGCACGCCCTGCCTGATTCATCAACCGCGTTACAGCATGCTGGATCGCTGGGTTGAACCGGAGTTGCTTGCCACGCTGGCCCAAGAAAACATCGGGGCGGTGGTGTTCTCGCCGCTGGCCAAAGGCTTGTTGACCGACCGCTATTTCAAAGGCGTCCCCGCCGATTCACGCGCGAGCCGCGACACCCGGTTTCTCCGGCCCGATCACATCACCGACGAAGTTTTGGCCAAGACCAAAAAGCTCAACGACCTCGCGCAGTCACGCGGACAGACCCTCGCGCAGATGGCGCTGGCGTGGGTGTTGCGGCACAAGACGGTCACGAGCGCGCTCATCGGCGCGAGCCGCGTGAGCCAGGTGGATGATTGCGTCGGCGCAACGCGCAACTTGAACTTCACCGGCGAAGAGCTGGCGCAGATCGAAAAAATTCTCGCATGAAAACCAAACAAGCTTCCGTCGTAGTTTTTTCCGCACTCTTGTTGGCGCTGATCTGCCTCGTGGGTTGCCAGAAAAGCACTCTCAAGCAGGCAAGCCCAACTCCATCAGTCGCCAATTCTTCCAACAATAAAATCCCCCGTCGCTACAGCTACACGCCGCGCCCCTACCCGGTGGACGAACGCGGCTTTTCGCCGGTGGACAAGGCGCTGGCCAAAGCCTACGCCCGCGAAGACATCGTCTCGGATGACGCCGAGGGCGCGTTGAACCCCTACGTGCTGAAGGTCATCTCCGGCTATCCGCTCGACGGTTCGTATCAGTATCATTGCAGTTGGAAGCCGTGGGAGTACGACATCTACAACGGCGTCACGCAGGATCTGTGGTATCGCGGCATGGTCGTCGCCAAGGCGTATCCCGACGGCTCGCGTTGCAGTTATTGCTGCGGCTTCACCTTTGAGGTTTTCGTGCGCGCGATGAAGCTGCGCAACATCCAGAAAGGTCTCGACGCCGACGACTTCAACGGCATGACGTTCAACGACCTCTTCAACACGCTTCAACTTTGGTACATCGAAGGCAAAGGCGATTCCGAGCAGCGCGCCATCACCAGCTACGGCCTTGGCCGTGCGATCACGAACTTGGCCGCCGCGCGACCCGGGGATTTTCTCAGTTACAGCAGCACGCCGTCCGGCGGACATTCGGTCATCTTCATTGATTGGATTCGCGATGATGCGCAAAACCCCGGCAAGATCACCGGCCTGAAATATTTTTCCTCCAACCTCTCCGGCAACGGCGTGGGTTATGGCCAGGCGCATTTCAGCGACTCGACCAAAAATGGCCACGGCGTTTTGCGCGACTACGTCGTCATCGGCCGCGCGGGTGCGATCAAGGAATACAAGGCATTTGATCGCGCAGCCATTCCCCAGCGCAACGCCTACGCGCCGACGCAGCCGGAACACATCTTGTACCTGCCGACGACTGTGAAATAGTCGGACAGTTTAACCAGAAGACTGCCGCATGTACACTGAGAAAAACCCTCGGTTCGCAAGGTCTTTTTACCGTATGCGTCAGCCCTGGCCACAACCACACGGTTGACGCAAACCAATCGGAATAAAGTTTACGCCGTTTCCGCGCGCAACAATTCCTCGTAGCCGCGCTGGATGTTTTGGACGCACGCGGCGCGTTGGATTTTCCGCCCGTCGAGTTGCACCGCTTCCAGCACGCCCCAACTGCTCATCGCCAGAAAAACACCTTGCGCCGAAAACAACTCCGCCGGACG
>JAYWBR010000334.1:0-4007 GCA_043781315.1 Verrucomicrobiota bacterium | reverse complement strand
CCGGGCAATTCGGGCGGGGCGCTGGTGGACGAGCGCGGCAACGTGGTGGGCGTGGTGTCGGCCAAGCTGAATGCGGCGGCGGCGCTGGCGTCGAGCGGGGCATTGCCGGAGAATGTGAATTACGCGGTCAAAAGCGGTTATCTCCTGAGCTTCCTTGAATCGGTGCCGGACGTGTCGGCCAAACTCAAAGACGCTAACACGAAGGAAATTAAATTTGAGGAGGTCGTGGAGCGGGCCAAGCAGGCGGCGGTGCTGGTTTTGGTTTACTGAAGCGGCGTAACGGTGTCTCGGCAGAGCGCCGCCATTTTGAACCGGTCAGCGGCGGTCTGCCGACGCGCCGCTACGGGTTCGCAATGCAGGGCGCGTTTGAACAATTCCACCCTGCTCGACATTTGAACGTGCTGCGGCTGGTCGCGGCGACACAGCCGCGCTCCGTTCCTGGCAGTTGCGCAAGCTCAACTGAATCCCGGCTCGTCAAAACCGCGAGGTTCGGTAACATGGCCCTGTGCCGTTCGCGTTGGACAATCTCATCGTCAAGGGGCGTGCTTTCCTGCGCCGCCATTGGCAGCAGTTGCTGCCCATCCGGGATAAACTCTGCTTCAGCGAGGAGGCCTTTCATCTGGTGCTGGCCGGCGGTGTCGGCGTCATCGGCGGGCTGGTCAATCTTTGCTATTACTACGCGATGGAATCGGTGAAGGGGTTTTTCCTGCGCCGGCCCGGCGACCCAGTCGAGGTCGCGGAGATGATGAACTACTGGGGACGGCTGATCACGCCCACGCTCGGTGGATTGATCGCGGGATTGGTTTTGTATTTCGGCCTCAAATTCGCCGGCCCGCAACGCTCGACGAACATTCTCGAAGTGGTGGTGGCCGGTGACGGCAAGCTGCCGCTGCGATCCGGCCTGGTGAGATTTCTGTCGTCGCTCGTGACCATCGGCACCGGCGGCTCCATCGGACGCGAGGGCGGCATCGTGGAACTTTCCGCCACGCTCGCCTCCAAGTGGGGACAGTTGGCGAAGTGGCCGCCGTACCGCTTGCGGCTGCTGGTGGGCTGCGGTGCGGCGTCGGGCATCGCGGCGGCGTACAATGCGCCCATCACCGGCGCGGTCTTCGCCTCGCTGATCGTGCTGGGCAATTTTTCCATGAACCTATTCGCGCCGCTGGTCTTTGCCTCGGTGGTGGCGACGATGATCACGCGGACTTTCTTCGGCATCAAATCCTGGTACGCGCCGCCGTCGTTTGATTTCACGAGCGTGACACAACTGCCGTGGTTCGTCCTGCTGGGCGTGGCGACGGGCCTGCTGGGATCGTTGTTTTTGCGGCTGCTTAATCTGAGCGGCGAATTGTTTGGAAAAATCCGCGTCCCGCTTTATATCCGGCTGATGCTGGGCGGATTGATCGTGGGCCTCATCGCGACGCAATTTCCTGAAGTCTGGGGAAACGGTTACGTCATCACAAATCGGATTCTGCACGAGCAATTTTTGAACGAGCCTGCGCCGCTGCTTTTTATCGCCGCGCTGTTGCTGGCCAAACTGCTGGCCACGCTCGCCACCGTCGGTTCGGGCGCGGTGGGCGGCGTGTTCACCCCGACGATTTTTCTCGGCGCGAGCCTGGGCGCGGCGTTCGGCCTGGCCTTGAACCGGCTGGGGTTCGCACACGGGATGCCGGTGGCCGTGTTCGCCGTGGTGGGCATGGGGAGCATGTTGTCCGCCACGACGCGCTCGCCGCTGCTGGCGATGATCATGGTGCTGGAAATCTCGCTCGACTATTCGCTGATGCCGCCGTTGATGCTGGCGTGCGTGGTTTCGATTCTCGTGGCGCGGAAGTTTCATCCGGAATCCATCTACACCGAACCCTTGCGCCGCAAAGGGGTGACGGTGGAAGGAGAAAGCGCGAAGGCCGGCGCGGCGACCGAACGCATGGTGGGCGATCTCATGCGCGTGCCGGTGCCCCCCGTGCGCGAGAACGCAACATTGAGGCAGATGGCCAACCGTTTCCTCACCAGCCCGAACAATTTTCTGCCGGTCGTGGACGCGCAGCAGCAATTGATCGGAATGGTCGCCTTGCAGGATCTCAAGGAGTACCTGAACGCGGGCGAGGAGCTGAGCGCGGTGATCGCCTACGATGTGATGCGCCCGCCGCCGGTCTGCGTGACACCGGGCCAACGGCTGCTGGACGTGCTGCCGGTCGTGCTGGCCAGCGAGCAGCGAAACATCCCGGTCGTGAACACGCTGCTGGAGTACCGGCTGATCGGCGCGCTGTCGCGGGCGGAAGTGTTGACTCTTTTCTCCGAAGCCATCGCCACCAGCAGCCACGCGCTCGAATGAAGGGATCAGCCGTGATGGTTGTTTTGCACCAGATGCGACAGGACTTTGACGCACAGTTCGGTCGGCAGGATCGGTTTGGCGATGAGATCGTTGCCGCCGCTGAGGACGGAGCGGGCGCGGGTTTTGAAATCGGCCTGGCTGGTGACGAAAATCACCGGCGTCGTCTGGTGCAACGGCAGGCTGCGGATCTGATCGCAGAGCGCGAGGCCGTCCAGGCCGGGCATGTTCACGTCGAGTAGCACGAGGTGCCAGGCATTTTGCTGAAGTTGTTTGAGGCCGTCGAAGGGATCGGTGACGCTGACGGCGTTGAGTTTTGCGCGGCCCAGGGCGAGGACGACGGCCCGGCTGGAAACCGCGTCGTCATCCACCACCAGAATTTTCAGGGGCGCCTGGCCGTCCGCGTCGGCGGGCTGTTTTTGACTGAGCCGTTCCCCCAGCAACGCGACGGTGGCGGCGATGGTGTGGCGGATGGAATCAGTGATGGTGGCGGGCCGGTCTTCGAGTTGGAACAGCAGGGCATCGAGCGCGCTGCACAACTGGGCGAGCCGATGCCGGCCGGCCAGCCCGAGCATCTGGGCGACGAAACCGATCTTGCGGCGCAGGTCGGCCAGCTTGCGCGGTTCGACCGGCGACTCGCCAGCTTCAAGAAATTCCCGGCAGATCTGGCGCAGGCTTTGGAGGATGGCCGGCGACTGGTCGGCGAATTCCGTTTGCGCACGCGGGTCAAACTCGGAAGGCGGCGGGGCGGGCGGCGCGCGACGAGGTGCCGGTGCGGGCGTGGGATTGGAAAGGGCCGGCTGCGGTGCGGGGGCCGGTTTCGCCGTGAGGGTGATGGCCGCCGCCGGGGCGGATTCGTGAAGATGGGCGGCGAGTTCCTCGGCGCTCAAAATGTGTGCGGGACCGGCGAGGGTTTTGTTGACGATGTTCACGAGCTGCGCCGGGGTGACCGAGGCTTTGACCAGCGCCTCCTCGACGCCGATGTGGGCCACCTGCTCGATGAGGTTGCTGAGAAAAGAATTGGAGAAGACGATGATGCGGGTGTCCTTGAGGGCGGGCTGTCCGCGCATGAATTTCAGCACGTCCACGCCGGTGAGCTTGGGCATGAGCAGATCGAGCACGACCAGGTCGGGGGTGAATTCGCGCAGGCGCTGCACGGCGGCCAGACCATCCTGGGCCGTCACCACTTCAAAGCCCGCCGCCGCCAGCTTCTCGCTGTAAAGCTTGGCGATCAGGACATCATCCTCGACGTACAATATTTTCTTCATGCTGGATTTCTCCGTGACAGGTCCGCGTGAAATTAAATCCCGGGCGGAATCTGACAGAGACTTGTTCGGGAGGGAAGTGAAAATTTGGCACGTGTCGCGTAGGGGTGTGATTAAAGTCGGGTGAGGCGAAAGGTGAAAGCTGTGCATTCAAAGGGAAAGTGCGGTAGGGCGCGACGCTCCGCGGCCACGAAGTCAGTTACCCGGCGCGCGCGGAGCGGCGCGCCCTACCTTGGCAAGTTGCCTCACCCACTTTTAACCACACCCGTTGCCGCCGCCAGTCCTTGGCCTTGCGCCAGCCGGGCAGCGCGTCGCCGGCGGCGCGAAATCCTTCAATCAAGTCCACGCACTTGCGGCCCGCGTCCCAGAGCAGGTTCAAGTCGGTGGGGAAATGCACGTCGGTCTCCACCACGTAACTG
>JAYWBR010000333.1:0-4026 GCA_043781315.1 Verrucomicrobiota bacterium | reverse complement strand
AGCGCCCATTTCTTTTTGCAGTAGTCCGGTTCGGCCAGCGCGCGATCCACTTCAAAGTGGTCGCCCCAGCAGGCGAGTTCCACGCCGTCGTAGCCCATCTTCTTGACGAGCGGCAGGAGGTCGGCGAGCGAGAGATCGGCCCATTGGCCGGTGAAAAGAGTGACGGGTCTTGGCATGATGTTAGTTGGTTTGGTTAATTGGATGTTTGCGAAATACTGTCGCCTCCGAATTAAAACGTCAATCCTCCGCCGTTTCACCCGCCGGAAATTTGCGCCGGTCGAGTGCCCGCTGCGCGGTCTTGGTCTGACGTTTGTTGTTGATCAGCTCGCGGTGCTGCGCGGCTTGGCTTAGAAACTTCAGCTCCCGTTTGAGCTTGAGATAATTGTCATAACGCTCCGGCGTCAACCCCCCGTTTGCCACGGCTGCCAGCACGGCGCAGCGCTTCTCGGTCGTATGGCCGCAACTGCGGAAATGACATTGCACCGCCAGCGCTTCCACATCGGCGAAGGCTTCCTGGCCCGTCTCGTCGGAAAGCCACATCTGAAATTCCCGCATCCCCGGCGTGTCAATCACCAGGCCGCCGTTCGGCAGGACAATCAACTCGCGCCACGACGTCGTGTGCCGGCCTTTGGCATCGCTCTCGCGGACTTCGGTCGTCGGCAAAACATCGTCGCCATAAATGTGATTGATGAGGGATGATTTCCCCACGCCAGACTTGCCGATGAACACCACCGTCTGACCGGGCCGCACGAGTTGCGTCAGGCTGTCCATCGCGCGACCGGTGCGCGCGCTGACGGCGATGACGGGTGCTTTGTCCGCGAGGCTTTCCACCGTGGCCAGCTTCGCGAGAATGTCGTCGCACAAATCGGCCTTGTTCAAAACGACGACGGGCTTGACGCCGCCTTCCACCGCCATCGCCAGATGCCGCTGGATCAGGCCAGGATTGAACGAGCGATCCAGCGCCTGCACGACGAACGCGATGTCCACGTTCGTGACCAGCACCTGCTCCTCGGTTTCGCGCCCGGGAACTTTGCGCGACAGTTTTGTCCGGCGGGGCAGCACCTGATGAATGACGGCCTTGTCCTCGTTGGGCACCATGGAGAAGGCCACCCAGTCGCCGACCTTGGGCAGTTCCGCATTGGACTTCGCCGCGTGGAGCAGCTTGCCGGGGACTTTTCCCACCACCGGGTCAGCCGCACTGAAGAGCACGTAATGGTGCTTGTCCTCCACCGCCACGCGCGCCGGCTGCCAGCCTTTTTGCCGGCACGCGGCGAAGCTTTGCTCCAGCGCTGCGTTCCAGCAGAGGGTTTCCAGCGTGATCTTCGGTTTCGCCATCGCGCAGATTATTGCCGCATGGATGGCCGGTTGTGCAAGCTTCGTCACCTGCGATGCGCCAAATGAAGGGCGCGATGATTCGGAACCTTTTTGCAACTTGACCCTGCCCGGGCGGGCCTGTACAAAGCAACCCCGAAACGGTTTAACAAGTAGTCTGACAGCCACAAAAAATGAAAAATAAAATTGTGTTGTTCGTTTTCGCTTCAGTCACGCTCGCGCTGGTCATTGCCGGCTGTGCGTCCACGCCGAAAATCAACGCCGTCCCGTGGACGCTGAGCATCACCAAAAAAACCTCCGCGTCCATCGAGATGGACGTCATCGGCGTGACCGCCACGGATCAAAAATATTTCGAGGGCATGTCGTGGGAGGATTATTGGAAGCCGGACAGCCAGATTCGCCGGGATGCCCGTCCGCAGAGCAAGTTTTTGAAACAAGGTGAGCCTTGGGTGATTTCAGCCAAAGACAAAGAGGTTTGGGACCAATGGCTGAAACACGGGGTCGTCGAGCTGCTGCTCGTGGCGCGCCTGCCGGAGGCTGGCGGGCTGTGGAAAGTTCCCGTGTCGCTCGACAAAAAAGCGTGGAAGGCCCAGAAGCAGACCATCGAGGTCGAGGTGTTGGATTCACGCATCGTGGTCACCACGCCCCCCCGCGACTGACGCGGGCGAGCGTGCCGGCGCGGTGGGGAGCGCCCGGTGCCGCAGTGAGGGTTAAAGTTGTGAAACTGGCAGCCGATTCCAAATCATCACAATGCCAATATTTGGTGACTATGAGACGGTCGGCGAGCCGGTGGCGGTCGCGAATGAAAGCGGCCATGTCACCACGGTCTGGCGGGCCAGCAAAAGCGGCGCTGCCAAATCGGCCGGTGAATTCGCCGTCAAGGTTTATGCCCCCCGCCGGAAAACCGCGCCGGGCGATGCCGGCGAGTCGCTGGATCGCGATCGTGCGCTGGAATTTCTCGAAGGGGTCAAGCAACTCAAGAAGGCGCAGACCGAAGGTGCGCGGAGTCTGGCTCCGATCCACGCCTTTGGAAATTCCGAGGAAGGCGCCTGGTTCGTCACGGATTATTTTCAACGCGGTTCCCTCGCTGCCTGGATCAACCGGCGCGTCAACGTGGACAGCGCGGCCCTCCGTCAGATTGTGGCCTGCCTCGTTGGCGGCTGTCTGGATCTGAAGCGGTCACGCGGGAACTCCCACGGCAACCTCAAGACCACCAACGTATTTCTTGTCGGCCCGACGCGCCCCCTGCGCAAGACCCCGCTGGCTCTGACCGACGCCCACCCGGCGGCCCCCATGAAACTCGCCGGCCTGGGTGGCGAGGATCGGCAGACGGCCGATGAACTTTTGCACCAGGTGATGGAGGCGCAGGATCTCCGGGCGATCGGTGAAATCATCCTGCAACTGGTGGAAGGCCGGCTGGTTTCCAACGCGTACGACTATAACTATCCCGTGCCGCGATCGGCCGTCTGGAATCTGCTGGGCAAGGAGGGCGAGCGCTGGCGGGCGCTGTGCAACCAGTTGCTCGACCCGCAACTGTCGCTGGAGGAAACGAATCTCGAAACGCTGGCGAAAAAATTTCCGGCGGGCGGAAAAGGCGGGGGCGGTGGGAAAGTGCTGGGAGCGGTGGCGGCATTGGCTCTCCTCGGCCTGGCTGGTGGCGGTGCTTACGGTTGGATGAAATGGAGCAACCAGCAGAAGGGCGCTCAATTTGAGAAGGATCTAAGTGCGGCCCGGGAATCGTTCGACCGCACGAATATGATTTTGGCGTGGGACAAGATCAATTTGGCGCTGAATAAAAAACCGGAGGACGGCGCTGCCGTAAAACTCAAGGCGGACATTGAAAAACGGAACGGCGAGGAGTGCGCGAATGGAGTCAAGGTTGCGGGCGAACTGCTCCACCAGAAAAATTACCCGGAGGCTCTGCGCCAGTTGGATTGGGTGGCAGCCAATCTTAGACCGAGCGAAGCGTTGGCCAGCCAACTTTCCCAGTTGAAAAGCAACTTGCAAACTGAACAGGACTTTGGGAGGGCGATGGAAGCGGGGCAGAAGGCGTATGACCTGAAGAACTACCCGGAGGCCATGACACAGGTGCAGGCTGCGCTGGATAAAAAACCAAACGATTCGGCGGCGGCGGCCTTGAGAAAGAAAGTGCAGACAGGACTGGATAATCAGAGCGACGCCCAGCGGCAGAAAAATTATGATGCGGCGATGGAAAGCGGGCGCGCCGCTTACTCAGCGAAAAAATATGCGGAAGCCATCAAGCAGGCCGATGCCGCACTGATCAGCAAACCCGAGGACTCAGCCGCGACGAAACTAAAGCGCGATGCCGAAAAGGGTAAGTATGAGGCAGACTTGCTGGCGGAGCGGGAAGGGAAATATATTGAGGCGATGGACGCTGGTCGCAAGGCGTTTGAAGGCAAGAAGTATGACGAAGCCGTCAATCTGGCCGGCCTGGCTTTGGGATATAAGCCTGATGATGAGGACGCAAAGAATCTGCAGCGCGAAGCACAAGCAGCCCTGCGGGAAACGGCAGCGCAGGCGGAGCAGAGCCGGAAATACCGGGAGGCGCTGACCGTCGGACAGAAGGCGTATGCGGGGAAGGATTATGCAACAGCGATTCAGCAGGCGGATGCGGCGTTGGCGAACCGGAGCGGGGATGCGGCGGCGACGAAATTGAAGGCGGACGCGCAGCAG
>JAYWBR010000332.1:0-4026 GCA_043781315.1 Verrucomicrobiota bacterium | reverse complement strand
CCACGCCGCTTGCGCACGGGCGAACCGCTTCCTGAATCCGGTTGTCTGGCCTGCGCCCGAAAGCGGTGTCGCGGCTCCCGCCTTGCCACCGCAGTCCACGATGCCTCGGGCAAGTTCCCCCATCGTCAAGCGGTTTTCGAAATCCCTCCGGGCGCGGGGTTGAAAATGTTTTTCCTTTTGCCGGAGTTTTTCCGCAGTAGAATTTCGCCGGTCAACCCTGATGAAAAACATCGTCTATTTCGATCTCGAAACGCAGCAGTCCGCCGAGGAAGTCGGCGGCTGGGACAAGATCAGCCAGATGCGGATGAGCATCGGCGTGACGTACAGCACCGCGATGGGCGGCTATAAAATTTACGGCGAGAAGCAGGTGGACGATCTGCTCAATGAGTTGCAGCGTGCGGATCTCGTGGTGGGCTTCAACAATCTGCGCTTCGATTACGAGGTGCTGCATTACTACACGACGCTTGATCTGCGGCAGTTGCCCACACTGGACATGCTCGTGGAATTGCAGAACACGCTGAGCCACCGGCTGTCGCTGGACTCCATCGCCACCGCCACGTTCGGCGTGGAGAAGACGGCGGAAGGGTTGCAGGCCATCGAATGGTTCAAACAGGGCAAGCTGGCGGAGATTGCGGAGTACTGCTGCTACGATGTGAAGATCACCAAGCTCGTCCACGAATACGGCGCGCAACACAAGCAACTGCATTACGCGAACCGGTTCGGAAAAAAAATGACCGTGCCGGTGAAGTGGTGAGCCGGGCGTGGCCGGGATCAGAAGAGGAGCGATTCGGAGGTGAAGGATTTGGGCGTCACCCGCCGCAGCGGTTTCACCGGATGACCCTGCATTTCCATCTGGATGTTGCGCAGATGCCGTGGGCAGATGCCGTGCGAGACCGCGCCAACGCCCGTGCCCAGCTCTTTCGGCTTGCACCAGGCGCACACCGCCACCGGTATCGGCATTTCCAATTGGCTCGCGTTCATGTTTGTCATCCCCAGCAGCCAGCGACTCTGACTGGTCGCTCACCCCATTGAATTAGTCAACCGCCACGGTCAACCGTTCAAAACAGGAACATTTAATATCCTTGCCGTCGAAAATCAGAAGGCAGGAAGCCGTTTAGGACTTCCTGCCTTCCGCAAGTTTAAGCCGGACTGGTTTACGCCGGAGTCACCGCCGCCGGGATTTCCTCGATCTTCGCGTTCGCCTGGAGCATGTCCACGACTTTTTCGTTCATGATCTGGTCGTAGATCTCGACGATGCCGTTGCGCTTCTGCAAATCCTTGATGAATTTGTCCGGCGGGATTTGATATGCCGCCGCCATGTTGCCGATGCGCTGGGCGATTTCATCCTGGCCAACCTTGATCTCTTCCTTCTCCGCAATCTTCTGGAGCAGGAAGGAAACTTTCACGCGCTCCTTCGCGCCACTGGCGGCGGCGGAATAAATCTGTTCCTTCTGCTGTTCGATCAGGTCGCGGGTGATGCCGCGCTGATGGTTTTCGCGGACAATGTCCTGGACGACGTTCTTGGTTTCCTGCGCGACGGCGGTCTCCGGCAGGTCAAAGGTCACGCGGTCCAGCAAGGCGCGGATGAGCTGGTGACGGGTGCTTTTGTTCCGGGCATTGACCAGTTCGACTTCGAGATCCTTCCGCACGCCTTCGCGGAGTTTTTCCAGACTTTCGGCGCCAAAAGATTGGGCGAACGCATCGTCGAGCGCGGGCAGAACTTTTTCCTTCACTTCGACGACTTCGACTTCATACACGCCCTTCTTGCCGACGAGCTGCGGAGTGACGAAATCAGTTGGGAAATCCACGTTGACCGTCCGCTTGTCGCCCGCCTTGGCCCCGAGCAACTGTTCGGCAAATCCGGGAATGAACGTCTTGCCGTCCAGCTCGACCCAGAAATTTTGCTGCGTGGTCAGGCCTTTGGCGGTGGGGGCAAGCTCGGTGATTGGCTGGCCGTCCACGGTGCCGGTGTAGTTCACGACCGCAATGTCGGTGGTCTGCGCGGCGCGTTCAACGGTGTTGAAGCTGACCTGCTGTTGGCGCAAGGTGTCGAGGGCGCGGGTCATGTCCTCGTCGGTGACGGTGCGGGCTTCCTGTTTGGCGGGCAGACCCTTGTAGTCAGGCAGATCAAACTCCGGCGCGGTTTCCACGGTGGCGGCGTAAATCAAGGATTGGCCGCGACCAAATTGGATGTCCTCGACATCAGGGTAGCCGAGCACGTCGAGTTTATTTTCTTCGAGCGCCTTGCGGTAGGAATCGGAGGTGAGCTTGCGTTTGACCTCTTCGTTGATGTCCTGCTCGTACTTCTTGATGACCATGTCGCGCGGCGCCTTGCCGGGACGGAAGCCGGGGAGCGCGGCCTGTTTCTGATAATCCTTGGTGACGGACGCAAAGGTTTCGTCCACTTCTTTCGCCTCGATTTCGATGCGCACAAGTTTTTTGCAAGGAGCCAAATTTTCTACGGTTACGTTCACAAACAGACCTTTCAGTTACTCGCTGCAATCGGGCGAAATCAGAATGAATTTTCGCCATCCAGCGAGCCGGAGAAGCTAGGCAAGCCGGGCCGGCGAGTCAAGCCCGGCGGTGAGCGGAAAGAGGCCGCGCTGACGGCGCTAAAACAAAACCGCCGCTACGAAGCCGAGGCCGAGGAAAAAACCAGCGAAACGGTCATCCGGAAAATCTTTGATGAACTGCCCGTGCCGTAAAAATTAAAATCAGGCCAGCCGCCCGCGCCAATAACCGGGACGTCGTTTCATGTGCATCACCGCAACAATCCAGATGTGTTCGGGTTTTTCCATGAAGACGATTGCGTAGGGAAAATCACCGCTCAAATGCCGGCGGGCGGGCGGGGAAAATTTCCAAAAGCGTTCCGGGTTGGCGCAAGCTTCCTGAATGAGCCGCTCCATTTCGTCGTGAAAACGCCAGCCAAGTTCGAGGCCGATGTCCGCATAGTATTGAACGGCCTGAACGTATTCCTCGTCGGCTTCCGGATGAAAGATATGCGGCTTCACCGCCGGAGGATTTTTTGGATGCGGGCGGCGTTTTCCTCGGGCGTGACGCCTTTGACCTTCCCCGATTCGATTTCCGCGATACGGCGGTCCGTCTCGCCTTTCCACGATTCAGCCACGGACGACTCTATGCCGCCATGCCGCGCGACCATGATGCGGTCAATCAATTCCGCCACGACCTCGCCCGGCATCTCGCGGGTTTCCTCGACGATTTGATCCAATGTCATTGGCATGGGGGAAGTCTCGCGCACACGACGAATTTTGACAAGGGCGAAGCCGGGGCCGAGGAAAAAACCAGCGAAACGGTCATCCAGAAAATCTTTGATGAACTGCCTGTGCCGTGAGCGAATGCAGAATTATGAATGGAGAATGCAGAATGAACTTACGCGTGAATTGTAATCGTCAAGACGCTCAATTCAACGAAGTCGTATTTGCTGAAAGCGTTTTCCAAAGTGGTTAAATTCGATGCGAGAAGTTTGGAAAGTTGGTCATTTGAAATGTTGCCGGTTGAAATCAAAAGCAATTTCGGCGGCACACCATGCAAAAGAAATGAAGTCACAAAATCATTGTCCTTCGTCACCACGATGCGGTTTTCCCGGATCGCCAACGCGGCAATTTCCTTGTCCGGCGTGCGGTTCGCGGCGGGAAAATCCGAAGTGTGAGCCGCGTCGTGCCCGGACGCAGCCAGTTCCCGCGCCAGACGGCGGGGCAGTTGCGCGTCCACGACGAATTTCATGCCGCCACCGGTTCGATGCTTTTGATGCGGCTCAAACGCGCGGCGTAGGCGATGGCGGCGCGCAGATCAGCCGCTTCGAGATCGGGATAGTCCGCCAGGATTTGCGGCTCCGTCATGTCGCCGCTCAACAATTCCAGCAGAAATTCCACCGGATAGCGCAGGCCGCGGATGCACGGCTTGCCGTGGCAGATGTCTGCGTCCATCGTGATGCGCGCGAGCAATTGTGCGTTCGACATGGCGACAAGATGACACCAGACGTTTCCCGCCGCAAGCGGGAAGCCG
>JAYWBR010000331.1:0-4029 GCA_043781315.1 Verrucomicrobiota bacterium | reverse complement strand
CGCGGGCCGGACGCCAGGAGTTTTGGCCGCGTTGAAAGACCCAGGTGTCGGGCAGCACCCGTTCATCCTTGATCCAACTTATCAGCGTGGCCAGTGGCACCGGGCCGTAGCCGGATTCGTCAATGCCCCAGATGAAATACAAATCGGCGGACTCGTTGTTCATAGGGTTCCATGAATAGCAGCTTTTCCAGGAACTCGTAAGCGGAAAGTCGTCCGCAATTATCAGGACACTACCGCCGGTCTAGTCCGTGTTCGGATACGAACCGAGCACTTTGACGAAGCTGCATTCCTTGCCCAACGCTTCAATCGCCTTGGCAACCTTGCGATCCTGCTGGTGCCCGTCGCAATCAATGAAGAAAAAATACTCCCACGCCTTCCGCTTGCTCGGCCGCGATTCGATCTTGGTGAGGTTGATGCGCGCCCGGCGGAACGCGGCGAGCGCGTGTTGCAGCGCGCCGACTTTGTCCGCGATGCTGACCATGAGACTGGTGCGGTCATTGCCCGTGGGCGGACTGCACGCGCGGCCCAGCACGAGAAAGCGCGTGGCGTTGGCCGCGTTGTCCTGGATGTCCTGCTCCAAAATGTCGAGGCCGTACTTTTCAGCGGCCAGCACGCCGCCGATGGCAGCGGCACCCTTTTCTTTCGCGGACAATTCCGCCGACCGCGCGTTGGAAGAAGTCTCGATGAGTTCCACGGCGGGCAGATTTTTTTGCAGCCAGCCCCGGCATTGCGCGAGGGACTGCGGATGGACGAAGAGTTTTTTGATTATTGCGCGCGGCGACTTGCTCATCAGGCATTGCTGCACGGGCAGGACAATTTGCGCAACGACTTTCAAATCGCTGTCCACAAACATGTCGAGCGTGTGGGTGACGACGCCCTCGGTGGAATTCTCCACGGGCACGACGCCGTAGTCCGCACGGTTTTTGCTGACGTCGGCGAACACGTCGGCGATGGTTTTTTGCGCGGCGTAATGCAGGCTCGAACCGAAACGACGAATCGCCGCCTGATGCGTGAACGTGGCTTCCGGCCCGAGGTAGGCGATGGTCAGGGATTTTTCCAGCGAGAGCGCGCTGGACATGATTTCGCGGTAGATGGCGCGGAGGGATTCGTTGGTGATCGGGCCGGCGTTGGACTTGCAGATGCGCTGGAGCACGGCGCTTTCGCGGTGCGGCGCGTAGATTTCCTCGCCCGCCTTGATTTTGATTTCGCCGATGGCCAGGACGTGCTGCGTGCGCTCGTTGAGGAGTTTGACGAGGTGCGCGTCGAGGGCGTCAATGGCCGAGCGATGCTCCGAAATGTTCATGCGGCGGAAGGTTACAGCACGTTCCAGAGTTGGGCAGCAGAAAAATTGTTCGCACGGCGCAGATGGATTGCAGTCGGGTGAAGAAACTTTTTCGGTAGGGTGCGTCGCTCCGCGTGCGCCGCCGATTGAAATAAACATGCACGGAATTTTCCAGCCCCGGCGCGCACGGAGTGACGTGCCCTACCACGCCTTGCTTGGGGATGAACCGCTTTCACATCAAGGCTCACTCATTTTTAATCACGCCCCACCGCCGCCACCGCCGCCTGATAAACCGCCTGCGTCTCCGAAAAATTATCCACCGTCATGTTCAAGTCGCGCAGCAGCCCGTCCTGCAAACCGTAAATCCAGCCGTGCACCGTCAGCTCCTGCCCTCGTTCCCAGGCGTCGCGGGCGATGGTGGTCTGGCACACGTTGACCGCCTGCTCGATGACGTTCAACTCGCACAGCCGGTTCCCCGCCGCCGTGTCGTTGCCCGTGTGCGCCAGGCTGGCCGCGTGCTTTTCGCGCACATCCTCCACATGCCGCAGCCAGTTGTCGCTCAAGCCCAGCCGCTGCCGCCGCAGCACCGCCATCACGCCGCTGCAGCCGTAATGCCCGCACACGATGATGTGGCGCACCTTCAAAATATCCACGGCGAATTGCATCACCGACAAACAGTTCAGGTCGGTGTGGACGACGAGGTTGGCGACATTGCGGTGGACGAACAATTCGCCGGGCAGCAGGTCCACGATTTCATTGGCGGGCACGCGGCTGTCCGAGCAGCCGATCCACAGATACTCGGGCAGTTGCTGGCGGGAAAGCTTGAGGAAAAACTCCGGGTCAAGCTGCCGGATGCGCCCGGCCCAAGCTTTGTTGTTCCCGAAAAGATGGCTAAGTGTTTGCATGGGTGACTCGACTAGCGACAGCTTACAAAGTCGGGGCCGAGACGAAAGCAGAAAAGGAAGCGGCGAACGAAAGGCTTGCCAACGAGACTCAGTCTTGGAAATGAGCGGGGAAACTTTGCAGCCTGTCAGCATGTTAGCAGCCGGGGCACTTAATCATCCCTGCCCCACGGCTCCCGTCGTGGGCTATTATCTGCCGCTGTTCCGCAGCTATTTATTGGCGCTCGCACCGATAGGCGGCGTATCTCCGCGCCCCGGCCCGAACCCTGGATCGGAGCGCGGCTGTATCCCGCGCGGCGCGGGATCAGCCGCAGCATGTTAAACGGTCAGGGGCGCTCAGACGTAATCCCACCATCCAGTCTTCCGCCACTGCTGCGGCTGGTCTCCGCGACACAGCCGCGCTCCGGGGAACGTGCGCGGATGCGCCCCTTGATATGCGTAACAATTTGAAACGGATCGTTGCCACGCCTTTTTGCTTTTCCAAATTTCCCCGCGCCTGCATCCTCGCGTCGTGCAACCGCTCACGCCCGAAGAAATCCGCGCCGCCGTCCAACTCGCGCTCCACGAGGACATCGGCTCCGGCGACGTGACCACGCTGGCCATCGTGCCCGAAAGCGCCGTGTCCGTCGCCGTCATGCGCGCGCGCGATTCGCTCGTCGTGGCCGGACTGGCCTTTGCGGAAGCGGCGTTTCGCGAACTTTCAACCGAAGTTAAAATTGAGACGCCCGTTCGCGACAGCCAGCGCGTCGGCGACGGCGACACGTTGCTGAAAATTTCCGGCCCATCCCGCGCTCTCCTCACCGCCGAACGCATCGCGCTGAATTTTGTGCAGCGCCTTTCCGGCGTCGCCACGCTCACCGCACAGTTCGTGGACGCCGTGAAGGACACGCACACACAGATTCTCGACACGCGCAAGACCACGCCTGGCTGGCGACGTTTCGAGAAATACGCCGTGGCCTGCGGCGGCGGACGCAATCACCGCATCGGCCTTTACGACCAGGTGCTCATCAAGGACAATCATTTGGCCGCGTTGCGCGAGGAAAGGCCGAACGCCATCGCCGCTGCCGTCGGGCGCGCGCGCGAAAAATTTCCGCAGCTCAAAGTCGAGGTCGAGGCCGACACGCTGGAGCAGGTCGAGCAGGCGGCGGACGCGGGCGCGGACATCATCCTGCTCGACAACATGAACCTGGTGCAGTTGCGGCTGGCGGTGCAAAAAATCCGGGGCCGTGCGCAAACCGAGGCGAGCGGTGGTGTGAATCTGGCGAGCGTCCGGGCGATTGCCGAGACGGGCGTGGATTTCATTTCCGTCGGCGCGCTCACGCACTCGGCGCGGGCGGTGGACATAGGATTGGATTTTGAGGAATGAAGCAGTAAGTAGTGGCACGGGCATCCTGCCCGTGTGATTCGACCGTAAAATGAATGTTGGAATTAGAAATGAAATGCCAAAATTGGAAACACACGGGCGGGACGCCCGTGCCACTTCCGAAGTCGGCGTGTACGCATTGGGAGTTCGAGGTTGAATGTTAAATGTTGAATGTTTTTTATTTTGACCACTGACTCACAAATTCTTTCCGCATTACGGGCGGATGCCACCGGCGCTTCCGGCGCGGAGCTGGCCACTCAGCTCGGCATCAGCCGCGCGGCGGTCTGGGCGCGCATCGAGGAGTTGCGCCAGGTGGGCTACGAGATCGAGGCCGGGCCGCACTTCGGCTATCGCCTCGTCAGCTCGCCGGACGCATTGCACGCGGATGATCTGCTCGCGCGCCTGGGCAAGACTAAGGTCATCGGTCGCGACATCCGCGTGTTTCAAGAAACCACTTCCACGAACGACATCGTCGAGAAACT
>JAYWBR010000330.1:0-4041 GCA_043781315.1 Verrucomicrobiota bacterium | reverse complement strand
CCGCATCATTCACCAGCTTGTCCTTCGTCACGAGCACCGTGCCGGTGTCCACCATCTTCGGGACTTCCTGTTTCTTCACAACCTTGTAGAGCGTTTCGACGGCGAGGTAGCCCATCTTCTCCGGGTTCTGCGCCACGAGCGCGTCAATCTTCCCGGCCTGCACGTCTTCGACGAGTTTCTTCGAGGTGTCGAAGCCGACGAATTTCACGCTCACCTTGATGCCGCCCTTCCGCAAATCTTCCAGCGCCGAGGCGACGCCGATGGTCGAGTAAAGGTTCGCGGCGAAGATGCCGTCGAGGTCGAGCGCGCCGTCTTTGACAAATTTTTCCAGCGCGTTGGCGGCGGCGGTTTTACAGCCTTCAATCGTGCCGGTGTCGGGATACGGATCGGCGGCGACGGTGAAGCCCGCCGCCTTGGCGGTTTCGATGAAGCCCGCCGAACGCGCCTCGGTGCTGCCCGTACCCTGCACAAATCTCATGCACATGACCTTCGCGCCTTTCTTGTCGCCGATGAGCCGGACAAGTTCCTTGCCACCGATGACGCCGCCGTTCTTGTTGTCCGTGGCGACGAAGCTGGAGTGTGCAGTGCCGTCCACGCCGGAATCGAAAATGACCACGGGGATGCCGGCGGCAACGGCGGCCTCGACCTGGCGCTTCATCGCCTTTTGATTGAGCGGCGCGAGGGCGATGCCTTGGACGCCGAGGTTGACCATATTTTCGATGATTTTATTTTGCTCGGCGATTTCCGTTTCGGTGACGGTGCCTTCCCACTTGAGCGTGACGCCCAAATCCTTGGCGGCGTGCTTCGCGCCGTTGGCGACGGTCTCCCAGAATTCACCGCCGGTGCTTTTGGGGATGGCGGCAAGGGTAATGGTTTCCGCCGCGTGCGCGATGGGATTGCTGGCAACAAGGGCGCCGAGGACGAGGGCAAGTGGGATGAACGATTTCATGGTGGTTCGGTTTGGTTGGTTTGGAATCAGTTGCTATGGTGTTCGACTTTCGCGCGCGCAAAAAATTCAAGGCGTCCGCCGGGAAAGGGTTTTCATGGGCGGAAATTTGAAGACTGGCGGTCGGAATGGCAATGGATTTTTTGTGGTGCGAAGTTAGAATTCGTGGGGTCGCGCGAAAAAAACGAAGGTGGCGAAGGGAAACGAGGAGATGCGTGTCCGTCAACGAAGCATCAAAAGGGGAACGGACTTTTATCACTGGCAAAAAAAATCCGCCTTCGCCACCTTCGTTTTTTTCGCGCGACCCCGCAGTTTTTTACGGCATAAGGTTGGGCTAAGGCGTTCGGACAGGCGGGGTTTGCGCCAGCGCCGCCTCGCGCGTGGCAATCAAGGAGTAACTGCCGGCGTGTTCGAGAATCACCCAATGGTTCGTTGAAAACACCGCACGAAACTCCGCGTTGGGAATGATCCCATAAGCGGGCGCACGGCTTTCCAGGAGTGCGGGACAGTTCGTGGACTCGGGCAACAGGCGCTGCTGTTGTTCCCCGGTCAACGGCAGCACCACATCGGAAACCGCGAGCGAGACGCAGACGTGGCGTTGCAAATAAAAACTCCAGCCCGGCAGCCGCGCGTCCACCACGAACAACGTCGCCTGCTCCAGATCCGGCGCGCGTTGCACCAACCGGGCGAGCGGCCGGATGCTCGGTTGCGCGCCCAGCAGATCATTGACGCGATCCGCCTGCGTCGCGACCCACAGCCAGCCGGCGAGCGTCGTCAGACTGACGCCCACGAGCGCCGTCACCGGGCGGGCGTTGAAGAAGGGGCTGCTGGCAGCCGCCAGCGCAACGCCGACCAGGAAAAAGGGCGCGGCCAGAATCGTGACGTCCACCTGATGAATCCAGCGGTTGGCGAACAGCAACCCCACCGCCGTGATGAAAAAAACCAGCGCGGAGAACGCGTGGGTGCGCCGCGCGAACAAAGGCGATTGCCGTTGCCAGTGCGCCAGCCCGATGGCCAGCGCGGGCAACAATGGCAGGACGTACGTGACCAGTTTGGAACCGCTCACCGACAGGATGAACAACGGCGGCAGCACCCAGCCCACCAGCAACCACGCCTTCGCCGACGGCCGCCAGCCTTGACGCCAGCGCCGAAAAAAATCCCAAGCCATCACGACGAACACCGGCGACCAAGGCGCGCAGCCAAACCACAGCACGGGGCCAAAAAACCAGAACGGTTTCGCGCGCCCGTGAACTTTCGAGGCGAAACGTTGCACGAGTTCGTAACCGGCGAAGTACGAACCCAGCTTCGGTTCGCGCAGCGCCAGCACGATGAACCACGAAAGCCCGATGCCCAACGCGAGCAACAAACCGGGAAGCCAGGGTAGCCGACGACCTTTCGGCAAAACTCCCGCCGCCGTGCGCCACGCCAGCGCCGCCGAGAGCGGCACGACCAGCGCCATCGGTCCCTTGGTGGCAAAGCCCAAGCCCATCGCGATGAAAAACAACCAGCCCCAAATCCGTCCGCCGTCGAGCCGGTGTTTCACCAGACAGAAAATCGCCGACACGATCCAGAAACTCATCACCATGTCCGGCGTCAACATCCGGGCCAGCGCAAAAAATTCCACCAGCGCCGCCAGCACAAACACCGCGCCGGTGGCCGTGGCCGGGCCGAATAATTTTCGCCCGATTAAAAACGTCAGCGCGAGAATCCCCAGCGCCGCCAGTGTGGAAGGCAGTCGCGCGGCCGTCTCGTTAAAACCGAAGCAGCGGAACGAAATCGCCGTGGCCCAGTAGATGATCGGCGGTTTTTGAAAATGCGGGATGCCGTTGAGATGCGGGATTAACCAGTCGCCGTCCACCGCCATTTCGCGGGCGATGGTGGCGTAACGTCCTTCATCCGGTTCGTTCAATCCCCGGTCGCCGAGTTCGATGAAGAACGCCGCTGCGAGAATGGCCGCCAGCAAAAACCCGCGCCACGAAACGCGGCCGTTCATTTCGGCTCCTCGGCAATCTTCGGCAACGGAAAGCGCCGCTGCCGCCACCACCACAGCCCCAGCATGTCGAGCGCGGGCCGCCAGAGCATGATGAAAAATCCGTAGTGCGACTGGCCGCGTTCCCGCGCGCGATGTTGCACTTCCAGTTGCGCCACGCGAAAACCCGCCGCCACCGCCAGCGCGGGCATGAAGGAATACAACGTCCGCATCGGCAGAAACGAATCCACGACTTCGCGGCGAAACGCCTTCAACGCGCAACCGCTGTCGCGCATCCCGTCGCCAAGCAGTTTTCCGCGAATGGCGTTGGCGAAGCGCGACATGTTTTTGCGCAGCCACGAGTCATTCCGTTTCGCCCGGATGCCCGCCACCATGTCCACCCCCGGCACCAACGCGGCCAGCAGGCGGGGAATGTCCGCCGCCACGTTTTGGCCGTCGCCATCCATGATGATGATGATGGGCGCGGCGGCGAGTTTCATGCCGGTGTAGAGCGCCGCCGCCTGGCCGTGATTACCGATCAGCGGCACCACGCGGACGGCGGGCCAGGTGGCCGCCACTTCGCGCAGCCGCGCCTGCGTGGCATCGCGCGAGCCGTCGTCCACCACGATGACTTCGGCGGGGGCCGGCAACGCGTCGAGGACGGGCCGCAGTTCGCGCAGGACTTCGCGGCAGTTCGCCTCTTCGTTGTGAAAGGGAATGACGATGGACCAGTTGAACATTTCGTGTTTCCAAACCGGTTTTCGACGACACCACTCGTCGAAGCAACCAGCCGTTTGCGCCAGAATTTCAGAACCCGCCGGGAAGCGCAAATGTTAAGCACCCACATTTGGTTGGCGGGGTGATTAAAAATGGGCGGGCGAAAATATGAAAGCACTTCATTCCAAAAGAAAGCCGGGTAGGGCGCGCCACTCCGCAAAGATTGCCTCACCCGGCTTGAATTACACCGGGTTGGCGGGGTGATTCAATGTTCGCCAGCCTTCGCTTTTTCCAGATCGTAAACAAAAATTCCATGTCCCACTCCGGCCGCTTCGCGCGAGGTCGCCATCTGAAAGGCGATGAACTTGCCGTCGTCGCTCACCACGGGGTTCGACGCCTTGTAGCCGGG
>JAYWBR010000329.1:0-12101 GCA_043781315.1 Verrucomicrobiota bacterium | reverse complement strand
CAGTGGGTTCGGTGATCTTGGTGGGCTGGTCAAAATATTGGTAAAGGCGGAGCAGGGGACAGAGTTTGCCGCGCACGTTGACCATCTCGCCGCGCTCGTGCAGCGTGGAAATCATCTCGGCGCGCGGGCGGAACGATTCGCGAACCGTGAGCGTGGGAATGATGTAACGCTCCGAACCGATGCTCACGATCATGCCGTCAATAATGGCGAGCGTGAGCGGGAGATAAATCGTGAAGGTCGTGCCGCCGCCCAGCACGGTGTCAATGTCCACCTTGCCGCGCAGCTTCTCGATGTTCCGGCGCACCACGTCCATGCCGACGCCGCGCCCGGAAATGTCCGTGATTTTTTCCGCCGTGGAAAAGCCGGCGGCAAAAATCAGCTCGTAGATTTCCTTGTCGGACAAAGTTTCATTTGGTTTGACGATGCCCTTCTCGCGCGCCTTGGCGAGGAGCTTGTCCTTGCTCAGGCCGTTGCCGTCGTCCTGGATTTGAATGACGATGTTGCCGCCGCGATGAAAGGCGCGGAGATGAATCGTGCCCATCGGCGGCTTGCCTTTGGCCACGCGGGCTTCGGGTTGTTCCACGCCGTGATCGGTGGCGTTGCGGATCATGTGGACGAGCGGATCGGAAAGTTCCTCGACGATGTTGCGATCCAGTTCGGTGTCTTCGCCGCTGAGGACGAGCTGCACCTGCTTGTTCTGCTTGGCCGCAAGATCGCGGACAAGGCGGTTCATCTTCTGGAACGTGGCTTTGATCGGCACCATGCGCAGCGACATGGTGGTGCGCTGGAGTTCGCTGGTGATGCGGCGAAGCTGGGCGAGATTACGGGCGAGATGTCGGCTGGGCAGCTTCAACAATTCCGGGTCTTGGACCACCATGGATTCGGAGATGACCAGTTCGCCGACGAGATCAATGAGGCTGTCGAGCTTTTGCGTGTCCACCTTCACGAAGCCGGCGGCGTTGTGGCCGGGCACCGTGGCGGCAGGCGTCCCGCCTGCCGTAGAGGGCGGCATCTTGCCGCCCGGGCCGGGCGGCGTGATTTGCAACGCGTTCGAACTTGTCACGTCGGTTCCGCCGGGCGAGACGCCCGGCTCTACGGCAGGCGGGCCGCCTGCCGCCACGGTTTTCGGCGCGGCGGCCACGGGCGCGTCGGGGTTGGCGAGAATGGCTTTGACGCGCGCGATCAACGCGCCGGTGGGCACGAGGATCGGCTGCCCGGCGTTGTGGCCGTTCAACTGCGCGAGGATTTGCGTGACAAATTTTTTGAGCGCGTCGCCGCCTTCCAGGATCACGTCAATGATCGGCGAGCTGAGCGCGAGCTTGTGCTGGCGGGTGGCGTCGAGGAGCGATTCGAGTTCATGCGCCAGCGCCTGGATCGGCAGCAGATTGAGAAATCCGGAGCCGCCTTTGAACGTGTGGAACGCGCGGAAAATCGTGTTGAGCGTGTCGGCATTGGTCGGATCGTCCTCAAGCACGAGCACGCCATTCTCGATGTTCGCCAGATGTTCCTGGGACTCGTTGATAAATTCGGAAAGGAGTTCCTGGTCGGCTCCAAGATTCAGGACCAGCGGCGTGACGGTGTCCTCGGCGATGACCGGGGTTGGCGCGGCGGACGGCGCTTTGGCTGCAGCGGGCGGCGTGGCGGCGGGTGCGGCGTTCCAAGCGGCGGGAAATTCCGGCAGCGGCTGCTCTTTCTGGCTGCGTTCCAGCGCGACATTCATCCACGAGTGCCATTGCGCCAGCCACTCGATGGACGCCGCGTCGAACCTGGCGGAGGTGTCAAAAATCTTGTCCACGCAGGCGCGGGCCAGCTTCACGGCGCTGACAATTTCCGGCGCGGGCGGATTTTTCAGACAATGCTCCTCAATTTGCAGGAGGAAATTATTGATGGGCAGCAGCCCGGTGTCCTTGTCGGGTTCAACAAAAGCCAATTCCAACGCGAGCGAATTGACAATTTCAACCATGCCCGACAGCGCAGTTCCATTTGTGTTTGCCATAAAAAAATAATCGAATTCCAGCAGTGCCAAGCAACGGCGATGCCAAGCCGTTTACTCCAGGTGAATCCAGTGGAAACAGTTGGAATTGCGGAAGGACGAGCGGAAGTCGGACCGGATTGGGGAAGGTGGCAGCGGGCAAAGACTGCCGTGTTGAGCGGACATACCCGGCGAGAACTGCCCGTTGAAGTTTGCGCGGCCACCGGCCGACGCGTCACCCGTAGCGATACGGCTTTTCCATCGGGAAGCTGTTCGGCAAATGCCGGACTTCCCGCACCGCGCCGTCGGTCAGCAGCACCTCCACGATGTCGAAACGGATTTTCACCCGGGGATTTTTCAGCAACGCCAGATAGTCGAGCGCCGTCTGCGAGAGCAGCCGTCGCTTGCGCGCATCCACGGCGGCGGCGGGCCGCGTCCAGTCTTCCGACGACCGCGTCTTCACCTCGGCAAACACCAGGCAATCCGCGTCGCGAAAAACCAGATCAATCTCGCCGCGCGCCGAACGGAAATTGGCCGTGAGAAATTTGAGGCCCTGCCGTTGCAGGAATTTTTTGGCGGTGCGTTCGCCCAGTTCGCCGCGCCGGAGATGCTCGGGCTTTTCCTTGCGCGCAAACCGCGCCTTGATGCGTTCGAGAAAATTCATGCTGTTGCTCGATCAGACCAACTGTGCCCGGCGCTCGCCCAAAGATTTGGGAAAACCAACGATTGAAATCTTTGCCCCATCTTTGGCTTCCCCAAATCTTTGGGCCTTCCCCGTCTGCTATTGCCCGTCCGATTTTTTTTCCAGCTTGTTCACGCGGCGGATCAGCTCCGGCAACTGCTGCAGCGCAAGCATCTGTCGCTTGGTCTGCCGGTCGGGTTGCGCCGGTGCCCCCATCCATTTTTGACCAGCAGGAATGTCGTGCATCACGCCAGACTGGGCGACGACGGACGCGCCGTTGCCAAGTTTCAAATGTCCACCCACGCCCACCTGGCCGCCGAGGATGACGTAGTTCCCCAGCTTCGTGCTGCCGGCGATGCCCACCTGCGAGATGATGATGCAATGCTCGCCGAGCGCGACGTTGTGGCCGATCTGCACGAGGTTATCAATCTTCGAGCCTTTGCCGATGATCGTGGGGCCGAGCGCCCCGCGATCCACCGTGACGTTCGCGCCGAGTTCCACGTCGTCGCCGATGATGACGTGGCCAATCTGCGGCACCTTCAGATGAACCCCTGCGTCCAGCACGTAGCCGAAACCATCCGCGCCGATGACCGTGCCGGAATGAATCCGCACGCGGCTCCCGATTTCCGTCCGCGCATAAATCGTCACGTTCGGAAAAATCCGGCAATCCTCGCCAAGCCGCGAACCATCACCAACGTGATTGCCGCCCTGCAAAACCGTGCGCGCGCCAATGAAAACATTTTCGCCGACGACGCAATGCGGCCCGAGGTGCGCCGTCGCATCCACCTTGGCGGAGGCCGCGACAACGGCGGTGGAGTGAATGCCCGCTTTGAAAATGGGTTCGGGAAAAAACAACGCCAGCGTCTTGGCAAAGGCCACGCGCGGATTCACCACGCGGATCAACACCTTGGACGACGCGGTGATCGCGTGGCCGACGATGACTGCCGAGGCGGCGCTTTTTTCCGCGAGCGCCAGATACTCGGGGTTTTCCGCGAAGGTCACATCACCGGCCTGCGCGCGGTCGGCGGGGGCGAAATTTTTCAGGACGACGGAGCCGTCGCCGACGACTTCCCCCTGCATGTGCCGGGCAATTTCAGTGGCGGTGTAAGGCATGGTGGCTCGGATAAATTATGCGGCGCGATGCTGGCAGATTTCGTCGAAGCGTCCGCGCGCCGTGCTCCAGGCTTCGGTGTCGGCGGGGTGGTGTTGACCGGGTTCGCTGAGATTGCGAATCACGCTGCGGATGTCGGCCAGCGAACGCAACTCGCCGTGCGAACGCGCCTGCACCAGCACGTTGCCGAGCACCGTGGCTTCCACCGGGCCGGCGAGGACGGGGCGCGCGGCGGCATTGGCGGTGAACTGGTTCAGCAATTTGTTTTGCGAACCGCCGCCGACGATGTGCAGCACTTCGATCTTGGTGCCGGTGAGTTCCTCGAGGCCGTCGAGCGTGGCGGCATACTTGAACGCGAGACTTTCAAAGACGCAGCGGGCGAACTGTCCTTCCGTTTCCGGCACGGGCTGATTCGTCTCGCGGCAGAATTCCTGGATCGCCTTGGGCATGTCGGGCGGATTCAGAAAACGGTCGTCGTCGGGATTCACGAGTGAGCGAAACGGCGTGGCTTCGGATGCAAGCTGCACGAGCTGCTCGTACGAAACGGCGTTTCCGTTTTCGTTGAACGACCGGCGGCACTGCTGGAGGAGCCACAGCCCCATGATGTTTTTCAACAGGCGGTAGGTGCCGTCCACGCCGCCTTCATTGGTGAAATTGAGTTCCAGCACGCGCGGCGAAAGCAGCGCGTCCTTCAACTCCACACCGAGCAACGACCACGTTCCCGAACTGAGATACGCCCAGTTGGGTTTGTCGCTGTACCTCGCCGGCACGCCCGCCACGGCGGAACCGGTATCGTGCGCGGCCGGCACCACAACCTTGATCGGGCCAAGTCCGGTGCGTTCGCCGAGCGCGGGCCGCAGGTTGCCGATGCAACTGCCGGGCGGCACGATGTCGGGGAAGATTTTCGTCGGCAGATTGAGTTTGTTGAGCAGGTCGGCGGCCCACATGCGCTGCTTGGGATTCACACATTGCGTGGTGGTCGCGATGGTGAACTCGGCGACCTTCGCGCCGGACAGGCAGTAATGCAGAAAGTCCGGCATCAGCAGCATGGTTTCCGTGGCGGCGAGAATTTCCGGGTTGTTCTTTTGCAGCGCGAGCAATTGATAGAGGGTGTTCAGCTCCATGAACTGCAAACCGGTGGCGGCGAAAATCTGTTCGCGCGGCACTTTGGAAAACGTCCTGGGCAAAATCCCCCGCGTGCGGACATCGCGATAATGAAACGGCAGGCCGAGCAGTTCGCCGCTTTTGGAGAGCAGCGCGAAGTCCACGCCCCAAGTATCCACGCCGCAGGAGATGACGGACTTGCCGTATTTTTTTCCGGCGAGCATCAGGCCGGTCTGGATTTCTGCCCAGAGGCCGAGGGTGTTCCAGCGCAGGGTTTCGGCGATGTTCACGCCGCCGTTGGCGAAGCGGTGGAGTTCTTCGAGCTGGATGGTTTTGCCGTCCCAGACGCCGGCGATCACGCGGCCGCTTTCCGCGCCGAGGTCAATGCCGAGATATACTTGTTGGCTCATCGTAATAAATTTCAACGGGTAGCGGGCGACAGCTTCGTCGGTTCAAAGCGTGGCGCGAGCAGGTGATGAAAAACAAAAGTGATGAGATACGCAAACGCGCAGATCGAAAACAAGATCGCGTAGCCCCCGGTGACGTTGTTCTGCGCGGTGAATTTGTCGAGCAGCTTGCCGCAGTAGATCGGGAACAACATGCCGCCCGTCGCGCCGGCCAGGCCGCCGATGCCGATGATGGAGGCGATGGCGTGTTTGGGAAACATGTCGGAGACGGTCGTGTACAAATTCGCCGACCACGCCTGATGCGCCGCGCCGGCCAGACCGATCAGCAGCACGGCGGGCCAGTCGCCCACCTTGGTCACACCGAGAATGGGCACCACGCAGCAGGCAAAAATAAACATGCCGGTCTTGCGCGCGCGGGTGACGGTCCAGCCCCGTTTGGTGAGAAAGCCGGTGACCCAGCCGCCCAGGATGCTCAACACGGTGATGATGGTGTAAATGGTCACGAGGTGAACCCAGCTTTTCTTGATGTCGAGGCCGCGCGTTTTTTTGAAATAGTCCGGCAGCCAGATGAGAAAGAACCACCAAATCGGATCGGTCATGAACTTGGCGAAGATGAACGACCACGTCTGGCGATACTTCAACAGGCTGATCCACGAAGGTTTTTGCGCGGCGTCAGCGGCGGCCTCGTCCTTGTCGCCGTGAATGTAATCGCGTTCGCCGGCGGACAGGCTTTTGATTTTTTCCGGCACGTTGTAAAACGGAAGCCACAGGAACAGCCACGCAAACCCCGCGATGCCCGCGATGATGAAGGCCCAGTGCCAGCCCCAGTTCAACGCGATGGCCGGGACGAGCGCCGGGGCAATGATCGCGCCAACGTTCGTGCCCGAATTAAAAATGCTCGTGGCCAGCGCGCGCTCTTTTTTGGGAAACCACAGGGCGACGGCCTTGATTGCCGAAGGAAAATTGCCGCCTTCGCCCAGGCCGAGAAAGATGCGGGCGTTGATGAATCCGCTGACACTGCCGACCAGCGCGTGCGAAATCGCCGCCACGCTCCAGGCGGCGATCGAAACCGCGTAGCCGACCTTGGTGCCGAACTTGTCAATGAACCAGCCGAACCCGAGCAGCCCGATGCCGTACGCGCCCTGAAACGCGGAGTTCACGTAGCCGAACTGCTCGTTTGTCCAGTGAAGCTGGTCGTCGAGGATCGGTTTGATGAGCGAGAGAATCTGCCGGTCAATGTAGTTGATGGTCGTGGCGAAAAACAGGAGGGCGCAAATCACCCAGCGGTATTTGCCGATGGTGGCATTTGGCGGCGACCCGGTGTTTGACGGTTGCATGATGCGTGCTTGTTTAACGGCTGGACGGCCCGCGCACAAGCAGATTGCTCGGCAATTCAGGATGATTTTTGGGCGACCTGACGGTTCAGATTAAAATCTTCTGATCGGTACGTTTGCAGAAACATTCAACATTGAACATTCAACTCCCAACTTCCAATGCGACTGTCCTCCTGCCCTTGGACGTTCGAGGTTGAAGGTTGAGCGTTGAATGTTTCCCCGACCTCACCGCAACGTCTCCACCGGCGCGGGGTCCATGTCGTCAAACGCCTGATTCTCGCCGCCCATGCCCCAGCAAAAGGAGTAGGCTCCGGTGCCGCAGCCGCTGTGGATGGACCAGCTAGGCGAAATCACGGCCTGGCGGTTGGCCACCACGAGATGCCGCGTCTGCTGCGGCGTGCCCATGAAGTGCATCACGCGCCGTTTGGGATCGAGGTCGAAATACATGTAGATTTCCGAACGCCGCGTGTGCGTGTGCGCGGGCATCGTGTTCCAGACCGCGCCCTCCTGCAATTTCGTGAAACCCAAAACCAACTGGCAGCTCTTGATGCCGCCGGTGTGGATGTATTTGTAGATCGTGCGCCGGTTCGCGTCCGCCAGGGTGCCGAGTTCCACGGGCGTGGCGTCCTGCACCTGCGCGTGCGTGGTCGGGTAAGTGGTGTGTGCCGGATAGCTCAACAGAAAATAGACGGCGGGATTGCCGATTTCCAAACTGAAGAACGCAACATTCTGGCTGCCGCGCCCGACGTAAAGACAGTCCAGCTTGCCCATCTCGTAGCCTTTGCCATCCACCACGATCGTGCCCGGCCCGCCGATGTTCAGGATGCCGAGTTCGCGCCGCTCGCAGAAAAACGCCGAGCGCAGTTCCACATCCGCCGTCAGTTTGAGTGGCAGCTCGCCGGGGATTGCCGAACCTACAATGGCGCGGTCGGCGTCGGTATAAACCAGATCCACCTTGCCGGGCGTGAACAGGGATTCGATCAGGAAGGCCGAGCGCAGTTCGTTCGTGTTGAGTTTTTGATAATCGTTGGGGTGGGGTGAATAGCGGATTTGCATAATTATGAAATTCTATTTTGCGGGATGAATCGAGCCGCCCGCTAGTTGGTAAAGTTCGCGGCCAGCGAGCAGAAATGCGCCGGTGCCGTAAACTTCGGTGTCGGTCGGCAGAAATTTTTTGGGATCGGCACCGATCGGCTGGACGTGCTCCAGCTTGCCCTCGGGCGTGACACATTCGACGAGCGCCGACCAGGCCTTGCGCACGACCGGCTCGTAGGTGGGGCGATCCAGCAGATGGTTGTTGATCCCCCAGGCCAGCGCGAACGTATAGAAGCCGGAGCCGCTCGTTTCCCTCAGCGGATAGGAGTCCGGATCGAGCAGGCTGGAACGCCACAAACCGTCGGCCTGTTGCAGTGACGCAATCTTCGCCGCCATTTCTTTGAACTGCGTTTCGTAAAATTTCCGGTGCGGATGTTCGGACGGCAGATATTTCAGCACCCGCGCCAATCCGCCGATCACCCAGCCATTGCCACGACTCCAGAAGATTTTTTTCCCGTTCGCCTCGCGCTTGGTGAAATACGAGCTGTCGCGGAAAAACAAATGTTCGTTTGTGTCGTAAAGAAAATCCGAGGTCGCGCGCCATTCCTGATCCATGAAATCGAGGTAGCGTGGTTCGCCCGTGGCTTTGAACAGGCGAATCCACGCGGGCGGCCCCATGAACAAGGCGTCACACCAGCTCCAGCGATCCTGTGAACCCTTGATGTTCATGTGCAGGTCGTTGGTTTGCGGATGGGCGAGGATGAAATCAAAGCGCGTTTTCGTGGGAGCCAGCATCACGGGATCGCGATCCTGTAAAAACAATTCCAGATACATCTGGCAGACGCAGTGGTCGTCGGCGTGGTACACGCGGCGCGCGGGCTGCCAGTTGAATTGCCGGCCCACCTGAGCCATCGCGTCGTGATACTTCGGCGTGCCGGCGATTTCATTGAGCGCCATGACGCCGGTGTAAAGCGCGCCATACGTCCAGCCGTCCGCCTTTTCACGGGCGAGCGTCGGCGACGGATGGGCGAGCTGCCAGTCCGCCACGGCCTGCATCGCGTTGAGCACGGCGGCGGGCGAAATGTCCGGGGAAAGTTTTCCGGCAACGCCGACCGGTGGCGGATTTGAAGGCTGGGCGGAAACAGACACCGCCAGCGTCGTTAAAAATAAAATGACTGTGTTTTTCATTGCCAAAACGAGGGCGGTATCTTGACCGAACCAATTTGGCTCCGTCAATCCGCTTAGTCGTGTGCCAGTGCTGAATTTCAATTTGGTAGGGCGTCGCTGCCGCGACGCCCGGCGGTGCGGCAGCACCGCCCTACCAAATTAGGACACAGTTGCACGGTGACAAGGTCGCGCGCAATCAAACCAGCAAGATCGTCAGCTTCTTCGGCCCGTGCGCGCCCAGCACCAGGATGCGCTCGATGTCACCCGTCCGGCTCGGCCCGGTGATGAACGACATCATGCTTGGATAATTTGCGCCATATTTCTGCTTCAAGAATTGAAACGCCGCCGGCAAATCGCGCAGCAACTGGTCGCGCCGCGCGAGAACCACATGATGCGGCGGCAGCACGGACAACGCCCGCCCGCCCGCGCTGCGGTTCGTCACCAGCACGCTCCCGGTCTGGGCGATGAGCGCGTCACATTCAGTGATGCCCGCATCACAACCTTCGAGTTCGGTCACGTTGTAGGGCTGGTCAGTTTTGCAGACCGGCAACGCCAGCGTGCGGCAGGCGGCATCGGTCAGTGCGCCCGCGTGCGAGGCGATTTTTTTCCAGCCCTCGCGGTCGCGCAGTTCGAGCAGTCGTTTCAGCAACTCATCCTGACTGTTGACGAAATTAAAATCCGCCTTGAGGTTCGCGGCATTTTCCCGGAAGCACGCAAGCTGTTCGTCAAAGGCATCGCTCACCGGCGGCAGCCATTGCCGGGCCTGGGATGAAGTCGCTGAAGACTTGTGCGCGGTAGCCTTGCCGTGGCCATGATGCCCCGGCATCGGCGCGATCACGCTCAACGCCTCGCGGATGCGGCCAAAGATTTTTTCACGTTCGGTCATAGGCTGAAAAATTCCAAATCCCAAGTTCCAAATTCCAATGAAGCTCCAAGGCTCAGGCTGCCAGCACCACGAGATTGGAATTTGGAATTTGGAGCTTGGAATTTCATTTCCGATACATGCTGGCGAAGATGAGATGAAGTTCCCGGGCTTCGCGATATAGCCGACGCGCCTCTTCCGCCAGTTGCGGTTCCGCCGCCGCGATCATGCGAAGAAAGAATCGCGTCTCCTTCGCCTCTTTTACGCAGCGGCTGATGGTGTATTTGGAATCTTTTGGCGAGACCGTCTCACTCGCTTCCGCATAGTTTGCTCCAAGACTGGTGCCCGCGCCCACAACCTGGTCAATCAACCGATTGTTACCTGGCCCCTTCGGAATCTTCTTCGCGAACCGCACAACCTCCTCGCCAAACACCGCTGTCCGTTCCTCCAAGTCGTAAGGTTTATCAGGTGATGACGGCGAGGCCGCCCCCTCGTGTAATTCCATTACGTCGCTTGTTCGCACTTCGACGGCCAAAGGTTCAGATTTTCCCCGCCGCCGCGCCCGATAACTGACGCCCTTCGGTTTGGAACTTGGAACTTGGAACTGGGAACTTTTCATCGCCTGTTCCTCCAAAATTCCTTGAATGATTGCGGCGCAATCTTCGGCGTCTCGCGGGTTTTCGTCCATGAATACGCCGGGTCAAGCCGCGTGCCTTTGACCAGCGGATGCAACTTTTGCCCGACGCGGCCCAGTGGCGCGATCAGCTTGTAGAGCGCGGGACGGTTGAAGATGAACGAGAAGGCTTTGAACCCAGCCCTCCACGCGAACGACGGTTTCTCCTGCGCGGCGTTGCGGCGGTTTTGCAGGAGGTGATGCGCGAGATCAATTTTCACCGGACATGTTTCCGTGCAGGCACCGCAGAGCGAACTGGAATTGGAAAGATGCTTCCAGTCCTGCAACCCGCGCAGATGCGGCGTGATGACCGAGCCAATCGGGCCGCTGTAAGTCGTGCCGTAGGTGTGGCCGCCGACGTTGCGGAAGATCGGGCAGACGTTCAAGCACGCGCCGCAGCGGATGCAGTGCAACGCGTCGCGCTGCTCGGGATCGGCGAGCAATTCCGTGCGGCGGTTGTCGAGCAGCACGACGTGATACTCCTCCGGGCCGTCGGACTCGCCGGGCTGGCGCGGGCCGCCGTACATCGTGTTGTAACAGGTCAACGCCTGGCCGGTGCCCGAAGTCGCGAGCAACGGCAGAAACAGCGCGAGGTCTTCGAGCTTCGGCAAAACTTTCTCAATGCCCAGCAGCGTGATCATCGTCTTGGGCAGCGCGGCGGTGAGGCGGGCGTTGCCTTCGTTTTCGGTGATGGAAATCATGCCGGTCTCGGCGATGGCGAAGTTCGCGCCGGTGAAACCGATGTCGGCGGTGATGTATTTCTGACGCATCACGCGGCGGGCGACCATCGTGAGTTCCTCGGGGCTGTCGGAGGAAACCTCCTTCAATTCGCGCTCGAACAGTTCGCGGATTTCGCCGCGCGTCAGGTGCATCGAGGGAAAAACGATGTGATACGGCGGCTCGTGCAGCAGTTGCATGATGAACTCGCCGAGATCGGATTCCACCACGGTCAAGCCTTCCTTCTCCAGCGCGTCGTTGAGGTGGATTTCCTCCGAGGTCATCGCCTTGGACTTGATGATCGAGCGCGCCTTTTTTTCGCGGACGAGGCCGATGATGATTTCGCGTGCCTGCTCGCCGGTGCTGGCCCAATGGACTTTCGTGCCGCGCGCTTCGAGCTTGGCGACGAACTCTTCGAGATATTTGTCGAGATGATTGAGCGCCTCCCATTTAGTCTCGGCGGCGGCTTGGCGCGCGGCCTGGTAATCCTGAAACGCGCCGCGCGATTTGTCGCGGACGATTTCGTATTTGCCCAGCGCCGTCTGGATGATGGCGCGATGACGCAGGTCGTGCGTGAGGATTTCGGCCTGCTGATTAAATTTTTGAACCGGGCTGCTCATCTAAAACAAATTTTAACCACGGATGGACACGGATTAACACGGATGCGGAGAAGTGAATTATCGCAAATTGGTTTCGCCGGGTTTGAATTCGTGCTCATTCGTGAAATTCGTGTCCGTTTCCGTTTTAATCCGTGTTTATCCGTGTCCATCCGTGGTTAAGAATCATTTGCTCGTGAGAACTTCCGCGAGATGAATTGTCTTCAACTTCTTGCCCTGCTTGTCGAGCAAGCCTTGCACATGCATCAGGCAACTGGAGTCGTTCGACACGATGTATTCCGCGCCGGTCTCGGCGGCGGAGGCGCATTTCACGTCGCCCATCGCGGTGGAGATCATCGGAAACTTCGCCGCGAACGTGCCGCCGAAACCGCAGCAGTTTTCGTCCTTCATCTCGACCAGTTCCAGGTCGCGCACCTTGGC
>JAYWBR010000328.1:0-4056 GCA_043781315.1 Verrucomicrobiota bacterium | reverse complement strand
TAACGGAACGTCGTGGCGAGTTCGGCGGCAAAGGCTTCGTCGTTCGCGATGCGGACGCCGTTCGTGTTCAGCAGCACGTAATCAATCTGCGGATGATCCTGGAGCCAGCGGAGGAGTTCAAAAAAGTGCGGATGCAACGTGGGCTCGCCGCCTGAGAGCTGGAGGATTTCGATTTTGCCTTTGCGGTCAATCACGCCCTGGATGCGGCGTTGCACATCGGCGAGCGGCACGGCGTCCACCTTCGCGCCCGTGCCGACGGGGGAATCGGCGTAGCATATCGGACAGGCGAGGTTGCAGGAGTTGACGATTTCGATGAGCGCGAGGCAGGTGGAAAGTTTTTCCATCACGCCGAGGGCGTCGCCGGGATGGGCGTTGCGGCCGAGCGTGCCGCAGGGAGTTGATGGTTGAGAGTTGATGGTTGATTGGGCGGAACAGCAGGCGTTGGATTCCTTGCCTTGCGCGAGCCAGTAGAAGCGGGCGTCGGAGGCGATGCACACGCTGGCTTCGCCGTGCTCGGGGCAGGTGCGCTTGAGCAAAATTTTCGGCGCGAGGCCGCCGGTGCGCCAGACTTCGGCGGGGCAGGGGGTGTGGCAGACAAGGCAGCGGGAGGTGGTGCGCTTGAGGAGTTCGTCGGTGAGCCGGAGTGTTTTGGTAAGCATGATTTTTCAACCAAATCTCATTTGATAACCACCGATGCCACAGCCAACGCAGCAAAGTGTGACGCAAACGGGAATCATCATGGCCGAGAACACAATTGAAAATCCGATGCGTGCCGGAATGTTTTTGCCGGCTTTGACGCCCAGATGTGCGCCACAAATTGCCCCGCCAATACAGCCGCCGACAATTGCAACCATTGGAGTAACCCTCTCATTGGTTGATGAAACTAAAACCACAAAACGCATCAACGCCGCTGACAGCAGCGTTAACACCGGCGGGATCAGCAACGCACCGAAAAATAAAAAGCCGGTTGAACTTTACCGTTGGCAGTTCGCGCGCCTGTTCGGAAGGGTTCGGCGGCAAATTTTTTCCGCAGAGCGGGCAATAGGCGGCATCGTATTTTTCCGGCAATTTCTTCTGGCAGTTTGGGCAGTTCATTTCAATGACCCAGGGTCAAACAACAACTGCCGCCAGCCATCATCAGCCAGTTCACTGACCAGAGCAGCGCTGTTATGAGGATTGCCAGTCCCGCAAACGACACGCGGGTTTCGCGCAGTCCGGCGGCGAGCCAAAGCGCGGCGACGACCGGGCCGAATGCGGAAATTGGATGGATGACCTGGAAGTCATGCAGTGAGAGGCAGAGAATGCCCGGCAAAAATGACAACGCGAAAAAGACCGGGAGCGCGGAACGGTGGAGCGGGCTGGCAAACGAGAGTGGAAGATTTTGAACAGAGTGAATGAGCGTTTTCATAATTTCGCAAGGCGGTCTGAGGCGACAATAACGCTTTGGTATTTGAGGGCAAGTAATTGTTCCGGCGCAACGCAGGGGGACAGCTTGCAACCCGTGGCCGTTCGGGTTTTCATGGGCGGCACCATGAGTGTGGACAATAAAAAAACCGGCTGGATCACCGGCGCGGGCGGGTTGATTGGAAATTATTTCGTGCAGACGGCGGCACAGTTTGCCCCCGGCTGGCGGGTGCGGGGGCTGGCCCGGGCGGATTTGGATCTGCTGGATTTTGCCGCCGTCCGAAAACAATTCCAACTCGACGCCCCGCAACTGGTCTTGCACTGCGCAGCCCTGAGCCAGTCGCCGGCGTGCCAGAAGAATCCCACGCTCGCCCGCCGGCTCAACGTCGAAGTCACCGCGTTGCTTGCCGAACTGGCGGCGGAGATTCCGTTCGTTTTGTTTTCCACCGACCTCGTCTTCGACGGCCGTGCGGGAAATTACGACGAGTCTGCTGCCGTAAATCCGTTGAGTGTCTATGCGGAAACCAAGGTCGCGGCGGAAAAAATCGTGCTGACCCATCCCTGGCACACGGTCATCCGCACGTCGCTCAACGGCGGGACTTCGCCGACGGGCGATCGCGGATTCAACGAGCAGTTGCGCCGCGCTTTCGCGGACGGCGCGACGTTGAATTTATTTACGGACGAATTTCGTAATCCGATTCACGCCAGCGTCACCGCGCAGGCGACGTGGGAATTGGTCCGCCAAAACCAGCCCGGGTTGTACCACGTTGCTGGCCGCGAGAAAATGTCGCGCTGGGAAATGGGCCGGCTGATGGCCGCGCGCTGGCCGCAGTTGCAGCCGAAACTGGTGGCGGGGTCGTTGAAGGATTATCACGGCGCGCCGCGTTCGCCGGACACCACCTTGAACTGTGCGAAGATTCAAAAGCTGCTCTCGTTGCCGCTGCCCGGCCTGACCGAATGGCTGGCGGCACATCCTGGCGAAGTTTTTTGAATCAATCGGTTGGGGCGCGGCTGTGTCGCAGCGACCAGCCGCAGCAGCTTCATTCTCAACTGGCGTGTTTGAGATATTCAACATCACTCGACATTCGGACGTGCTGCGGCTGATCTCCGACACAGCCGCGCTCCTTCACAACGCAAGTCAGCGCTCGCCAGCGTGCGGCGGCTCGGCTAAATTTTTTCCGATGACAAATTCGCTGCCCAAGCCCGATGTAATTCTCACGCACGAGAGCGATCTCGATGGCTTGCTGGCCGGCGTGCTGTTGCAACGGCTGGCCCGCAAACTTTTCGACACCGACGTCCGGCTTGAGGCCTGTCATTACAACTACTGGAAGGTGCGCGAGCTGCGTGAGAAGTCCGCGTGGGTCACGGATCTGGCGTTCGAGGCGCGGCTGGACAAGCCGAACTGGCTGGTCGTGGATCATCACGCCACCGACGTGGTGCCGCAACACGCGCGGCTGGTGCATGACGTGACCAAGTCCGCCGGGCTGCTGTGCTACGAGCTTTGCCAGCAGCAGGGGCTGGGTTCGCCCGCGCTCGACCGGCTGGTGCATTTGAACAATGTGGCCGATTTATTTCTGGAGGATGATCCCGATTTTGAAATCGCCGCCGATTACGCGAACCTGGTGAAGACGTACCAGTTCTGGAATATTCATGCGCTGTTGAACGGTCGGATTGAAAAGCTGCTGGATCATCCGCTGCTTGAAGTCATGGCCGTGAAACGGCGCGTCGAGAATCCGCTCGGCTACGAGTGGAGCAAGGCCAACATCTCGGAACTCAGTCCGACCGTGGGCTGCGTGGAGACGGTCATCGGCAACAACAACCTCATCGTCCATCAATTGCTGGAGCAGAAGAACACGTCCTATCCCGTGCTGGTCACGCTGTTCAAGAAACCCAACAACGTCGTCATCGCCAGCTTCCGCAGCCGCAACGGCGAGGCGTTGAAGGTCGCGGAAAAATTCCAGGGCGGCGGCCATGCGAACGCCAGCGGCGCGACGCTGCCCAAGGCGGTGCGCAATGTTTCGGAGGCGATCTTCTACATGCGCGAGGTCTTGGCCCCGAAAAAGGACGCACCGTTGAACAACAGTCTGGAAGGATTGTTCGCCTCGATTGACCTAGAAAAAAAATAGGACGAAAATTTGGGCTGTCCGTTTTGGTTTCTAGCGTAATTCAAACCGTAGGAGACGACATGAGGCGTCTTACTATTTTTAGTTTGAGACTCGTTACCTCGTCTCCTACGCAATTTGAAAGGAAGCGGGATAGATGGTTGATCGCGGGCTGGATTTTTTATCCAGCCTCGGAGCCAACGGCCTGTCGAAGATCGGACATTCCCGCTTGCTTCAGGCGCTTGGCCAATCCCGAAACTATCCGCCGCGTGATCCCCGGCCCTTCGTAAATCAGTCCAGTGTAAATCTGCACCAGCGACGCACCCGCCGCGATTTTCTCCCACGCATCTTCCGCCGTGAAAATTCCGCCGACACCGATGATGGGCACCGAGCCTTTGGTCTGCCGATAAAGATGCCGGACGACTTCCGTGCTGCGGGCGCGCACCGGTTTGCCGCTCAAGCCGCCGGCTTCGGCATAAACCTTTTGCACGGCGGGATCATTTGACTGCGGGCGCGAGATGGTCGTGTTGGTCGCCACGATGCCGGCGAT
>JAYWBR010000327.1:0-4066 GCA_043781315.1 Verrucomicrobiota bacterium | reverse complement strand
TATGCAGATGTCACCCGGGATGACGCAGGAGCGATTTTGATTTCAATCGAAGGTGATTTCGACAGTCAAAACCGAGTTGAATTTTCTGAATGCCGATTTAATCAGCGCTTCCTTAGGTTCGCGCCCTCTTTCTTTCGCAGTTTGGTGTTACGCGCAAATCTTTATGCCGGACACCAACAAAAAAGTTTCAGAATTTTTGTCGGCACACATTAAGCCAGATGAGGTTGACCCAACCGTGCGCCATCCCGACGGCACGATTGATCCGGTGCAGACGGCGTTGAACAAGTTGCGTTTTGCAAACGCAGTGAACCCAAAACCCAAACAAAGCACGTCAATGGACGAAATGACACAATGGCTTAAAGCACAAAATTAGATTCTCCGAGGCGAACATTAGTAGATTGGCCGGCCACCGAACCAGTCGTAAGGATGCCAGAAGTCAATAGATCAGCCTCGCGCCCCATGCTTCTTCAAGCACCCCGATAGCGCGCGGGAAATAAAAAAACTTTCTTAAACGGCGGGTTCCCTGTTCAATGCGCGCCGTAAACCCAAAAGCAATGTCACCGACCAAACCAAAAACTGGCCGCTCCAACCGCAACCACCTATGACCAACTCACTCAGCACTGAATCAACCGCCGCCAACGCGAAACGCCTCCTCTTTGCGAACATCTACTGGCTCTGGCGGTGGTCGCAAGGTGTGGAGAAGGTCACCCAGGGAGCATTGTCCGCCGTGTCTGCACTGCTGTTGAGTTGGTTCCTTTCCGCCATCGGCGGGGTGATCATTCAAAGCTACTTCAACAAAGTCTCCGCCGCCTGATCCCGGCGCGCCGTAACATTGAAGTGACCGCTGGCTATAAACTCGTCCGCCTGACCAGCGGCGCGCACAGTCTGCATTCGTTTGCGCACGGCGAGACGTTTCACCCCGTCATCGGCCCCGTCGCCGAAGCCGAGGCGCTCTACGTCAACCAACTCCAACTGCGCGAGCGGCTGAAAAATCATTCCGGCGAATTCGTCATCTGGGATGTCGGCCTGGGAGCCGCCGCCAACGCCCTCACCGTCCTGCGCGCCACCCGCGACCTGCCCGGCGCAATCCGGCTCGTGAGTTTTGACTGCACGTTGGAACCGCTCGACTTCGCCCGGCAACACGCCGAGGCGCTCGGTTATTTTGGCGGTTATGAAAAGCACGTTGAAAAAATCCTCGACTCGCAGCGCGTCAAATTCCAAGACGGCCCGCAAACCGTGGATTGGGAATTGCACCTCGGCGATTTCCCGGCGCTGCTGACACCGCTGACTGCCGAAGCGTGGCCGAAGCCGCACGCGATTCTCTTCGACGCCTTCTCGCCCGCCAAGAATCCCGCGATGTGGACGCTGCCGTTGTTCACCCGGTTGTTTCAACTCCTCGACCCGCAGCGGCCCTGTGCCCTGCCGACGTATTCGCGCAGCACGATCATGCGCGTGACCCTTTTGCTGGCGGGATTTTTTGTCGGCGTCGGTCACGCCACCGGCAAGAAAGAGGAAACCACCATCGCCGCCAACACGCGCGAACTGCTCACTGAACCGCTCGATCACAAATGGCTGGATCGCGCCCGCCGTTCCCACAGCGCCGAGCCGATGGCTGAGGCTGTCTATCGCATCGCACCGCTGACGCCGGAATCGTGGGAGAAGCTGCGGCAACACCCGCAGTTTCAATAGCCTCGCTGCGTTGGAATTTCCCCAGTTCACGCCGGGCGCAAATCCGGCGGGGGTTTAATTTTTCTGCGGATCGGTCAACCCACCCGTCAGATGGAACCGCGCGACGTCCCCTTCCCCGCGAACGCCCGGAATCAACATCATCATGCCCGTGTCGCCCTCCTGAAAATAAAAAAACAGCACGATGCGTCCGTCCACCTGCGCATTGCCGTGGACAAATTTGTGCGCGCGCAAATTCGACACCAGCGCGCCCTCCAGTTCCACCGGCCGCCCGATAGCCTTGGAGGCAACGCGCCCCAACACCGCGACGAGGTGCGGCAGCGAGTCCACCTCCGACGCCTTCACGAACGCATGGTCGCCCGCGAACTCCTCCAGAAAGTAATGCACCGCCTTCTCGTAATCCGTCGGATGCAGCATCCGTGTGCGCAGCTCGGCGAGGTGGTGCGGAAAATTTTGTGAGACTGAATTCATATGGTGCGTTGCGATAATTGAACGGAATCGGGAGCCTTTCCGCAAGCCTGCGGCGCGAAGCCCGCTGGCACGGGTCAGGTTTTCGGCGGCCATTCCACGTCGGCGAGTTCCCTGGGCAACTGCGTCGGGTCGGTCGGATAGATGGCCGCCAATGCAGGTCGCCCGGCGTGATGAGCGTGTAACCTTGAATGGGTTTCATGGATTTTCTGGCGAACATTTCACCGCCGTTAATTAAGGCAACCTGCGCAATGACTCATAAGCCGGGTTATGTCCTGAAAATTTTCAGTGCGCGGCCGCCGGTGACGCGGCCGGCGGGGCGACTTTGCGCATCCAGGGCACCATGATCCTGGCAATGGTGAAGCAATCGCGGCCGGTTGGTGGTGAAATCCATTGGCTTCGTCGGGTTCGCCAAAAACAGACCCGCCCTTACCGGCAAATAAACTGCGTTTAACATTGCTATATGAACGGCGCGCCCCGAAGCTGGAACATGAGCAATAGCCTCCAACAACACGGATTCAAGGAAATCAACAAACAACTCCGCTGCCGGATGATCGCCAGCGGCCTGGACACCATCAAAATTCTGGTCACGCGCCGGTCGGGAAAATTCATATTCAACTTTACCGGATCGGCCGAACAAGTCGTGAAAGCGGAAGCGATTCTGGCGGCTTGGACCTGACCCCGGCGCATCCTCGCCGCAGAACTAAACCTGTAGCGTCCGGTCTGTGACCGGCGGCGGCGCTACCAAAAATAACCCGCAAGGCGAAAGCTGCGCGGGATTTTTGTTTTAACCCCGGATGGCCTGCGCGTATCGCGGTGACGATGAACCGCGAAACTTAGACCCTGAGCCAGCCACGAAAGCCTCTCGCGCCATAATAAGACTCCGCACCGTTGTGACCGATGAAGACGCGACCGTAACGACGATCACCTGCTTCAGCGACTCCTCCCCGGCGATGCCTTGTCCGGCGGCGTATTTGCGGATGTAGGTTTTCATTTGGCAGCGGGCTGTGGTTTGGCCGTGCGGCGGGGAAAAGTTTTCACCAGCCGGATGAGCTGCCCGACTTTCCGGATTTTTTCCGCAAACGGTTCGCGCGCGAGTTTTTGCCGCATCTCCAGTTTCATAATGTTGGCAGTTTTAGCTTATGCCGTTGCAGGATTTTTTCCATCTGCGCTTTATCGAGATCGGCCTGCTGGAGCATTTGTTCGATGCGCGCCTTGTCCTTGGCCCGTCCCACGCTGGCAGCAATGGCCACGATGTGTTCCGCGCGGAATACTTTCGCCGGCACGCCTTCGTATTCAATACGCTCGGCCTCGCGCACGGCTTCCTCCGTCAATCCGTGGGCGGCGAGGAACTGCACGGGGAATCCGCCCACCAGCAGATGTTCGCGCTCGACCAGCCAGCCTTGCACTTGCAGGTGTGCGTAGATGGCCGGGATGCCAGCGGTCAAACCCTTGTCGGACGGAATGAAAAAAATATCCGCATCGTAGGTGGTGAACGGCTCGACGTAGTAAATCGCCGCCAACGCGCCGCCGAGCGCCCAGTCCTCAATCAATTTTGCGGCGACCAATCCGTTCGCCGCGCGCAACACGTCGGCCAGCGGCAGATTGGCGGTTGGCTCGTTGATTGGCATGGCAGAGGTTTATCAGACTCACACCTTCGCGTAAAGCTCGCTGCCCTTCTCCACGAACTCTTTGGATTTCTCTTCCATCCCCTTCTTCAGCGCCTCTTCTTCGGCGATGCCTTGTTCGGCGGCGTATTTGCGGACGTCTTCGGTGATCTTCATCGAGCAAAAATGCGGGCCGCACATGGAGCAGAAGTGAGCCGTCTTCGCGCCTTCTTGCGGCAACGTCTCATCATGGAATTCTCTGGCCGTGACTGGATCGAGCGAGAGATTGAATTGATCCTCCCACC
>JAYWBR010000326.1:0-4073 GCA_043781315.1 Verrucomicrobiota bacterium | reverse complement strand
AGGCGCGATAAATCACCGGCGAGTTGAAAGTGCCGGAATCGGCAGCGGAAAATTCCAGGGATTGTTCCAGGCAGTATTTGCCGCCGAGAATTTCCACGATAATGTCGCCGGCGGGCAAGCCGCCGCCGGACCGCATTTGCCGCATTTCATTTCGTGCTCGACCAATGGTCGCAAACGCTGCCGTAACCGCCCTGCCGTCGTTTAAGTCATCGCCCTTAGGTGATACAAATAATTGCGAAGCCGGAACGGTTGAGGTAGTCGCACAGAATAAATAAATCAGGCATCGCAGTTGTCTTCGCTTAATCATGGCAGTTACTCTTTTAATTCATACTTCAGAGAAGCAAAAGAGGGCGTCTTGCATCAAGCTGGGTGTTTTTTGCGTCATTTACAATTGCAGAGTATGAACTCGCTGTATTCGAGCAAGCCCCATCAACGCGGGGCTTCCGGTTCCGGGCGCTCGAGCAAAAACCAGTCTTCCACCTTGCGCCGCGCCCACGGCGTCTTCCGCAAAAAAATCAGGCTCGACTTCACGCTCGGGTTGAACAGAAAGCATCGGATGGGAATGCGGCGGCCCATTTCCTTCCAGCCGTGACGCGCGGACAGTTCCGTGACGATGGTTTCCAGCGTGATGCCGTGCAACGGATCGCGGGGATGAAACATAGGTGATGGCATGGTCTTAAATTAAATCTTGGGCGGAACAACCGCAGGGATCAGCCACTCGCCCAATGGCCGTGCGTTCCCGCAATCGAAACAGGCCGTGGTGCTGAACCGGGCGCCGCAATGCGGGCAAACCGCGTTCGTTTCAAATGTGTCGAATGCTTTCGCACACTGGCCGCAGCGCCACAACGCACCGCGCAACGGCTTGCTCTGGCAGACCGGACACGCAAAACCGTCACGGCGCGGCAGCTTGTCAAACCGGGCCAGCGTGCGCGCCTCCACCCAGCCCTTCCAGCAGTTGAGCAAAATAAATCCCGCGAGCACATACAGCCAGGGATCGCCCTGCCCCACGACGAAGGGAACCAGCGCCAGCACGGCCAGGCCGCCGATCACCGAGGCAATCATCAGACCGCGCGCCCGTCCGAACGCAAACCACAGCAGCGCCCACAAAATTTTTCCGCCGTCGAGCGGGTAAATCGGCAGGAGGTTGAAGATCAGCAGGCCCAGATTCATGAGCCAGATCGCGTGGATGAGGGCGTGCAAGTTGGGCACAGAATCAGCCCAGCCACCTGAACGGCTCAAAACCGAGGCCACGGTCAGGAGCGGAAACAGCACCACGTTCACCAGCGGCCCCGCGACAATGCTCCACAACACCGCGCCGGGCCGGGGCGGTGGCGCGACATAAGCCACGCCGCCCAATGGCCAGAGCACAATTTGATTGGCTTGTCCGCCGACGGATCGGCACGCGAGCGCGTGCCCGAATTCGTGCAGCAGCACGATCAGAAACAGCGTCACGTATTCCAGGCCGTACCAGACGTAGGAACCATATTCGAGGCCGTGATATTGCAGACGGATGACCGCGATCACGAACCAGGACCAGTGCAGGAATACGTTGATTCCGAACAGGCGAAACAGGCGGAACGAACCTTGCCGGGTTGGCATCATGGGCGGAACAATCACACAGGCAAAGGGGACGGACAAGTTTTTTGCGGATTGAAATCAGTTGCGAAGCAGAACATCTCTTACGCGGTCGAGTCGCCCCGTCGGCCGGGCCGGTTGGCGGCCGGACTCACAATCCCTGTTTCTGGATGAACAGCCCGCGATCCAGTTTGGCGAAAAACTCCTGGTAGATGCGGGGATCGGTTACGGGGACGGAGGTGATCGAAGCTCCGCCCAAACCACCGGACAAATTATTGGATCGGCGCTGGAAGTTGATGCGCACCTTCGTTTGCTTTTCAAAACCACTCACGTTGACCGTCGCTTCGATCGTCACCAAGCTCCCGTAATAAACATTGGCCTCGCCGTTCAGCCCGAATCGCGCGATGGCCGGCGTGTAGGTTTGACTGGCTGTCCCGGAACTCATGGTCCGGCTGGCATGGAGCAATCCAAGTTCGGCGTTTCCATAATCCACCAGAAAGCCTTCGTCTTGGAGCACGTTCAACACGACTTTCAACATGACTTTGGCGTCCGGGTTTTCGTAGCCCCGCGTTTCAATCGCCCGAACCGACAACGGACTCAGTTGCGAAGTCTCCACCGTAGGCACCCCCACGCAGCCAGCCAGGACGGCGCACAGGGCAACCAGCAAACCCAGGAACAAGCCTCGTTGAATCCTCATGGCAGCCTTTAGAATCGCGTCGAATTGTAGGAGACGGATTCCACGGTGTTCGTCGCGGTAAACTTGATCACCACCGTCAGGGTACGCTGGGTCAGGCTCGCCGCGCCGGCCGAACGAGAATAAGAACCACCGACGCTACCGGAAACCGCGCCACTGTCCGGAAAGCCAGAAAAATTTCCATTGCCCGAGGCGTTGCCGGAAACATAGCCCGAGTCCTGGGAAAACGACGCCTCCGACGCCACCTTGTCGTAAATCCAGGTCTCATGGTTTTGGCCGTCACCGGTGACAATGTTCGGCGAACCCAAGGCCGCCGCCACGTCCGGTTGCGCCATGCCGACCTTGATCTGCTTTTGCACCACGCCCAAAGTGAGCGCCCGATCCTGGGCCGAACCCAGTTGCTGGGAATGTTTCGCCGCGCTCATGCAGCCAGCCAGCGCCAGACAAGCGGAGAGTATCCAGATTTGTTTCATAGGAAGTTTCATGAGTTAAAAGTTCGCGTCCTGTTTTGCTGTCAGCGAACAGTGTGGAATCGTCCAACTTCGGTCAAGCGGAATTAATTTTCGGCCGGTTTCAAAACGCCCCGGACAAAATCCGCCCGCCGCGCCCTGGAAAAGTTGTAACCGCGCCGGAACCAGTTCAGTCTTGGTGACTGACGCTGTGCAATAAACCAAACCGCGTTTGTCCTGAAATGATTATCATGAAAAAATTCTGGCTGATTCTCACCGCGATCGTTCTGGCCTGCTCCCCTGCCCTGCAAGTGCAAGCGGAAACCGCCCCCCATCAAAAAGCATCCCTCAACACGCCGGTCAAAGGCAAAGCCAAGCACCGCGCCCATTCAAAAAAGCACAAGTCGGCCAAGGGCAAACATCGCGCCCACAAGCAAAAATAAACCGCCGTTCAATCGCGTGGACACCAGTTTCCAGCCGGGCCGATTTCGGCCCGGCTATTTTGTTTGAGAGAGGTTGTTGAAGTTCGCGGCTTGGGCTACGCTGGCCACAATTTCGGCCATGAAAACCATCCCATTGCTTCGTTCCGCTGGCCTGGTTCTAATTTCGCACGCAGTTTTTTACAGCCGGCCGGTCGCAGCCCAGACACCCGTCTGGTCGCAGCTTCCCAATTCCCCCAGCGGCACGACGCGGCACGATGACATCTACATGCTCAACGAAACCACCGGCTGGACGTCACGGGGGCGCGGCGGCATTTTCAAAACCACGGACGGCGGGAACACCTGGGTGCAAAAGACGAACATGCCCGTCACACATCTGCGCTGCATCGGCTTCGCCTCGGCCCTGCACGGGTTTGCCGGCAATCTCGGCGTGGGCGCGTACGATATGAATGTCACGGATACAAACGTGTTGTACGAAACGTTCGATGGCGGCGAGTCGTGGACGAATCATCCCGGCTTTGCTGAAGTCGGGATGCTGGGGCTGTGTTCCCTGCACATCTTCGACGCACAAACGATTTACGGGGCCGGACGCGTGCGCGGGCCAAACGCCCATTTCATCAAGAGCACGGATGGCGGCACCAACTGGACGATCCTGAATCTCACCACCGCCGGCGTGATGGGAGGAATGATGGATGTTTATTTCAAGGACAGGACGAACGGCTTTGTCGTCGGCATGAGCACCAACACGTTTACGGTCAACTGCGGTTCGATTTACTACGGCCGGATTGCGCGCACCACGAACGGCGGGGCGAGCTGGTTTCCCGTGGCCACGACCACGATTCCCTGCTGCTACTTTTGGAAGATGTCCTGGCCCACGCCGGAAGTCGGCTACGTCTCGTTACAGCAGAACGTGAC
>JAYWBR010000325.1:0-12189 GCA_043781315.1 Verrucomicrobiota bacterium | reverse complement strand
CTCCTCGGTGATCACGTCGTAGTCGTAGCCGGGCAGAATTTTTGCGGGATCGGATTTTTTCAACTGCGCAAAATTCGGAACGTGATCGCCGTAGTAGTAAGCCACGTCCGCGACGGGCAAACCTTGTTGTAAGAGGAACTGGCAGCGGTTGAGGTAGCTGAAGAACGGCGCCGATTTTTCCCACCACGTCACGTTGGGGTTGAGATGCGTGCCCGCAAAATACTGCTGCCCGGGAATGCCCCTCTCTGCCGGCGAGCAGACGAACGCGTGCCAGACGAGCAGGTTCAAGCCTTCGCACAACGCCTTGTCGAACGCGGGTTTCAAGTTGTCCCACAACGTTTCCTGCCAGTGCGGCCCGATGGTGGTGAACCCTTCCGCCAGCACGAGGTTGTGCCCGTACGTGTGCGCGGCGCTGGCGGGCTGCTTGACGAAGAAACGGTTTTCGTCGCCGATGCGATGCGTCCACGACCATGCCCAGAACTCGCTCATCGGCGCGTCGTCCCAGCCGAGGCAGCGCTGCGCGTCAATCGGCACGGCGTGCGGCCCGCCGCTTTCGGGATGAATCAACAGGCCGTGTTGGTGCGCGCCGTCCTTGAACAGCTTGTAATGATTGTCAATCGCCAGGTCGCCCATCGTCTTCCGAAAGTCGTTCAAGAAACGGTCGCTCTCGTCGCGGCTGTTGATGATTTTCCCCGCAATGACTGGCAGCCAGTTCAACAAATCGTAGCCGCGCCGTTTTTGAAATTCCTCGCGCAAGGTCGGCGTCCAGTTTGCCACTCCCACCTCCCAACTGTCCGTGGTGAGATACTTCAAAGCCTTGCCTGCGTGCGGCCCGGCGTCGGCAATAAGCGGTTCGACGACGGTGTCCCAATATTTTTTGAACGCGCTCGCGTCGAACGGATCAAGCGCGTAGCCGTTCCAGCCTTCACTGCAAGTGGAGACTCGGCAATGGTCGTTGAGCGTGCAGCCGAAGCGGAGAATCTGCCACTCGCCCGGCGAGGCTTTCCAATGCAGCGTGCCGTCGGCGGCGAGGTTGGCGGACAGGTCGAGCACATCGGTGGTGAGCGCGTCCTCCTCGCCGGGGGCGGCGGAAAATTCTTGGAACAGCGGCGTGGAAACCGGCGCAGAGAAAGGTTCAAGCGCACGCAACAGGGCTTTTTGCGGAAGATTTTGAATCGGCTTGCGATTGGCTGGCAGATTTGTTTTGACGCGACAGGCCACTACGAAAAGATCGCGGTAAAAATTGTCGCGCGCTGCGGGTTGCACAAGCTGGACAACGAGATTGGTTCCGCCGGTCACGCGAAGTTCTGTCCACGCCAGTTTTTTCGGAGCGTCGTCGGCAGTGACCATCGGGCCGCCGAGATTCCAGCCGCTCTGGATGTTGAGGCTCATTTCCAAACCGAGCCGGCCGGCTTCGTGAAGCGTGTGCTTGAACAGCGCCCGCCATTCAGGCGATAAAAATGTCGGGCCATGCGGGACTTTGTCGTTGCCGTCCTGGCTTGCGCCATCGGCGTCGCAAATGATCGCGCCGCCGAACCCCTTGGCCTTCATCGCTTCGAGGTCGCGCGTGATGGCATTGGAAGTGACGTTGCCATTGAGCCACCACCAGTAGGCGCGCAGGCGCGCTTGGGTCGGGGGATTGTTCCAGCCGTCTTCCAATGATGCGGCGGCAGCCGTGAAGGCAAGACCCGCGAACACCAATGCAACAGCGAATCGGATGCGCCGGGCGATCAACGGTCGCGCGCGGTTCGGGCCACGGAGAAAATTCATCGTGTGATATTATTCAGGGTGCGCCGCCCGGCAAAGCCTCGTTTTGGTGCATCTGACGTAGCGGCAGCCCTCCTGGCTGCCGTAGAGCCGCGGTTTCCAGCCCGGCGGAAAAAACGCACGAGATCGCCAGGCATCCAAAAATCCCAGAGCCGTTGAAAAGTCCGTGGCTTTTTTCCGGGCGGCGGGACGCGCGCCCTCTATGTCAGGCGGGACGCCTGACGCTACGGCTCAAAGGGACGCGCCTCGTCTCACTCGACTCCCAGCGCGCTGGCCCGGCCACGCGGAATTTTTTCCTGATGAAAAATAATAAAGCCGTGGAGAAACTGCTGGAGTTCGCGGTTCTGGGCGGCGCTGAATTTCAGGTGCGCCGACGCGGACCACTCTAGCTCGGATAATTTTTCCGCGAGCAACCGCGTGCCGGGCGTAAGCTTGGTGTCCGCGAGATCCGGTTTGAGTCCGAGTTCGTCCAGCAGCTTGAGTTCGAAATTGAAAATGGTTTGCGGTCGCGGCGGATGTTGCGGCAGAGCGGTCAACAGCGCACGCATCAAGCCGTGGATCACTGGCAGAGGGGTTTCCCGTTCCGTGGCCTGCTCGATGAGCGCGGCGCAATACGAGGCCTGTTGCAACCAGCCCATTTCCTGCCGCAGCGGCGCGTGGGTTTCCCGGAGGCTGACTTCGCGGAGCGCGTGCAGTTCCGAGCGGCGGCTGCGTTGGAAGCTGAACTCGCCCTCGTAAAACAAATCCAGCTTGCCACGAAACGGCGACTTCGCGCGGCGCGCGCCCTTGGCCACAGTGCTGAGGCGGCCGAGATCGGGCGTGAGCCAGTTGACGATCAGGCTCGTCTCGGTCAACGGCCGGGTGCGGAGGATGATGCCGGCGGTGCTTTCGATCATGCGGATGGAAAGAAAACATCGAACATCGAACATCGAACATCGAACATTGAATCAGGGGCAATCCAAAGTGCCTTCGACGTTCGGCGTTTGATGTTCGATGTTCGATGTTTCTTTGGAGATCGCTCGTGCATGACTGTCGCCAACTCTAGTTCTTCAAGTTGCCCGGCGTGAACGGCGGCGCGATGGCTCCCAGGCTGATGATGTATTTAATGCCGTCCGCCACGGACATTTCGAGCCGGGTGACTTTCTCTTCCGGCACCAGCACGAGAAAGCCGGACGTGGGATTCGGCGTGGTGGGAATGAAAACGCAGACCAGCGGCTGGCCAGCTTTGATCTGCGGCTCGGCGCGCTGCTCGCTCGTGATGAAGCCGATGGCGCGGGTGCCGGGATGCGGAAACTCAATCATCACGACCGTCTTGAAGGAGTTCTTGTCGCCCGAGGTGAGCGCCTCGTTGACCTGTTTGGTCGCGCCGTAAATCTTGTTCAGGAACGGCACCTGCAGCAGCGCAGCATCCATCCACTCGATGATTTTTTTGCCGATGTAATGGCGGGCGAGCAGGCCGACCCCGCCAATCAGCAACACTGCGAACACCAGCGCAAACAGACTCCAATACCAATACATCGGACCGGCCCCTTGATCATGGTGGGTGACCCGGGCGGGCAGAAAAAACAGCAGCTTGTCCGTGAGGTCGGCGACGTGGCCGAACAACCAGACGACGACGGCGATGGAAATCACCGCCGGCATCAGCACGACCAGGCCGGTCAGAAAATTGGAGCGCCAGCGCGCGAAGAAACTTTTTTTCACGCGCCAAGTTTAGGTCGGCGGTTGGCGGGACGCCAGTTTGGAAATTGGAATGTGGCGGCAGGCATCCTGCCTGCCGGAGCGCCGTGGCTTCCAGCCCGGCGGCAAAGACGTGCGCGTGAGCAAGGCCGCGCAAATCGGCTTGTTTGTAGCCTCGAGTCGGTGGCTCGCCAACATCGGCGCACAGCGCGGACGCTACACCCAAGTTGTGACATCATCCAAAATTCCAACTCCGTTGGTAAGGCCGTGGCGTTTTTCCGGGCGGCGGGACGCCGGCCCTCTACGTCAGGCGGGACGCCTGACGCTACGAACCGCCAGTTTGGAAATCGCGCAACAACGGGTGAGTTCGCGCAGCAGCCGGTTTTCCTCCCGCTTCATTTTGCGCCGGTCGGCGGGGCGATGATCATCAAAGCCCTGCAAATGCAGGACGCCGTGAACGAGGTAGCGGACGACTTCGCGGGGCCAGGTCGTGCGAAACTCGCGGGCTTGGGAGACGGCTACATCGTAGCAAATGAAAAGTTCACCGTGAAGCGCGTGCGGCGTGCGGCGTGCGGCGTGATCAGCGTAGTCAAACGTGATCACGTCCGTGGCACCTTCGTGTTGCAAAAAGGTTTCGTTGATGCGGGTCATCTCCGGCGCGCGGACGAGGCGGACGCCGAGTTCAAATTTTTCCAGCGCCAGCAGTTCGACGAGCAGATGGCGGGCGATCTGCCGCAGGTGCCGCGTGTCCACCGGCACGGTACGCGCGCGCTTGATGACGAGAGTGCCGCTCAAACTTTCGCGTCGGGGTGGGTTGGTTTCTGCGGCCCGCGATGTTCCTCGTACGCGGCGATGATGCGTTGCACGAGCGGATGGCGCACGACATCGCGCTTGGAAAATTCAATGACGGCGATGCCTTCAATGTTTTTCAGCGCGTGATGGGCTTCGAGCAATCCGGAGCGTTTGGAGGGCGGCAGGTCAATCTGCGTTTCGTCGCCGGTGATGACGGCCTTGGAGTTGATGCCCAGCCGCGTGAGAAACATGAACATCTGCTCGGCGGTGGCGTTCTGCGCCTCGTCGAGAATGATGAAGGCGTTGTTCAACGTGCGGCCGCGCATGTAGGCCAGCGGCGCGATCTCGATGACGCCGCGTTCGGTGTGTTTCTGCACCTCGTCCACCGGTAACATGTCCTGCAAGGCGTCGTGCAACGGGCGGAGATACGGGAGGATTTTTTCGTAGAGATCGCCCGGCAGAAAGCCGAGCGCCTCGCCGGCCTCGACAGCAGGACGCGTCAGGATGATCCGGGAAACCTTGCCTTCACGCAGCGCGGCGAGCGCGGTGGCGACGGCGAGATACGTCTTGCCCGTGCCCGCCGGGCCGATGCCGAAGGTGACATCGTGGGTGCGGATGGCGTCGAGATATTTTTTCTGGCCGACGGTCTTGGCGGTGACGCCGGATTTCTTTTCCGAGGTCGTGACGCGGTCGGTCATGATTTCCTTGAGCGTGGCCGCGCCTTCATGCTCGATGATGTTGAGGGCGTGGGAAAAGTCGCGGTTGCGGACGGGCGCACCGGCCTTGACGGAATTTTCCAGCATCAGGAACAGATGCTTGGCGCGCTCGATGGCGGCGGCTTCGCCGTCGAGTTTGATCCAGCCTTCGCGCGAAGTGGCCTTGACGCCGAGATGCGTTTCGAGCGATTGCAGGTTGCGCGGGTCGTGGTTGTACAGTTGCTGCGCGAAGCGGGCGTTGTCGAAATGAAGGGTTTCAGTGGCCAAGATTATATTCCCTGTTTGGTTGGTCGTGGTGGAGGTTGAAAACGAAAAATCGCCGGAGCAAATGAAGCCGTCAGTGTCCGTGTCCCACGAGCGGTTCCGTCACCGGCACCGATTTCTCTGAGGGAAAGTTTTTGAGTCGCTGGTTTATTTCCGTCAAGCACATGCGGTGCAGTATCCGGCAAAAGTCGTTTTTGGCAAGCTCGTCCAAAGTGGACGAGACCTTCTCGGATAATCTGACCTCCCTGAATTACTCACCCGGATCGGGAGTTGCAGGCGCGGATGAATTGGGGCTGGGCGGCGCCAGAAATACCAGGAGGCAGCGGAACCCGCAATCGCTTATCCGGCGCACTTCCAGGATGTGGCCGAGGTGTTGTACTGAGAGTTCGGCCTCGGTCGAATTCGCCCATGAACCGCCGGCGAGAAAGCGTCGGCGCTGGCGGTCGTTGGGATCACGATCCAGGCAGAACTCCGTCGCATTGCCGGCCAGATCATAAATGCCAAGCGCGTTCGGACTAAAACTGCCAACCGGTGCGGTGCCGGTAAAACCATCGTCGTATCCGGCCAGGAAGGCGTGCTGCGGAAGCCGCGGGCGGATTTCCTCGCCGGCAAAATTCCCCGCGCCTTTTGGCGGCGGCCAAGTGTCGCCCCAGACAAACTTGCCGGGGCCGGCGGCTTTGAGCCATTCCGCCGAGGTCGGCAGGCGATAGCTTTGGTTGGTGGTGATCCAGCCCAGGGCGCGTTCGCGGATGGTGAGCCATTCGCAAAAGTTCACGGCCTCGCGCCAACTGATGCCGATCACCGGGTGGTTGCTGTTCTGCGGAAATTCCGGGTTGCGCCACGAGTGGCCGGTCTCCCGCCAGGCATTCGTCAAGTCCATTGACAGCATGCTGTCGCCGGGAGCGCGGCCAACGTCGTTTACATACGCGGTGAAATCCTGGAGGCGTGTTTCCCAGACACACATCAGCCCGGCCACGCCGGGCACGGGAACAAACTTCAACCCGAGACTGTTCTGCCAAGGCTTGCCCGGCTGGGGACAACTGCCGGCGGCGGCTGGGCCGGCAACTTTTTTGGAAAATGTGGCCATCAAAAGCCAGCCGATCAGTCCGACCGCGACTGCGGCCGTAAATCCCAGGAGGATTCCTTTTTTGGTGTGTTCCAGGGTTGGTGCCGGGGCTGCCGCCGCCGGTGCATCAACTGTCTCCGTGACAAATGTCGGGACGGCTTCCTCAACCGGTTCCGGTTCCGGTTCCGGCGCGATGACGGCGGGCGGAGGTGGAGCGCCGGTTTTAACCAGCCCCAGCCGCGTCGCCAGCTCGTTGATGCTGGCAGGCCGGTCGGCGGGAAATTTGGCCAGACACGCGGCGACGGCTTCTTCGTACGGAGCTGGAATTTCCACGTCCTTCACGCCCAACTCCGCCAGCCGGTCTTTCATGCTTGGCGGCACCGCATCATAAACCTGGTCGAAAATGTTGCCCTGATAAAACGGCGGCTTGCCCGTCAACAATTCGTAAAGGGTCGCGCCGATGGAATAAATATCGTCAGTGACTTCGGGATCATTGCCGCTCCATTGTTGCGGACTCATGTAGATGTCGGTGCCGACCACGCGCAGATCCACAAAATCCTTGGCAGGCGAACGCTTGAGATTCCGGGCCAATCCAAAGTCGGTGATCTTCAGTTGCCCGCGTGCATTGAGCATGAGGTTGGCGGGATTCAAATCGCGATGGACGATGCCCACCTGATGATGCGCGTACTCGAGCGCGTCGAAAAGTTCGCGGAGCCAGGGGGTGATTTCCGCGAGGCTGAAAATCTGGTTGGGCTTGTCCACCTTCAACGTCCACAACGACCAGCCCTCCACATATTCCATCATGATGGCCGCGCCGCTGGTGTCCTGGAGAAAATCGTGGACCCGGACAATGTTGGGATGGCTCAGTTTGAGATTGCGCCGGGTTTCGTGTTTGAGCCGTTCGACGGCGTGACGGTCATGCAGCAGTTCGTCGGCGAGAAACTTGAGCGCCACGGGCTGCTCCAGCACGCGGTCATGCGCGAGCCACACCACCCCCGTGCCGCCAGAACCCAGCGCACGTTTGAGGATAAAACGGTCGAACACCCGCTGACCGGGAGCGGGCGGGCGCGGACGGGATTGATTCGGGCCGGGCGGCATAGGCTCTTAGTAAACCGTTCGTGCCTGCCGTGTCCAGCACAAGGAACGGCGGCGCACTCTGGAAAAAGCGCCCCTGGCTTGGCCTCCAGCGGAACCAATCCGCCAGGGTGGATCAGGCGTGGTGATGATTTTTTGCCGCAGCTTGCCGGGGCATTTCGGGTTCGCGCAGTATCAATTTGCGTAATAAAGCGGACGATTTATCCTTTGCGATTGGAACAACCCTGACATAGGATCTGAAGGTATTTTCCGTACTTCGTGAACAACGAGAACCAAATCAGTATATGAAGAAATTTGCCAGCCTGTTGCTTTCCACCGGATGTTTCCTGCCTGCGTTTGCCAGTCACGCCCTCGACTTGAAACAATCCAAGTTCACCCAGGTCGTCAACGATGTGCAGATCATCTCCGGCGCGGACAAGACCACCAAGGCGGCGGCGTTGAACGCGCTCTTCAAAGTGCCCGATGTCCTGCGCACCGGCGCGAACTCGCGCGCGGAACTGGTGGCGGAAGACCAGACCATCACCCGCGTGGGCGCCAACACAGTTTTTTCCTTCGACCCGGCCAACCGCACGATTGATCTGCAAAAGGGCAGCCTGCTGTTTCATTCCCCCAAGGGCAAAGGCGGCGGGACGATCCAAACCGGTTCGGCAACCGCCTCCGTGCTGGGCACCACCATCGTCGTGACCACCACGGCCAACGGCGGTTTCAAGCTGCTGGTGCTGGAAGGCGAGGCGGAGGTGAAATTTCTCGACGGCTTGAAGCAGCATTTGAGCGCCGGACAAATGACCTTCGTGCTGCCGGGCGGCGGCCTGTCCCCGATCATTGTTTTCCGGCTGGACGCCAACAACAAGGGCAACCAGTTGATTCATGGCTTTGAACGCGCCCTGCCCTCCTCCGGCAAACTCAACGACGCAATCATGCGCCAGACCAAGTTGATCAATTCCGGCAAAGCGCAGGACACCGGCCTGTTGGTGGGCGATAGCGCCACCACCACGCAAGTGGAAGCCGTGGATCCGAACGCGGCACAAGACGTTTTGAACCGCTCGACGGATTACCAACCCGTGCTCTCGGGCGGTGCCTACCGGACCCTGGACGGCTGGTTGGTCGCGCCCCACAATCTGGAAATGACGCCGCTGACCGACGCCCTGGCCGCGGCGCGCGCGCTTTCGACCGATGTTAAGATTGATTCCTCCGCCCTCAAGCCAGGCCACACTTTTGTCAGCACCGGCCCCTTCGATGTCACCATCCCCGGCGATCCCGGCTGCAGCGCGCTGCTGGAAAATCCGGTCACGGGATTTTTCGGGCGCAATCTCAACATCACCACGCCGAACATTGACCTGACGCCCTATAACCTGCCGGCAAAGTTTGACTTCCTGGCCACGCAAAACATCAACATCGCCGGCCCACTGACGTTCGACGGATTTGCCAACACCATCGGCCTGATCGCCGGCGGCCGGATTTTGATCGCGCCCGGATCCACCATCACCGCCGGCACTTTTAATCTGCGCCTGGCCTCCTGCGGCGCGATGCGCTTCACCGGCGTCAACCTCGTCAACACGTTTGGCAGCATTGCCCTCAAGAGCCTGGCGGATGTGACGCTGAACCAGGGTGCCATTACGGCGGACGCGGGTGGGGCACCCGTGCGTGCGGCGGCCATCCTGCGCTCCATTGACCTGATTGCCGGCACCGATGTGACGCTGGCGGGCACGCGCATCAAAGCGATTACGTTCAATGCGCAAGCCGGCCGTTCGATCAATCTGAACGGCGGTGCCACCATCGCCGCGCCCAACATCACGCTCACCGCCGGTGACAGCATCCTGCTCGATAACGTGACCATGACGGGCGACCGCCTCCATGCGACGGCGTTGAAAGATGTCCGCATCGGCAGCGCCGCGCACACCGTGGATCTTTCCGGCTTCGCAGATCTGAACATCAGCGGCAACACGTTGGCGTTTGAAAACACCCCCTTTGCCGGCGATCCGCACCTGCACGTTCCCACCGGCCAGTTGGCCGCCAATCCCAACACCCATCAAGTCGTGCAACGCGGCTACGTGAACTTCATTGCCGGCGTGACCTACCAGGGCACGCTGATCACCAGCGCCAATCAAGCCACCTACATCAACCCGTCCACCGGCTCCGGCATTCATATTTCCCCGCTCGTTTCCCCCCTCACACATTGAACATGAAATTGCGAAATCTCCCGGTGGTTGCCGTCGTTCTTTGCACCTTGCTCCCGGTCGGCCTGCTGGCTCAACCCGCCACCACCGTCCAACAGTTTGAACGCACCCAGAGCGCGCTGCCGCTGGCCAAGCCGCAACGGTTGAATCTCAGCACCAACGCCGAGGCGCCGGAACTTTATCCGGGCGAAAATACCGACGTCGGCCCGCAGCGCATCCTGCGGTTGCTGCGGCGTAAAACTTATTTTGAAATCGTCGCCGACAGTCAATACCTCTACACCGACAACGCCCTGCTGTCCGACGCCACGAAACGACGCACGTCACTCTTCGTAAACACCGTGCAGGCGGTGTTCGCCCCCGAGCCGATCTGGCTGGAGCACGCCCAGTTCGCCCCCGCCCTCGGGTTCCGCAGCCAGTGGTTCAATTACGACCTCGATGGGAATGGTCACGGCCTGAACTACCTGGACTTCAATGCGCAGACCGTCTTCCTCAACGGCCGCTATCAACGCGGTCCGTGGCAGCTTTACGGCGGATTTGAGTTCACCCGGTTGGTCAATCAAGGCAGCTACACTGAGGCGTACCGCGAATATTCACCAACCCTGGGCCTCCAGAGATTTTTTCAAATCAATGACAGCCTGGTGTTCGTCGTCGGGGCACAGTTCAGCGCGCACCTCTCCGAAGTGCCCATCGTGCTGGGTCAAACCTTGCCGAGCCAGGGTGTGAACGACCGCTTTGATGGCGCGCTGAACCTTTCCTGCAATTATGAGATCGCCCGCCAGCTTTTCTTCCAGCCCTACTACCGCTTTCAATACACCTGGTATCCGGGTTACTCGGACGGGGTGACCACTCCGACCGCCCTGCCCCGCAACGACACGATCAACACCTTCGGCGCGTCGCTGATCTACTACTTCACCAAAAACCTCGGCGCGCGTTTGTTCGTCAGCTATGAAATGAAGGCGGCGGACTATTCCCTGAGTTTGAACTACCACAAGCTCGACGCCGGCGGCGGGCTCTCGCTGAACTTCCGGTTCTGACAACCGCCGAGATTCGGAGTTCGGGTTTAATTGAAACAATTAAGGGCGCACACAATCAAGTGTGCGCCATCTTTGATTTCTAGTTCGAGTGGAATTTAGGCAGCCAAATCTTTGCGTCCAACCTTGTGGCCTTTCCAGCCATAGAACGCCACGTAGGCGTAGGCAATCAACGGCACGACGAAGGAGAGTTGCAGATTCTTCGTGGCGTCCGCGACAAACCCCTGCAGCGGCGGCAGCAGCGCCCCGCCGAGAATCGCCATCACCAGCAGCGACGACGCCTGGCTCTTGTGAATGCCCGTGCCTTCAATCGCCAGCGAGAACGTGTTCGACCAGCCGATGGAGGTGAACAAGCCGACAGCCACGACACACCACATGGCGGTCTTGCCGCCCACGAAAATTGCCGTGAGCAGCAGCACGACGACCGTTCCCGAAAAAATCATCAGTGTGCGGTCCGCCAGCGATTTGCCGAACTGGAACAGCACCCAGCACAGCGCCACAAACGGCAGATAGTTTTTGAAGACCTGCCAGTTCTGGACAAACCGATCCTGCCACAGCGAGAAGATCTGTGATGTATCCCCGCCGTGGATCGCGTCCAGCGGCGCGCTTTGCGCCAGCCACAACAGGAAATAGGCGAACAGCGGAATTACCACCATCATCATCCGCTTGTTGGCCGCCTTCATTTCGCTCAATTCCACCGCGCCCATGAAACGGCCGATCAGCAGGCCGCCCCAGTAGAGCGAAACATATTTGCTCGCCTCCACCGCCGTCAGCCCGGCGACGGTCGGCTGGCTGAGAAAGTTAATGATCGCGCTCCCGACGGAAACTTCGCCGCCGACATACATAAAGATGGCAATGATCCCGAGCACGACGTGCGGATACTTTAACGCGCCCGCGCCGGCTTCAATCTTGCCTTCCCCGATGTGCGGCAGGTGGATGAAATAAAAAACCACCGCGAGCAAAACAAAGACGGCACAGAACATCATGTAGGGAACCTTCACCGAGTCCGCACCGTGCGCGCCCGTCTTGGCGAAGTATTGAAAAATCAAATAGCCGCCGATCAATGGCCCGAGCGTGGTGCCAATGGAGTTGAAACCCTGCGCGAGATTCAAGCGCGACGAAGCCGTGCGCTCCGGGCCGAGAATGGTGACGTAGGGATTCGCCGCGATTTGCAGCATCGCAAAACCCAGGCCCACGATGAACAACGCACCGAGAAACATCGGGTAGGAGTTTGCGGTTGCCGCCGGCCAGAACAACGCGCTGCCCAATGCAGAAATCAACAAGCCAATGACGACGCCATTCTTGTAGCCGATCTTGGCGATGGGATCACCCTTGGTTGCGGAGATGATGAAATAAACCAGCGAGCCGACGAAGTACGCGCCGAAGAACGCGAACTGCACCAGCATCGCCTGGAAATAATTCAACGTGAAGGCCTCCTTGAAACGCGGGATGAGGATGTCGTTGAACACTGTCATAAAGCCCCACAGGAAAAATAGCGAGGTCATGATCGCGAACGGGCCGCGATAGTTCTGGCCGTTCGTGGGTTCGGTGGAAGCGGATCTGGATTCGGTCGAGCTGCTGATGCTGGCCATAGAGGTTGGTTT
>JAYWBR010000324.1:0-12209 GCA_043781315.1 Verrucomicrobiota bacterium | reverse complement strand
CGGCGAATTATCCCGCGCGGTTTTATCGGGCCCGGGAAACCCAGCCGTCGGTGCAGTTGCGACTCGCGCCCGCCCGCCAGATGGTTGTGTCCGTGAGCGGCCAGAACGGCGTCACGTATGACGTGCAGGCGTCGTCCGACCTCGCCCAGTGGACCAAGATCGGCGCGGTGACATTGACGGCAAGCGGCGGGGCGGATTTTGTGGACGTGAATGCGCCAAATTATCCAGCACGCTTTTATCGGACGCGGCAAAACTGACTGCGCGCGACCGGTCAGCCATCAAGGGGAATGACCCCGGAACGCAGGGCGAAACGCACCAGGCCGGGCACGTCGTGAATGTTCACCGTCTCCATCAATTTCAGCCGGTGATACTCCACGGTTTTGGGACTCAGTTGGAGCAGCTCGGCAATCTCCTTGGTGTTCTGGCCCTCGGCGATTAGTTGCAAGATCTCCCGTTGCCGGCCGGTTAACGTGTCCAGCGGAGTTTTGCCGTTGGTCAGTCCGGGCACGAGCGGTTTTTTCTTCAGCCGGCTGGCAATGTCATGGCTGAGATAAATTTCCCCCTGCCCGACCCGTTGCAGGGCCGTGGCCAGTTCGGTGGTCGCCGCTTTTTTGAGCAGGTAGCCGACCGCGCCCGCCTTCAGCGCCCGCCAGACATACTCCTCGTTCTCATGCATGGAAAGGATGACGACCCGCACGTTGGGAAATTCCTGGGTGATGCGCGCCACCGCTTCAAGGCCATTGAGGCCGGGCATGGAGATGTCAATGAACACCGCGTCGGGGCGATGAACCTTCACCAGTTCCAGGGCTTCGCGGCCGTTGCCCGCCTCGCCGACCACCTGCACGCCGGGAAGTTTTTCCAGTTCGGCGCGAATGCCTGCGCGGACCAGGGGATGATCGTCCGCCAGCACCAGCCGGAGAAGGCGGATGGGTTGCGTCAAAGGATTCATGCGTCAGTCATCACCGGCGCGGCCGGCGATGTCAATGGGAACCACGCGTGGATTTCCGTGCCCTGACCGGGGGTCGAATTGATTTCGATGCCGCCGCCGGCCAGCGCGGCGCGCTCTTCCATGCTCAACAGCCCGAGACTTTCCCCTTGCACCGCTCGTTCACGCAAAGCACCCGCCGCAAAGCCCACCCCGTCGTCGCGCACGCGCAGGTGCAGCCGCCCGTCCTCCGCGCGCAGATCTACGCCCACGGTGTGCGCGTGCGCATGTCGCGCGATGTTCGTCAACGCCTCCTGCGCCACGCGGAAACAGCCGGTTTCCACCACCGGTGCCAGCCGATGTTCCAACGTCTCAATCCGGAGCTGGCACTTGACGCCCGTCAGGGCCGTGTGCCGGTGGGTGTACCAGCGCAAGGTGGATTCCAAACCCAGATCATCCAGCATGGACGGCCGGAGGTTGAGGGAAATATCCTTCACCTGTTCCAGCGTCCGCTCCACCACCTGGAGGCTTTCCGTCAAACGCGACGTCTGGGCGGCCAGTCCGGGTTCATGCAGCAGCGTTTGCAGGTGGATCTGCGCGACGGTCAGGGCCTGGCCGATCTCATCGTGCAATTCGCGGGCGATCCGGCGGCGCTCCGTTTCCTGCGCCTCCACCAGGCCGTGGGAAAGTTGTTGCAGGCGGTGGCTGTAATGCTGGAGTTTTTCCTCCGCCGCGTTGTGTGCGGTCTCCCGTCGTTGCAGCGCCTGGGCCATTTGATCAAACGTTCGCGTGAGCTGCCCCAGTTCATTCCCGTCGGGCACCAGTCCCGTGCGGGCGCTGAAATCACCCTCGGCCAGCCGCGCCGTGGAGCGCACCAGCGCCCGGACCTGCCGCAAAATCAGGAGGTCGCTGCCGATCCAGCCGAGCACCAGCGTCAGTCCGGCCACCAGCCCGACCAGCGCCAGGCTGCGCGCGGCCATCCGGTCCGCGTCGGCGTACAAAAGTTTTTTCGGAATGCTCAGGATCGTGATCAGGTCGCCGGCCACCAGCGGGCTGCGGGTGGAGGCGAACACATAAATGCTGGCGACGCCCTGCGCATTCAGGGCTTCCATTTCGCCGTTCTTATTTTCCAGAAACGTTTTCACCAGCGCCGGCTCCGGCAGCGGCTGGCCGATCCAATGTTCCGGGGCCGGCTGGCGGACGAGGATGGTGCCGTTGAGATCAATCTTGGTCCAGGTCGTGCCCTCGGGCAGATGCAGCTTGAGCGCGAACTGGGAGCGGTTCAGCCAGTCCAGATCCAGCGCGGCAAAGACCACCGCCTGCACCTGATCGGAACTGTCCAAGACCGGGTAGCCAAAATTGATGGTGGGTTTGCCGCTGATGCGTCCGACCTGGTAATCGCCGATGGACAAGGTGTGGGTGTACAGGGCGCGCTGAAAATAGGGACGGTCGGCCAGGTTGAGCGGCTCCGTGAACGGCAGCGCGCTGACCAGCAAGTCGCCATTGGTTTTGATCACGCCGAGGTTGGCGAAGCGCGCGTCGTCCTGCAACAGGCGGCCGAGAAATTTCCGGCTGTTGCTCCGCCATTGCCGCGAGGACAAATCGGCCGCCTCCGCCAGGGAGCGCAGCAGTTGCCGGGTGCCGCCGATCAATTCGTCCTCCTCCCGCGTGGTGAGCTGGACAATCCGCAGGGCTTCCTGCCGCCAGTTGGCCGCCTGCCGTTGCCGGGCTTCCCAGCCGGTGTACAGCGCCAGCGCCACCGCCGGCGCGGCGGCCACCAGCACCAGCAGGAGCAGGCGCAGGCGCAAACCCGAGAAAGGATGGCGCAAGAAATTCCTCATCACGATGCGACAGGATACACATCCGCCGGTGCAAATGAAAGCCCTCCGAACCGGGCGCACGGCGGACTTGCGCCAAAGGGCCGCGCGTGGGACAATGCCGGTTCATTGGCGGGCTAGTCTCGCGACATTTTTCATGAACAATACCGATTCATTTCAAACCAAATTTGAGCAGTTGGCCAATCGCTCCGGGCAGCCGGCCTGGCTCGCGCCGCTGCGCTCGGCCGGCCTGGCCAGTTTTACCGCGCAGGGTTTTCCCACGCTGCAACACGAGGACTGGCGCTTTACCAACATCGCGCCCATCGCGAAGATGCCATTCCAGCCCGCGCAGGCCGCCGTTGCGAATGGCGCGGAAACCCAGGCGCTGGGTGCCGCCGTGTTCGCCGGCATGTCCGGCAGCCGGCTGGTTTTCGTGGACGGGTTTTTCTCGGCCAAACTTTCTGCCATCAAGCCTGCGGCCGGTGGCGTTAAAATAAAAAACCTCGCCGCCGCGCTCACCGAGGATTCCGCGCTGATTGAAAAGCATCTCGGCCAATACGCCGTGACCAAGGACAACGCCTTCGCCGCGCTGAACCAGGCATTTTTCGCGGACGGTGCGTTCATCTTCGTCCCCGTCGGCGTCGCGGTCGAGGAACCGGTGCAATTGATTTATCTGTCGTCCGCCCAGCAATCCGGCGATGCGATCCATCCGCGCAACCTCATCATCGCCGAGGCGAACAGCCGCGTCACGGTGATCGAAAGCTATCTCAGCACGGGCAGCGCGGCGTACCTCACCAACGCCGTCACGGAACTCGTCGCGGGCGACCATGCCTACGTCGAACACGTCAAGTTGCAGGACGAAGCCGCCACCGCGTTTCACATCGCGACGATCCAGGGCGAGTTCGGCCGCGCCAGCAACGTGAACGTCCATTCGTTCGCGCTCGGCGCGAAATTGTCCCGCACCAACATCCGCACCAAACTTGCGGGCGAAGGTTTGGAATGCGTGCTGAACGGTCTTTACATCACCAAGGACGAACAGCTCGCCGACCATCACATGATCGTCGAGCACGCGCAGCCGCACTGCGCCAGCCACGAGTATTTCAACGGCATCCTCGACGACAAATCGAAGGGCGTCTTTCACGGACGCATTTACGTGCATCCCATCGCGCAGAAGACCGACGCGAAGCAGACGAACAAAAATCTTTTGTTGTCCGACGACGCCACCGCCGACACGAAGCCACAGTTGGAGATTTACGCCGACGACGTGAAATGCACGCACGGCGCGACCATCGGCCAGTTGAACGACGAGTCCATTTTTTATCTGCGCACCCGCGGCATCGGCAAGGACAGTGCTCGGCAGATGTTGATTCACGCCTTCGCCGGGGAAATCATCGAGCGCATCAAGTGCGCACCGGCCCGCGAGGGATTGGACAAGCTGGTGTGGGATCGGCTCGAAGCGAATCCGCATTTGCTCGGGAAGTGACCGAAGACTTAACCGCAAAGAACGCAGAGAACGTAAAGAATTTTCGATTTTGAATCTTTGAGTTCTCTGCGGTGAAATAAATATGTTTGAAGACCTGAACGACCTTTATCAGCAGGTCATCTTGGACCACTGCAAAAAGCCGCGCAACTTCCACGAGCTGCCGCAGGCCAACCGCACGGCCCAGGGTCACAACCCGCTGTGCGGCGACAACCTGAAATTGTTTCTCGCGCTCGATGGCGATGTGATCAAGGACGCCAGTTTCGTCGGCTCCGGCTGCTGCATTTCCAAGGCGTCGGCGTCGCTGCTGACCGACGCGGTCAAAGGCAAAACCAAGGCAGAAGTCCAGGCGACCTTCGACCAGGTTCACGAGATGATCATGACCGGCAAGATCGTCGGGGATGTCGGCAAGCTCGCCGTGTTCGCGGGCGTTTACCGGTATCCGGCGCGGGTGAAATGTGCGATTCTAGCGTGGCACGCGCTCATCGCCGCACTCAAAGGCGACGATCAGCCGGTGACGACCGAGTCTGAAAAAAATTGAAGCCAAGTCCCGCTCGACAAGGCTGGGTTAAACGCTAATTTGAGAGCATGAGTGCGACCGTCCAATACCTGACCAACGAAAAAGGCAAGAAGACTGCCGTGGTCATGCCGATTGAAGACTACGAAAAACTCCGGGAGGATATGGATGATCTGGCGGTCATTGCCGAACGTCGCGATGAGGAAACCGTTTCGCACGAAGAACTCAAGCGAAGCCTGAAGCGCAATGGCCTTTCACATTGAGTGGAATAATCCACCAAGAAGGATTTGCGCCGCCGGCCGGCCGGCGCGGTGGATCGGATCCTCAAGGCGGTTGAGGCTCTGGCAGAAAATCCCTTTCCGCAAGGCGTGGAAAAGTTGGCCGGCTCCGAATACGCCTACCGCACCGGCTCGGCGATTATCGGGTGGTGTATGAAGTGGTCGGCGCTTCGAAGCTGGTGGAAATCCAGCGCGTGCGACATCGCAAAGACGTTTATCGAGCCTGAGAAAATTTAACCGAATCAAAAATATGCAAAGCAACGAACCCGTCAGTCTGATCCGCGACGTCGAAGCGTCCGTGGTTCCCATCGGCACCAAAGTCACGCTGCAAAAAGGCGAGGCCGCGCACATCACGCAGTCGCTCGGCGGCAGCTACACCGTCATCGTCAACGGCAACATGTTCCGCATCGAAGGCAAGGACGCCGACGCGCTCGGTTTGGAAGTCGCGACCAAAACCTCCAGCGGCACCTCCGGCCTGGCCACGCAGGAACAGGTGGAAAAGGAAATCTGGACCCAGTTGAAAACCTGTTTCGATCCCGAAATCCCCGTGAACATCGTGGACCTCGGTTTGATCTACGACTGCCACGTCGAGCCGATCGCCGCGAACAGCTTCCACGCCTCGATAAAGATGACGTTGACCGCGCCCGGCTGCGGCATGGGGCCGGTGCTCCAGCAGGACGTGCAGAACAAGCTGCTCTGCATCGAAGCCGTGGACGACGTGGCGGTGGAACTGGTCTGGGATCCGCCGTGGAACCAGAGCATGTTGACCGAGGCGGCCAAACTGCAACTGGGGCTGATGTAGCAAACAAAACAAATAACCGCAAAGAACACAAAGAACGCAAAGATGAAATTTCTTTGTGTTCTCTGCGCTCTCTGCGGTTAAATAATTTTGATGAACAACGGCATTGATTGGGCAAAACTTCGCGCGGACTTTCCGATCCTGGATCAGCAGGTTCACGGCAAGCCGCTCATCTATTTTGACAACGCCGCCACCTCGCAGAAGCCGCGCGCGGTGATTGACGCCCTCGTCCACTACTACGAACGCGACAACGCCAACGTCCATCGCGGCATCCACGAGTTGAGTAACCGCTCCACCAACGCCTTTGAAGCCGCCCGCACCCGCGCCGCGAAATTCATCAACGCGAAAAGCTCCGACGAAATCATCTTCACGCGCGGCACCACCGAGGGCATCAACCTCGTCGCCGCCACTTGGGGCGCGGCAAATCTAAAACCCGGCGACGTCATCCTGCTCACCGAAGTCGAGCACCACAGCAACATCGTCCCGTGGCAGTTGATCGCGCAACGCACCGGCGCCAAACTCGCCTACGTGCCCGTCACCGGCGACGACGGCGCGCTCGACCTCAGCCAGCTCGATTCGCTGCTCACCAGGCAGGTGAAAATGTTCGCGATGGTTCACATCTCGAACGCCATGGGCACGGTCAATCCCGTCGCCGAACTGTGCGCCCGCGCCCGCAAGCTCGGCATCACCACGCTCGTGGACGGCGCGCAAAGCGCCGGCCATCTGCCCGTGGACGTGCAGGCTCTCGGCTGTGATTTTTTCGCGTTCTCCGGCCACAAAATCTGCGGGCCAACCGGCATCGGCGTCCTGTGGGGGCGGCCGGAATTGCTCGACGCCATGCCGCCGTACCAGGGCGGCGGCGAAATGATTTTATCCGTCGGCTACCACAAGACCGAGTTCAAGAAAGCGCCGCACCGTTTCGAGGCCGGCACGCCGGACATCTCCGGGCCGATCGGCCTTCACGCCGCGATGGATTACCTCGACGCCATCGGCCGCGAGAACATCTGGAAGCACGACCAGGAACTCGCCAACTACGCCTACGAAAAACTCGCGTCACTCAAAGACATCCGCCTCTTCGGGCCACTATCAAACCGCGCCGGCCTCGTGAGCTTCCTGCTCAAAGATGTTCACGCGCACGACGTGGTGACGCTGGCGGATCAGGGCGGCGTGGCATTGCGCGGCGGCCATCACTGCACGCAACCGCTCATGCACAAGCTCGGTGTGGAATCCACCGCCCGCGCCAGTTTTTATTTCTACAACACCAAGGCGGAAGTGGACCGGTTCGTGGAAGTGGTGAAGGAGATTCAGAAATTCTTTGCGCAATAGAATTCCTCCCTCTCCGCCTCGAACGGGGATTGAGGGTGAGGCGTCGAAACCTTGACCGCTCATCTTCGCTCATTCGCGCTAATTCGGATTCATCAGCGCAGATGAGCGCAGATTAGCGGTTCAATGCCCGCTGAATCCGGCACCCGCAAACCTCCGGGCGCTTCGCCAGATCGCACTCCCAAATCCGCAACACACGCCAGCCCGTGCGCCGCAACGTCCATGTCACCAGCGCGTCGCGTTTTTTATTTCCTGAAAACTTCTTCCGCCAGAATGTGCGGTGGTTCTTGGGCTGCGTCCCGTGCTTCCGGCAGCCGTGCCAGAAACAGCCGTCCACGAAGACCGCCGGGCGTTGTTTGAGGAAGACAAAGTCCGGGCGCACGGCGAGTTGATAGATGCGAGTTGATGGTTCCGCCGGCGCACTCCCTCTCCGCGCTGGGGGGAGGTGCTTCCCGGTCTTCTTCAGCAATCAGCCATCAACTTTTTAACCATCAACTTCCGCTGCCGCCGCAACAATTTCTCCAGCACCAGCTCCAGCCCAAGTCGCGGACGAGAACGAGCATTCCTTCAAGCACAGCCTCACCCGACTTAAACCCGAATTCCGAAGTGGGAAGGGGTAGCACAGGCGACCCGCCTGTGCCGTGCGGCCACTGGCCGGACGGCACGAGAGCGGACGTTGGCACTGAAACCGGCACCCGAAAAAGTGCGGACGGTTTCCCCGTGCCGAGCGGCGGGTCGCCGCTCGGCACAGGCCAGTGGCCTGTGCTACCCACCGGAGTGATCGTCGCGACTTCGGAGTTCGGGTTAAAGTCGGTTGAGGCTATCTCTGAAGGTTGGCGGCCGCCCACATAGTCCAAAATGATCCGAGTCCGATCGTTGCCCGCTCGGCCCGCGTGGAAGTCACTTCATAAAAAAAACGAGGCATCCTGACGGATGCCTCGCTGGTGTTTAGCCGAAAATTAAATTTCGATTACGGGAACTGCAGGCGGTTGGTGCCGGTCACGAAGCCATTGGCGGCGGTGTGGGAAACGTCGCCCGAATTGGCGAGGCCGCTTTGCAGGGTGCTCTTGGAGAACTGCTGCACGCTGGCATCCGCCATGAGGACGTTGCCCTGCTTGGCGTGCATGTTGTCCGCCCAGCCGACGTTCAGCCCATTGTTAACGGGGGGAGCCGGACTGGCGGTGGCAAACTTGGTCGCCCCATCGCCCCAAATTGAGGTGCTTGAAACTGGCACTCCGCCAGCCAAAGTTCCCATGTTATGGTCGCCCGCCAGAAACATCTGCGGGTAGGTGTCGGTCGCATCAATGCCCACGAAATAGCTGGATTGAAGATCGCTATAAAATCCTTGGGGGGAGGTGATGGCAGCGCTACCGCCAAAAACCGAAGCCTGTAAACGCGTGCTCTGATACTCGGAAGGGCAGTACAGAATCTTGGGCGTGTTGAGTTCGTTGGACATCACTACAAACATGCCGAACACACCCAGCGGACCAGCGGCCGGGTAGTTGGCGAGAAAAGTTGTTCCGGCGGCGGCAACGCCGATCGCAGATAAAGCACCGCCTTGACTGGCAGCCACCTGCATGGGATAGCGGTCGTTGTTGTCACCCTGCCAGATGCGGAAGGCGAGACCGACTTGCTTGAGGTCGTTGACGCAGGAAATGCGCTGGGCGCGGGCTTTGGCTTTGGCCAGCGCAGGCAGGAGCATGGCGGCCAGAATCGCGATGATCGCGATGACGACGAGGAGTTCGATCAGGGTGAAACCCCGTGATTTTTTGGTGAATCGTTTCATATATTAACTTTCTTTGTTTTGGTTTTCGGTGAACAGTGCGCAAACTCTAAGGAGTTCTGCGGCGCTGTCAAAATGTTTCTGAAAGGAATCTTAGCAGCGGCAATGCCACCCGGATTTTTTAGAAAAGCTGCATCAAACCCCGGACATTTTTGCCTTTGGTCGCCCGGCGGCGATCTGATGCGTGAAATTTTCACGCGTCCGGCGGGAAATTCACGCAGCGACTGGCAGCCGCGCGGACCGACTGGCGTGAGGTTGCTGTGGTGAACCGCGCGACTTGGCAGGAAGCCGTCTTGGACTGCGGGGGCAAGCGCAGCGCGACCCCGCTTTGGGGAGAGCGCTCAAATCATTCGATTGGCGCACACCCGGCGAAAGCGCCGTCGCCGCTGCCGCTCTGCCGGCGCAGTCCAGGAAGCCTGTCATGGCTCATTCGGCCAAACCAGTTTTGTCAATTGCCCGCCCAGTTTTTTTCATAGGCGACACTTGGCTGGCCTCGCTACGATGACCGCATGAAGCGCCGTCAAAAATATTTCATTCTGGGTTTGTTCTGCATAGGCGGAATCGTGATTTATCTCTGGCGCGAGGAACGGATCGAGAAAAAATTCACCCCGCAGATCCACGCGGCGGCGGAACGTTACCGGGTGGATCCGCTGTTGATCCAGGCGGTGATCTGGCGGGAAAGCCGGTTCAATCCCAACGCGCGCGGCACCAGCGGAGAAATCGGCCTGATGCAGATCCAGGAAATCGCCGCGCAGGAATGGGCGGATGCCGAACACGACCGGAATTTTCTCCACGCGCACTGTTTCGATCCCGGCACCAACACGCTCGCGGCCACGTTCTATCTCGCCAAGCTGCTGAAACGCTACGCCAAAACCGACAATCCCCTGCCCTACGCGCTGGCCGATTACAATGCGGGCCGCGGCAATGTTTTGAAATGGAACACCGGCGCGGCGGCCACCAACAGCGCGCAGTTCGTCGGGCAAATCGGTTTTCCCGGCACGCAGGCGTACGTGGAATCCGTGCGGCGGCGGCGGGAACTCTACCGTTTTCTGAATCGGTTCGGCTGGGAGTAGCTGCCGACTGGTCACACTCTCTTTCCCCAAAGATTTGGGCAAGCCAAAGATCGGAATTTTAATCTTTGGCTTGCCGAATCTTTGGGAAGCTCAGGGGCAAAGGGTCATTCGCGTGAAAGTTCCCTCAACGTCTGCTCCAGTTGCGCCCGCAACCGTTCGCGATCCGCGTCCGAAATATCGCGCGGCACGTACACCGGCCGGCCGGCATTCATTTCGCAACGCGTGAATGGCAGCGGGATTTGAAAACGATCCCAGCTTTTCACTTCGATCTTCCACACCGCGCGAAATGAGAACGGCACGATGGGCAGCCCGGTCAGTTGCGCCAATGCCAGCACGCCGTCCTGCACCTGGTAGCGTGGCCCGCGCGGGCCGTCCGGCGTGATCGCCAGATCAATGCCGCGACCGGCCAGCGTCACCAGTTCGAGCAACGCCTGCGAACCGCGCCGGCTGGATGAGCCGCGCACCGGGATGACGCGGAAGCGTTCCAGAATCGCCGCGAGAAAGCCGCCGTCCTTGCTCGCGCTGACCATCGCCGCCACGCCGAGGCGGGGTTTGACCTTCTTGAATTTTCCGTACGCCTCCAGACACAAGCCGAGGCGGTTGTGCCAGGTGCAGAACACCATCGGCCCCTCAGGCGTCCTGGCCAGAATTTCCGCGCAGCCGTCCCAGTTGAAACGAATCGTCAACGCCAGTGCCCGCAACGCCAGAAACACCACCCACGAGCCGAGCTTCTGGATGAACTTCGGCTGATGCGCCACCACGACGCCGGACTGCCGGGGTTTCTGCTTTCTGTTTTCTGCTTTCTGTTTTTCTTCAGCCATCACGTTCCCTTTTTCAAACCCGCGCGCACCAGGGCTTCCACCGTCGCGCCTTCACCCAGCACCGCCAGCGCGGCGCGAACCGTGTCGTGCGCGTCCGCCTGTTTGAAGCCGAGCGCCATCAAGGCCAGCACGGCGTCGTTCAGTTTCTGGTCGCCCGCCGACAACGCACGCTGCGCGCTGGCCGCCTCCCACGTTCCCGCCGCGCCGATCTTGTCGCGCAGTTCCACCACGATGCGTTCGGCGGTTTTTTTGCCGACGCCGGAAATCTGCGAGAGCGATTTCACATCGCTGCCGGCCACCGCGCCGCGAAAGGCCGCGACGTTCATGCCGCTCAAAATGTTCAGCGCCGTCTTCGGCCCGATGCCGCTGACGGAATGGATCAACAGGCGAAACAAATCGCGTTCGGCGGAAGTCATGAAACCATAAAGGATGTGCGCGTCCTCGCGGACGATGAGTTGGGTGAGCAGTTTCACCGGCTGGCCGGGCGGCGGCAATTTGTCGAACGACGACAGCGGAATCAGCGCTTCGTAGCCGACGCCGTTCACGTCCACGACGACGTGCGTGGGGATGGCTTCGATGAGCTGGCCGTGGAGGAAGGTGATCATGAGTTTATCAAAGCGGAAACATGCAACATGCAACATGCAACACCGAACATCGAACGCTCCGCCGTCCGGTTGTCACCTGGGTGTTGGACGTTGAATGTTGAATGTTGAATGTTTGTTTTTTCTCCATCGCGTTCAAATCCTTTTCGGCGCGTTCAAGGTGAAGCGCCCGTTTTCCTGCGCATGGGTCAGAGCCAGCGCGAGCGCGTCGGCGGCGTCGGGGGCGGGCAGTTCCGCGAGCTGCAACATCCGCTGCACCATTTTGGCGACGGCGATTTTCTGCGCCGCGCCGTAGCCCACGATGGCCTGTTTCACTTTGCGCGTTGCGAGTTCGTAAATTTCCAGTCCCGCCTCGGCCACGGTTGCCAGCGCCGCGCCGCGCGCCTCGCCCATGATGATCGCCGTCTGGAGATTTTGCACAAAGAAGATGCCTTCCACCACGCAGATGGTCGGCTGGTGTTGTTTCAACACATCGCGCAGGGTCGAGGAAATTTTCGCGAGACAACGCGAGCGTTCCCAGTTGGCCGGACAGGAAATGGTGCCGTGCGCAAGGGTTTCAGGATGCGGCCGCGCGAGCCGGATCACGCCGTAACCCGTGCCGCGCAACGAAGGGTCAATGCCCAGGATGATCTGCCGCGCGGCCAAGTTCGCCGTCCGCGCCGGTTCCGCCACCGCCGTACCCGCGCGCGGCTTGCGGCGGAGTCGCGCTTCGATCTGCTGGAATTGCTGCGGCGTGATGCCCATGTCGCGGGATAGTGCCAACCGGCGGCGTCCGGCAAAAGGAGAAACGC
>JAYWBR010000323.1:0-12259 GCA_043781315.1 Verrucomicrobiota bacterium | reverse complement strand
CCGCCGCGTCGCCGCCGCCGGACGCGAGCATCGCCGAGGCGGTGTTGGATCCGTATGTGAACGCCATCCACGTCTCGCTGTTGCGGGAGAAGCGGCTCAACCCGGCTTATAGCGAAGCGCTCAATAAACTCGGCGTGGGCAAGCCGGAAGTTCGCGAACTCGCCGAAAAACTTTTGGTGCAAGGCCCGGAGTCGCTCACGGCGCGGGAAAAACTGCTCGTGCTTTCCGATGCCGACGTGATGCCGTGGATGCACCGGCAGGCGTGGATGCGTTCGGGAAAATCCCTCGCCGCCTGGTGGCACACCGCGATCCGCCAGTACGCGCGTTAGTGGCACGGGCATCTTGCCCGTTCGTATCAATTCGGAACTCACGGGCGGGACACCCGTGCCACTATCAAAAACCCTTTGCCACTGCCGGTGGAAACATTAGCATCGCCGCTCCCGCTGGACAAAAGCGGACAAAATTTATGAAAAGTTTCAACATTGCAGTTCTCGCCGGCGACGGCATCGGCCCCGAAGTCATGCGCGAAGCCATCAAGGTTTTGCGCGCCACGGAGAAAAAATTCGGCTTCACGCTCAACCTCACTGAAGCCCCGGTCGGCTGGGCGGGCATTGACGCCGCTGGCAAGGCGCTGCCTGATGCCACGCTCGCGCTTTGCAAAAAATCCGACTCCATTTTGTTCGGCTCAGTCGGTTTGCCGGATCGCGATCCGACCATCCCGAAAGAGGAACGCCCCGAACGCGCCGCCCTGCTGCGCATCCGCAAGGAGTTTGGTTTGTTCGCCAATTTGCGCCCGGTAAAACTGCCCAAGGCGCTCGCTCATGCGTGTCCGCTGGCGAAGGAACGGCAGGGCGACGGTATTGATATTCTCGTCGTCCGCGAGTTGACCGGCGGCATGTATTTTGGCCAGCCGAAAAAAACCGAGGACATCGGCGGCGGCAATCAGCGCGCAATTGACACGATGGTTTATACGACGCCCGAGATCGAACGCATTGCCCACGTCGCGTTCAAGGCCGCGCAGTTGCGCCGGAAAAAACTCACGAGCATTGACAAGGCGAACGTGCTCGAGAACGGCATCCTCTGGCGCGAAGTTGTCACGCGCGTCGGCAAAAATTATCCCGACGTGGCGCTCGACCACATGTTCGTGGACAACGGCGCGATGCAGCTCATGCTGCGGCCCACGCAGTTCGACGTGATGCTGTGCGAAAACATGTTCGGCGATATTTTGAGCGACGAAGCGGCGGCACTCGGCGGTTCACTCGGCATGTTGCCCAGCGCCAGCCTGGGTGCGACCAATGGCGGAAACACTTTTGGTTTTTACGAACCCGCCGGCGGCACCGCGCCGGACATTGCCGGGAAAAACCTGGCCAACCCCATCGCGCAGATTCTGTCGTCCGCGATGATGCTGCGAAACAGCTTTGGATTGAACGAGGCGGCGGCGGCGATTGAGGCTGCCGTCGGCAAGGCGATTGAAGCAGGGAACCGCACCGGGGATATTTTCAGCGCGAACGAAGCTGGCGCACGCAAAGTCGGCACCCGCGAGATGGGTGATGCCATTGCGGCAGGGTTGATTTAATCATCGGCCAACAAAACAACCCCCAAGCAACGAGTGCAACTCGCGGCCTGGGGGTTGGTGCTTCTGAAAGGATTAGCGGCGGACAAAGCGGCGGGCCAAGGTCAAGCCACCGAGGGCGAGGGCCAGCAAGGATGCGGTGGTTCCAGCATCTGGAACGTTAGCAGGGGCAGGCTCCTGTTGGGCTTGGGCAACTCCAGACAACAGCGCTACGACCGCCAGCGTGATCAATAAGTTAAGAATTTTTTTCATAATTTGTTTGTTATTTAAAAGGTCGCGTAGAACTTAGCAAAAGCGATGCCTGTTATTGACATTTGATGGATTTTTTCTTGGCGCACTCACCAAATACCCGCATTCATTTAAGTTTGGACAGGTTTAACACAGGCAGTTTTTTGGTAAATTTTTCGCTAAAAAACCCATTTGAAAAGAAAGCCGACAAGTTGAAGCCAGAGGCGCGGAAATTTTCGCCTTTGCCTTAGAAAGACATCTGCAATATCAGGGCAAAACGACATGCTGACGTTTTTGTAAAATGGCCCGACACGCTGATCCGTAATTCACCCGGCGCGTGTTGGTAAAAATTTACATTTCTGCCAATACCAACGGGGAAGGCATCCTGTTCCGCGTGCGTATGTTAATCGCAGGGCACCGTCCGCGCCGCCGCCCACTCGCGGATCTCCGCCACCTTCTCCGCCATCACCACGGACAAGGGCCGCGTCTGCCGGATTTCCGCCAGCACGTCGTCTTGGTCGGCATAACGACCTTGGGCGTGGGCCGTGTACATCGCCGACACAATGGCCTGCTCGATTTCCGAACCGGAGAAACCGTTCGTGGCTTCCACCAACGGCGGCAAATTAAACTCCGTCGGCTCCAGACTGCGTTTGCGCAAATGAATGGCGAAAATCGCGGCGCGGTTTTGCGCCGAGGGCAGATCCACGAAAAAGATTTCATCGAAGCGGCCTTTGCGAACGAACTCCGGCGGCAGTTGCGTGATGTCGTTTGCGGTGGCGACAAGAAAAACCGGCTGCTTCCGTTCGGACATCCAGGTCAGCAACGTCCCGAGGACGCGCCGCGACAGGCCGTCATCATTGCCGTCCGCCGCCAGACCCTTTTCGATTTCATCCATCCACAGCACGCACGGCGACATCACCTCGGCCATTTCGAGGGACTTGCGGAGATTGCGTTCGGTCTCGCCGTAATACTTGTTGTAGAGCACGCCGAAATCCAGCCGCAGCAACGGCACGCCGAGAATCCCCGCCGTCGCCTTGGCCGCGAGACTTTTGCCGCAGCCTTGCACGCCGAGCCGCAAAACACCGCGCGGCGGATCCAGGTTTTCCTCGCCTTCCAGAAAAACGCTTTTGCGCATCTCCAGCCAGCCGCGCAACCGCGTCATCCCGCCGATCTCGGAAAATTTCACCGTGTCGTATTCAAATGACAGCAGCGCGTCGCGGCCCAGCAGTTCGTATTTCGCGCGCATGACCTCAGGGATCTCCGACTCGGAAATCACGCCGTCATCATTGATCGCTTTCAGCGCCAGCCGCCGCGCGTCGGTGGCGGTCAGCCCGGCCAGGTTGCGCACGAGCAGATCCACCACCTTGTTCGTGGTCTGCACATCGCGCCGTCCATGCTCGGCCCCCCAGTCGGCGGCGACGTCATAGACGATGCCGCGCAATTCATCTGCGGTTGGCAGCGGCAGACGAAATTGGGCGGTGTAGGGCCGCAGCTCCTCCGGCACCGAGAGCGAGCAGCCAACGAGCACGACCGTGGAAAAATGTTTGGGATACAGCAGCGCGAAATCTTTCAGCAGCCGGACGTGAATGTCGTCTTTGAGATACGGATGAAAGTCGAGCAGCACAAACAAGCTGTCGGCGGCATCGGTCTTGATGAAGCTGAGAAGATCCTGCGATTTGAGAACCGAGCGTGACGGCTGGTCGTTCGGATCAAACGCCTGCAAACCCTCGGTGACCGTCCAGCGAAATGGCTTGAGCTGCAACCGCCGGCTGATCTGCCGCACGAGGGTCACGATCTGCGGTTCCTCGTTGCTCTCGACCGCGATCAAGGGCGTCCGCGACCGGATGATCGCCTCCAGATCGCGCAACGGACTTTCCGTGTTGAGCGACCCATGTTGGGCGAGCTTCGAGGAGGGCGAATTCATTTTTGTCGCGCCACATATCAACGCAAACACCGCGAGTTTCAAGGAGAAAAGTGGTGCGACAGTTTGGAGTGTCGCGCGAAGAAGGCGAAGGGGCGAAAGCCAAATCAAGTTGGTCCAGGGACAGGCATCCAGTTGAAAACCGCAGCGGGCACTGTTTCAGCAAAGGTTTTAATCCGCGCCAATCCGCAGCATCTGCGGTTAATATCTTTCAACCTTCAGCGGCGGCGCGCGACATTTTAATTCGACATTCGCCCGTTGAAATTCAAGATTAGGCCGTGCCGATTTACGAATACGAACTGTGCGAAGGCGACTGCAAGGTCTGCGGCGGCAAGTTCACCTTGAACCGTCCGCTCTCCGCCGCGCCGCTGGTCAAATGTCCCGCGTGCAAGAAGCCCGTCCGCAAAATCATTTCCTCCTTCAGCTCGCCGCTCAAACTCAAACCCTTGTCCATCACTGATGCGAAGAAGGCCGGCTTCACCGTCCTGAAGCGCCTGGGCAAAGGTGAATACGAGCGGCAGTAGGAAGTTTCATCCGACCGTTTCCGCCAACCCACGCCATGCTAAAACAACTGACCGACTGGTATTCCAACGTGCTGGATCAATGGGGCTATTGGGCCGTCGGTCTGCTGATGGCCGCCGAAAGCACCGTGCTGCCCATCCCCAGCGAAGTCATCATCCCGCCCGCCGCGTACCAGGCGTGGAGCGGCAATGGACTCGTGCTCCTCGGCACCCGCTACACCGGTTGGACGGCGCAAATCATCCTCGTGATCTTCGGCGCGATCGGCTCGTGGCTCGGCGCGGCCTTGATGTATTGGGTGGCGCGTGGAGCGGGCCGGCCGTTCGTGCTGCGTTACGGAAAATATTTTTTGATCTCGGCGGAAAAAATCGAAGGGGCGGAACGCTGGGCGGCGCACTATGGCGCGTTTGGAATTTTCGCCTCCCGCCTGCTGCCGGTGGTGCGGCATCTGATCGGCATCCCCGCCGGGATTGTGCGGATGAACTTCTGGAAATACTCGCTCTATACGCTGGCCGGCGCCGGTTTCTGGAGCGCGGTGCTGTGCTGGCTGGGCGTGAAAGTCGGCGGCCAGATCAGCAAAGGCGAGATGCACAAGGTCACGTTCATGCTCGGCGGATTTCTCTTGGTGGTGGGTGTGCTCTACTATTTCTTCGTCCACCGGCAGATGAAGCGGCGTGAAACGTGAATCCAAATCACGCATCACGTTTCACGTCTTCACGTTTATCAACGTCTTCACCACGCGATTCCCTGCCGTCATCGCCTTGAGCAGCTCCGGCAACTGACTCAACGCACATTCGCCGTCCACGAAATCCGCCGCGCGAATCACCCCCGCCTCGATGAATTCCAGCGCCCGCCGGATCGAGCGCGGCGTGTGATGGAAACTCGCCAGCAGCGTCAGGTTGGAATAATGGATCAACGTCGTGTCGAGCGTGATCTCCGTGCCCGCCGGGCAGCCGCCGAAGAAATTCACCTTGCCGCCCTTGCGCACAAGGTGGACGCAGGCCTCCCAGACCTCCGGCTTGCCGACCGCCTCGATGACGACATCAAAATGCGCTTTGGACATCGCGCGAATTTTCGCGCCCAGGTCGTTGCCGTCGCCAATGTCAATGACGTAAGCCGCGCCCAAATTTTTCGCGGCTTCAAGCCGCGCGGCGCGACGTCCGGCCACCGTAACCTCGCAGCCGAGATTTTTCGCCAGCGCCACGAACATCAAGCCAATCGGACCCGCGCCCATCACCAGCACCTGCTGTCCGGCGCGCAGTTGCAGGTCTTCGATTCCCTGCACCACGCACGCCAGCGGCTCCGTCAAAGCAGCGTCGCGAAAGGCCGTCGCCGGTTTCAGCCGCAGCAGATTTTTTTGCACGAGCCGCGCCGGCACCACGATGGATTCCGCGTAAGCCCCGTTCAAAAACAGGAGATCATCGCAGAGATTTTCCTGCCGGTTGCGACAGGAGAAGCACCCGCCGCACGGCGCGGAATTCGCAACGACGACACGGTCGCCGACACACCAAGCTGCATCGGTAGGGCGCGTCACTCCATGCGCGTCGGCCTGGGTGTTTGCGGAAGCGGCGCGCAGCGGACTGACACACCCTACCTCGGTGATCACTCCAGAAAGTTCATGCCCAAAGACCGCCGGCGGCACGATCATCTTCGCGTGATAGCCGCGCCGGAAAACTTTCAGGTCGGTGCCGCAGGTGAGCGCGGCTTCGATTTGAATCCGCACCTCGCCCGCCTTCAACGCGGCCGGCTGGAGGTCTTCGACGCGAACATCTTCTTTCCCGTAGAGAACGGCGGCTTTCATGTTTTAGTGGCACGGGCGTCCCGCCCGTGTATTTCAAAATTTTACGAACCAACGTGTCTGGTAGCAACACACGGGCGGGCCGCCCGTGCCACTACAGAATTCGCGATGGCGGAGCTTTGACAAACGTCGTCTCACGCAGATAAATTGGCTCCAGCTTTTCGCCCGCCACAAAATCGCTCCGCTTCGCCGCCAGTCTGGCCAAGGTCGCCGCGTGCGGGAAAATAATTTTCCCTGTCGCAAACCACCGCGTCACTTCCGGCCCGATAAGAATTTCACCCGCTGTTTCCCGCGCCTGCGCTTCGGCCAGCGTCACGATCCGCAACGGTTCCATTTCCCGGCAGGCCGTCGAACTGATTTCGTAGCGTGCCAGATAAAATTCCTGCCGCTGCGCGTCCACCACCACCGTGGCCGTTCCCGCAAACCCCTCGGCTTGCGCCTGCGCTGCGATCACTTCTGTGCTGCTGATGCCGAGCAGTTTCACGCCGTTGGCAAGCTGCCAGCCCTGCGCCAGCGCAATCGCCGCGCGGATGCCGTGGTAGGAACCGGGCCCAAGACCGACGACAAGACATTCGATCTGTTCGCGCTCCAGCCCGGCAGTGGCCAAAACCTTCGTCATCATGCCTAGCGCTGCCGTGTGACGAACAGCCGTCTCAACAACCTCGCAACACGTCAGGCCATGCAACACGGCGACGCTTCGTTGCGGCGAGGAAAATTCAAGTGCCAAAAGCTTCATAGATGATTCGCCGCTCGGTTTCGCTGACAATTTCAATCTTCACGCGGCGCAGATTGGGCAGTTGCAAGTCGTCACACACAATTCGCTCCGCCCATTCGATGACCGCCACGCCCGCCGGGTTGAGATATTCCTCGACCCCCGACGACAAAATCTGCGCGCGCGTTTCCAGCCGGTAGAGATCGAGATGAAACAGCGGCAGCCGACCGCCGGTGTATTCGTTGACGAGCGTGAAGGTCGGGGAATGCACGCGCTTGGCAATGCCGAGGCCGCGCGCGAGACCTTTGACCAACTGCGTCTTGCCCGCACCGAGATCGCCGGAAAGCGCGATGACCAGGCCGCTTTGTGCGTCGCGGCCCCAGGCTTCACCGAGCGCTTCCGTCTCGGCGGGGCTATGAGAAATGAACTCCATGGAAAATAAATCCGTTGTAGAAAAAGCCAGGGAGGAAGTTAGGTGTCAGCACAGTCGGTGGAACGCCCGGCCCGCTCCGGAAAATTTATTTTGCGAAGAGTGCATCCACTTCCAGCGTGAATTCTGGCACCGCGGCGCAGTTCAGCTTCTCACCCGGCCCATGCACGGTTCGTTCAGTGAACCGGCCATCCTTGGGCAGCCGGTGAACTTCTATCTGCTTTTCCAGCGCGAGCACCAGCCAGCACTCTTTCACTCCGGCAGCGGCATACGCGGGAAGTTTGGAGCGGTCGTAATCGTGGCTGGTCACACAAACTTCGATGACAAACTCGGCAGTGTGCGGATGGTCGAGACGAAAATCATTTTCGGTTCCGTGAATCATGGAAACATCCGGCTCCGGTTCGGAATCCGGGCAGGTAATGGGTTGTTCGATCCGCAGCAAACAACCCGGCGGCAAAACTGTCTGCAGGAGGTTCAGTAAACGCATGACCAGGAAACTATGAAGTGGTGACTTGGACATTTTTTTATACACGATCCCGTAGAGGAGTTCGGTGTTTTTGGGAATCAAGCCCGCTTCGCCGAGAGCGCGGTAGGCGGTGACGGACAGGGGCCAGATTTGCGCGCCTTGCACTGGAAATGGAACCGGCTCGACCGTTTTCATGTTGCGCCAAATCTAACGTCGCCCCTCAGAATTGCAAGGTTGCTGAACTCCGGGCTATGAGAAATGTTCGTAACCATGGACGTTAAACGGGCGCACACCGCGCTGGTCGCGCAGGTGGACGCCTTCGTGGGCGATGATCCTGCCGATGCACTTGAGCGGCAATTCCGAAAATTCCTTTTTCCATGCGTCCATCAGCGGCACGGCGTCCTTGCTGGCCACCGTGAACAACAATTCAAAATCTTCGCCGTCGGTGAGCGCGGCCAGCAGCGGCGGCTTGGCGGAACTTTCCGCGCGCGACGCCAGTTTGGCCGCGCGGCTGATGGGGATGGCCGTCGTCAAAAGCTCCGCGCCGACACGGCTGGCTTTCAAAAGGTGACGCAGATCGCCGGCCAGGCCGTCGCTCAAATCCATCATCGCATGAATGGAAAATTGCTGCGCCAGCCAGCGCGCTTCGGCGAGGCGTGGTAAAAAATCCAGATGCCGGCCCGCCAGCGAACCGCCCAGTTCACCGGTGACGAAGATGGCGTCGCCGACTTCCGCGCCGGAACGCAGCGTGGCTTTGCCGCGCGGGACATGGCCCAGCAGCGAAATGGAAATCAACAGGCGCTCGGGGTTGGTGGTGGTTTCCCCGCCGACCACGGCCACGTCGTGCTGGCGGGCAAGCGCGTTCAGGCCGTCGTAGATTTTTTCGATGAACGCCGGGTCGAAAGTTTTTGGCAGCGCAATCGTCACCAGCGCGGCGGTGGGCGTGCCGGCCATTGCGGCGATGTCGCTGAGGCAGCGGGCCAGCGCCTTGTGGCCGACTTTTTCCGGCGGCGTGTCCTTCTGAAAATGAATGCCTTCGACCACGGCGTCGGTCTTGAACAGGAGCAGTTTATCCGGCAGGCCAAGATCGAGGACGGCACAATCGTCGCCTGCGCCAACCACCACGGATTTGTTCGTCGGCAAGGAGCGAGTCAATTTTTCGATGAGTTCAAATTCGTTCATCACAGTTTCGGATCAGGATAAAAATGTTTCAGCACCAGCATCGCCAGATTGCTGGCGTTGAACAGGGCGTGGACGGTGATCGGCGCGAGCAGGTTGTCGGTTTTTTCGTACAGCCAGACCAGCACCAACGCCAGCAGCAGCAGCGGCAGGAACGTGGCGACATCAAAATGAATCAGCGCAAATAAAACACTGACGCCGCCGAAGGCCAGCCGCGGCCAGCCAAACTGCTTGATGAACGGATACAGTAGGCCGCGAAAAATAAATTCCTCCGTCACCGGCGCGAGCACCACGGCAAAGACGGCGAAGTAACTCCGCGCCCACCACGACTTGGCGTTGTCAATCAACTGCACGGCCATCTGATCATCAGGCGGGTGGCCGAGGGCGGTGAGGGTGAAGACGCTGGCCGCCTGCACCAACCACACGACCGGCAGTGCCGCCAGAAACACCAGCAGCGCGAGCCGCAGGGCGCGTTTCAGTTCCGGCCCGGTGAAACCAAACCCGGCCCGCCAGCCGATCTGATGGTGCCGCCAAAAAAGGATAATCAAGCCGCACGCTGATCCTTGGAAGGCGAGGGTGCCAAAAAGAATGTGACCGAAATCATCCGCCTCCCGGAAGCCGTTGACGTGCAGCCGCCGCAGGAGGTCGCTCGTCACGCCGCCCAAGCAGATGCAAAACAGCAGCGCGGCGAAGAAGATGAGGACGGCCAGCGGCCGCCACGGTTTGACTGACAACATGGCGGGGAAGTTAATCCGTCAGCCCACCGGTGACGACGCAAAATTTGGGAGATGCATATCTCGGGAGTATTTCTGGAGCGCGGGTCTGTGACCCGCAGCCGCTTCGCCCGTCACAAGGTTGCTGAAATAGGCGGCGGCATTTTGAAACCTCCAAGCCCGCTGCGGCTCACAGAGCCGAGCTCCCATAAAACTAACCCACCACCACATTTTCGCACCGCTCGCCGTTCGTTCGTGCTGCGGCTGGTCACTGCGACACAGCCGCGCTCCGTTCTAAGTTTCCACCACTTTGCCCGGCCCGGGCTGGATGACTTTGATCTTGGGATGGCGGATGCGGATCTGATCCTCAAACCATTTCCGCGCGTCGTCGTCGCCGTGGCCGAGCAGCACCGTGCGCGGCTCGACGCGGCCCACGAAGTCGAGCAGGTCTTCACGGTTGGCGTGGGCGGTCAGATCGAATTCCTGAAGCTCGCACTGGCGCGTCACGCGGCCGCCGCTGGGGCTGAAGACAAACGTCTCGCCGTCCTTGGCCATGCGCAACCGGCCACCGGGCGTGCTGGCCTCGGTGTAGCCAACGAGGAAGATCGCGTGCTTTTTGTCGCCGATCATGCGGAGGGCGAGGTCATGCGCGGCGGTCTTCTCGCTCATCATGCCGGCGGTGATGACGAAAATTTTCCCGCCCGTGAGCTTCATGGATTCCGCCTGGCCTTTTTCGAGGACGACGAGGTTCAAGGCTTCGTGCAGTTGCAGGTTCGGCAACTGGCGATGCGCACGGTGCGATTCGAGGTCGTAAATTTCCGTGAACACGCGGCCCAGCCCGCCGATGTAGATCGGCTGCTTTTTCAATTTCCCTTCCTTCATCATCAGGGCGAGCATCGCGAGAATTTCCTGCGTGCGGCCCAGCGCGAAGGCGGGGATCAGCACGGAACCCTTGCGGGCCTGCGCTTTTAGAATGGCCTCGCTCAGCCGGGCAACTTCGGTCAGGCGCGTGTGGCCGGGCGGCGTGGCGCGATTGCCGCGCGTGGTTTCCATGATGAGCACGTCGGCGCGGACGTTTTCGAAGCGCGCACCTTTCAAAATGGTCTGGTCGTGGAAGCACACGTCGCCGGTATAGAAAACATTTTCCTTCTTGCCGCGCACGAGGACGCCGGCGGAACCCAGCGTGTGGCCGGCGTCAAAAAATTCCAGCGTGGGCGAGGGGATGCCGGCGCGGGTCTTCTTGAACGAGGCCCATTCGATTTCGCGGTTGTATTTGAAGCCTTGAAAAAGCGGCGCGATGTCGTCCACCTCGTCGTGCGTGTAGAGCGGGTATTCCTTGATGCCGAGCTCCTCGCGCTGGCGGGTCATCACATTGACAGAATTGTGCAGCACGCGTTCGATGATGTAGTAGCTCAACTCCGGCATGAGGACGTGCGCGTTGGGAAACTGCCGCAACGCCATCGGCAGCGAGCCGACGTGATCGTGGTGGCAGTGGGAGATCGCGATGGCGTCCACATCGTTCGTCTTGGTGGACTTGTAAAGCGGCAGGCTGTTGGTGCCTTCCAGTTTCGGGTGCGTGCCGGCGTCCAGCAAAAGTCGGTGGCCGTCCATCTCCACAAACCAGGAGCTGGCGCCAATATCGGTGTCGGGGTTGAGATTAATAATCCGCATCGCACCATTCAGACAGAAATCGGGGGAATGTCAAAAGGTGATGCGGGGAATGAAACGTGAGGCGTGAAACGTGATGGGGAAAAATCCGCGTCGCACGATCCGCTTTTCACGTTTCACGCTTCACATCCACCATCAACCACACCCAGCCGGCCATCAGACTCAGGCCGCCCAACGGGGCGAGCGCGCCGAGCCATTTCACATTGGTGACAGCCAGCACATACAGCGAGCCGGAGAAAATAAGAACCCCGATCACAAAACAGAGCCACGGCCCGCGCGGCAACGGTTTGCGGCCCGCCAGCACGAACAACATCACCGCGTGAACCAGATGATAGAGCGCGGCGGTCTTCCACACTTCCACCGTTTGATTTTGTTCCAGCACCTGCTTCAACCCGTGCGCGCCAAACGCGCCGAGCGCGACCGCCAGAAATCCCAGCGCCGCCGTGATCCGGGTTGCGAGCGTAGTCGTCATGTCAGCCTCCGATGCAGCTCATCGAACGCGGCGGCGCGACGAACTCCGGTTCGCCAATGTGATGCCGCGCCTCCTTTTGCCAGACGACGGCCTGGAGCCATTCGCCCAGTTCGGCGTCGGACTTGCCGCCGCGCAACTGGCCGCGCAAATCGTGTTCCCCCACGCTAAACAGGCAGGTGCGGATTTTGCCGTCGGCGGTGAGGCGGATGCGGTTGCAATGGCCGCAGAAGGGTTCGCTCACCGGCGCGATGATGCCGATCTCGCCCCGGCCGTCGGAAAATTTCCAACGCTTCGAGGTGGAGTGCGGGTTGTCCGAAGCGACGGGCTGCAGATCAAATTTCGCGCTGAGCCGTTGCAAAATTTCCTTTCCGCTCACCACCATTTCTTTTTGCCAGGCGCGGGCGGAATCCAGCGGCATGAATTCGATGAAGCGGAAACTCAAGTCTTGGGCGCGTGCAAATTCCGCGAGCGCTTCGAGTTCGTGATCGTTGATTTCGCGGATGACGACGGCGTTGACCTTGACCGGAGCGAAACCCAGTTCGCGCGCCAGCCGGATGCCTTCGAGGACTTCCGCAAGCCC
>JAYWBR010000322.1:0-12312 GCA_043781315.1 Verrucomicrobiota bacterium | reverse complement strand
GAAACGTGAAATGTGATGCGTGATTCACGTTTCACGCATCACATTTCATCGTCCGACACTTTTATAAATGAACCCGAGCCGTTCCATTTCCGCCGGGTCGAACAGATTCCGCCCGTCAAACATGATCGGATGCGTCAGCTCCTTGCGGGTGCGTTCGAGATCGAGTTTCTTGAACTCATCCCATTCCGTCGCGATCACGAGCGCGTCGCAGCCCGCGGCCACGTCGTTCATGTCCTCGACATACTCGACGTTCGTGAGAATGGCTTTGGCTTTGTCCATGCCCTTGGGATCGTGGACGCGCAGCTTCGCGCCTTCCTTTTGCAACCGCTGGCACAGCTCGATGGCGGGCGACATCCGCACGTCGTCGGTGTTCTGCTTGAACGCCAGGCCGAGCACGCCGATGGTCTTGTCCTTCAACACCCAGAGCGTGTCGGTGATTTTTTTCACGAAGCGGTTCATCTGCGCGTCGTTGACCTTCTGCACTTCCTTCAAGATGCCAAAATCGCAGCCGACTTGCTCCGAGATTTTGATGAACGCGCTGAGGTCTTTCGGAAAACAACTGCCGCCAAAGCCAATCCCGGCGTTCAGGAAACGCCGGCCGATCCGCTCGTCCATGCCCATGCCGGCGGCGACTTCCTGCACGTTGGCACCGGTGGCTTCGCAGATGTTAGCCACGGCGTTGATGTAGGAAATCTTCAGCGCGAGAAAGGAGTTCGAGGCGTGCTTGATGAGTTCGGCGGAGTTGATGTCCGTAATGATGATCGGCGCGTTGAATGGGGTATAAACGTCGCGCATGGCCGCCACGGGCCGTTGGGAATGCACGCCGATGACGATGCGGTCCGGCTTCATCAAGTCCGCCACCGCAAAACCTTCGCGCAAAAATTCCGGATTGCTCACCACGTCGAATTCCACCTTGGCCTTGCAATAACGCTTGATCGTCTCCGCCACCTTGTCGCCGGTGCGCACGGGCACGGTGCTTTTGTCCACGACGATTTTGTAGCTCGTGATCGCGCCGGCAATTTCACGGGCGACCCGCTCGATGAAACTCATATCCACCGAACCGTCCGGCTGCGGCGGCGTCGGCACGGCGATGAACACTACGTCGGATTTCTCCACGCCCTCGGTGATGCTCGTGGTGAAACTCAGCCGGCCCGCCGCGACATTTTTTTTGACCATCTCCTCCAGCCCCGGCTCGTAGATGGGAATGCCGCCCGCGCGCAATTTTTCAACCTTGGCCGCGTCGCTGTCCACGCAGATGACGCGGTGGCCGACCTCGGCAAAACAGGTGCCGGTGACCAGCCCGACGTAGCCGGTTCCGATGATGGTTAAGTTCATGCGCGGGAGCCTGGCGTCAGAAAGCAGGTTCAGGGCTTGGCACCGACGGCCGGTGCCAGGTTGCTGGCCGGGACGAGGCTGGGATTTTTGGCAATCAATTCGGCCATCCGCATGCTGGCCTCGGCTCCGAGCGCGCCGTTGGGATCCGACTGCGCCACCGCCTGATAAAGATCGCGCGCCAGCTCGGGCTTGCCCTGTTTTTCGTACAGGCGTCCCAGCGCGAAACGGGCCGGGGGCGCCACGCTGTCGGTGGAGTGATGATCCACGATGTCCTTGTAGGCGGCCGTCGCTTCGGCCGCCATGCCCTGCGCGTCTTTGCTGGCCGCGACGCCAAGCAGCGCCTGCCCGGCAAACGCCGAGTCGCGGTAGTCGCGCAGGAATTTTTCAAACTGCGCCTGGGCTTCCTTGTATTTGCCTTCCGTAAAATAATTTCCCGCCACCATCAGCACCGCGCGCTTGGCGGCTTCGGTGCCGGAGTAATCGGTGGCCATCTTGAGCAGTGCCTCGGTCGTTCCCGCCTGGGCACCGCCGGTGTAGGCGGCGCTGGTGATTTTTGACAACGCCTCGCTGGCGTCGGTCTGCGTCTGGTTCTGGTGCCAGAAGTAAATGCCGACGATCGCGCCGATCACGACGACGGCCAAGGTGGCGGTCACGAGCTGGCGTTTGTTTTTTTCAAACCAGGTCAGGAGCTGGTCTTGCAGGGTCAGGTGCGTAACTTCAGATTGCATAAGCGTGAAATCTTCCGGGCGGGCTGCCAAAACGCAAGCTTGAAATCTACGGATTGACGTTCAAACCGCCAAATCCGGATCGTTGTCCATCACAATGCGCCGCATTTTGGTCACGGCGGCTTTCATGTTGGGCCGCCCGAAAAGCGCCGTGCCGGCGACGAAATCATCCGCCCCGGCCCGCGCACATTCCCCGGCGGTTTTGTTGTTGATGCCGCCGTCCACCTGGATGTGGTAGCGCAGATTTTTTTCCAACCGCCACGCGGCGGCCTGCTGGATTTTGGGGAGCGTCTCGTAAATGAACGGCTGCCCGCCGAAGCCCGGATTTACGGTCATCACCAGCAGCGTGTCAATTTTGTCCAAGTGCGGCTGCATCTGGGCGATGGCCGTAGGCGGGTTCACGGCCAGGCCGACCTTGACGCCGAGCGATTTTATTTTCCAAAGCAGTTGCGGCACGCGCTCGCCGAGTTCCACGTGAACGGTGATCTGGTTGGCACCCGCTTTGGCAAACGGTTCCAGCAGGATTTCCGGCTTGGAACACATGAGATGCACGTCGAAGAATTTTTTACTGAGCGGCCGCAGTTCCGCGACCACCGCCGGGCCGAAGGAAATGTTCGGGACGAAATGGCCGTCCATGATGTCGAGGTGCAGCCAGTCCGCGCCCGAACGGTTGACGCGGTCAACTTCCTTGGCGAGACGGCCAAAGTTCGAGGCCAGCAGCGAGGGCGCGATAATCATGCGGCCAAGATAGAGGATGGAGGATGGAGGATGGAAGATGGAAAACGCCGGGGATGGAAAAAAGCGGCGCGGGCGAACATCTTGTGGCGGCGGGCATCCTGCCTGCCGTAGAGCCGTGGCGTCCCGCCCGGCGGAAAAGGCATGGATCGAAGTTTGGCGTGGTTGAATTCGGATGTTGTATAAAGTTCGTGGCTTTGTTCCGGGCGGCGGGACGCCTGACGCTACGGTGCTCGCAAAGAAAAAGAGCGCGGAATCAATTCCGCGCTCGGTGAAAACTAAACCCGCTGAAAAGGTCAGACCGGTGCGGGCGCGGCGTTGCCCAGGCCGGGCAGCGTCGGCGGCGACGGTTTGGGCGGAAGCTCGGGGAGCGGCGTGCCGGCGGGCGCGCCCATCGGCGGATCCACCTGCGGCGGCGGCGGCGGGGCGGTGAACTTGCCGGTGCGGATGATTTCCTCGACCTGCGCGCCGTCGAGGGTTTCGTGTTCAAGCAGGGACTTGGCGATCAGTTCCAGCTTGTCGCGGTTGTTGAAAATCAGGTCGCGCGCAACTTTGTAGCCCTCGTCAATGATGCGTTTGATTTCGCTGTCAATGTCCTGCGACGTGCGTTCGCTGAAGTTTTTCTGCCGGCCCATTTCGCGACCGAGGAAAACGTATTCCTCTTCTTCGCCATATTGAACCATGCCGAGCTTCTCGCTCATGCCGTACTGGCAGACCATCGCGCGGGCGATCTGCGTCGCCTGCTGGATGTCCATCGAGGCACCAGTCGAAACGTCTTCCAAAACAATTTCCTCGGCGATGCGGCCGGCCATCGTCACGGCGATGAGATCGAGCATCTCCTTGCGCTGGCGGCTGTGGACGTCCTGCTTGGGCAGATACATCGTCGCGCCGAGCGACTGGCCGCGCGGAATGATCGTGACCTTGTGCAGCGGATGCGTGTGCGTGAGCATCACGTTGACAAGGGCATGGCCGGCCTCGTGCCAGGCCGTGAATTTCTTTTCCTCGTCCGTCATCGCCATGCTGCGGCGTTCACGGCCCCAGCGGACTTTGTCGCGCGCCTCTTCCAGCTCGGGCATGCCGACGCCCTTCTTGTTCGTGCGGGCAGCGAGCAACGCGGCTTCGTTCAACAGATTCGCGAGTTCCGCGCCGGAGAATCCGGGCGTGCCGCGCGCAATGATGGACAAATCCACGTTGGGCAGCAGCTTCACGTTCTTGGCGTGAACTTTCAAAATGCCTTCGCGTCCGCGCACGTCGGGGAGGTTCACCGTGACCTGACGATCAAAACGTCCGGGGCGCAGCAGTGCGGGATCGAGCACGTCAGGGCGATTGGTCGCCGCGATGATGATGACGCCTTCCTGCGTGTCGAAGCCGTCCATCTCGACGAGCAAGGCGTTCAAGGTTTGTTCGCGCTCGTCATTGCCGCCACCGAGACCGTGGCCGCGACTGCGACCGACGGCATCAATTTCGTCAATGAAAATCAGGCAGGGCACGTTTTTGCGCGCCTGCTCGAACATGTCGCGCACGCGGCTCGCACCGACGCCGACAAACATTTCTACAAAGTCCGAACCGCTGATGCTGAAGAACGCTGCGTCGGCCTCGCCCGCGATGGCTTTCGCCAGCAACGTTTTTCCCGTGCCGGGCGGCCCGACCATGAGCACGCCCTTGGGAATGCGTCCGCCGAGGCGTTGAAATTTTTTCGGATCCTTCAGGAACTCGACAAGTTCGGAAACTTCCTCGATGGCTTCCTCGATGCCGGCCACGTCTTTGAACGTGGTCTTGTTGCGCTCCTTGGCGAGCAGGCGGGCCTTGCTCTTGCCGAAACTGAGCGCGCCCTTGCCGGCCATCTTGATCTGACGGATAAAGAAGAACCAGATGAAGCCGCCAATCAGCAGGAACGGCAGCACACCGAGCAGAAAGCTCCACAAAAGCTGGTTCGGTTCGTTGATCCCGGAAGCGGGCAGGGCGTTTAATTTGTCCTGGAGTTTTTCGGTCAGAAAAACCTTCGTGCGAAATGGAATCTTCTCGTCGGTCTTTTTGCCGGCGGCATCCGTCTTGTAATAGAAACCTTCAACAATCTCGAACGGATGCGTCTGTGGGTTGAAGTTGACCGAGGCGGAAGCCACCAGATTGGAATCCAGCAACCCCAGAAACTTCTCCGAAAACATCATCGGATCCGCGACGTTGTCGTACTTGCTCTTCATCATCACCAACGCCACGAGAGTGGCGATGATGGCCGTCCAGACGATCCACGTCTTCGGCGGCACGCGAAATTCGCCGCCCGGGTTGGGGTTTTTGTCCTTGTCGTTCGATTTATTGTCGTCAGCCATGATATAAAATGTCCGGCAGCGTAGCACGTCCTGCGCTGCGCTGCAATCGGCGGAATTAAAGCCGCTTCCACTGCCATTGCAAGCAGTGTTTTGTCGCGGCGCTCAACTTGAACCCTTCCGCGATACGCAATCGTTCCACCCAAAAAATTTCTCCGGTCGCGCTCGTGGCCACAATCAGGCCGTGCCGTTCGTCTCGGGGGATTTTCGCGTTCACAAACAAATCCTGTAGTTTGACCGGCGATTTCATCCCGCTCGGCTGAAACCGGTCGCCCGCCCGCCAATGCCGGAGCGTGATGCGTGCGCCGATTTTGTGCGCATCGAAATGTTCCAGCCCGGCCCGAGGTTGGGGCAGTTGCCGCCGCCGCATCAGGTACCATTCAAAATTGACCTGGCCGAACTTGGTCGCCCCGTCGCCACTCTGCAAATCCAATGCGCAAACAGCCGGATTCGGCGTCACAACAAGGCGGGACGCCTGCACGCGCAGACGTCCATCACCTTCCTGACTAACGGCCAGTTCCGGCGAAACTTTAACCCAATGACCCGGCCGGGTGCGCAGGGTTTCCACCAAATCAAAACTGGGGGTGACGTGTTGCTCCAGCAATTGCGTTTGAAGGCCGCGGCGTTGGAGGGCGACGGCAAGCTGATCAAACGCGGATGTCTGGTAGGGCGCGCCACTCCGTGCGCGCCGCTTCTCGCCAGTTCCCGCCCCGGCGCGCACGGAGTGACACGCCCTACCAGCCAACCACTCCGCCGCTGATCGCCCGACAAACTCCGATTCCGCCCCGGCGATCTCCATCACGCGCGCAATCGTCCGGTCAACTGCGGGTTGGTAATCACGCCGCAGCAGCGGCAGCAGCTCTTGGCGGATCCGGTTGCGCAAAATGTCCGGCGACGCGTTGGTGGCGTCTTCACGGAATGGGATTTCATTTTCTCGGGCAAACTTTCTTAATTCGTCCTTGGGCTGATCCAACAGCGGACGCACCAGTTCCAGTTTTGAATCGGCCGGCGAAGGATTCCGCCACTTCATCCCTGCCAGACCTTCGCCGCCGCTGCCGCGCAACAACCGCAGGAAAAAAAGTTCCACCTGATCATCGGCGTGATGGGCCAGGGCAATGGTGCGGATTTTCAGCCGCTTGGCCGTGCGCGCCAGAAACTCATGGCGGACTTTTCGCGCGGCCATCTCGATGGAAATTTTTTCGGCGCGGGCAAGCGCCTTGACCTCGGCTCGCTCGACGATGACGGGCAGACCCAGCTGCTTGGCGGTGTGAAGCACCAGCCGTTCATCCGCGTCGCTGCTGCGTCCGCGCAACCGGTGATTCAGATGCGCGACGGTCAAACGCCAGGAGTTTTTGCCGGAGAGTTTGTGCAGCAGTTGCAGGAGAACCATCGAGTCCACGCCGCCGGAAACGGCCACCAACACCGGCTGCCCGCGTCGTAAAAGACCGCGTCCGCCAATGGTTTTCTCAACCTGCTCCGGCAAATCGCTCACTCAATCATGCTAACGAATTGCTGCGCGCGGGCAATGCCGATTCGGTGGGCGGCTGGATACGCAGATCCCGCAGGAGTCACCCAAAGATTGGGGAAAGCCAAAGAGGGAATGGAATTTATAAAGTTGGATCAATGATCAGGACGGCGTCATGGACTGCGGCGGGAAGCGCAGCGCCACGCCGCTTTCGTAAGGGCGAGCCGCGCTCCAAGACTGGAGGTTTTTCTCGCACTCGAAAGCGGTGTCGTGGCTTCCGCCTTGCCACCGCAGTCCAAGACATCGCGGACAAGTTCCCCCCATCAAAAAGGGGTTTCCCCCTCTTTGGCTTTCCCCAATCTTTGGGCGGAGTTCGGCGAGCGTCTGAGAAAATCCTACGGCAGTTCCTGCAAACGAATCCGCCGGTACTCCATCTGCCCGCGATCCCCTTCCAGGCCGATGGGACCGGTTGCCGGCAGTTTCAGCGCGGCTTCGAGGACTTCCCCGTTGCAAGTGCAGTAGGCGACATTGTTCGTCACGGCCACGATCATCTCGTTCCACTCTTGCGGTTTGTATTGCGTGAGTTTTTTGTACGGCCCGGCGAGCAAATAGTCGCGGCATTGCAGTTGTGGCTGGCGGATGAAGACGCCGCTGTCCGCGTTGGGCGTGGCGCGGAATTCGAGCTTGAGGATGAAATTTTTCGGGAACTCGCGCGTCGTCCAAAGCTGCGCCAGCCTGCGGCCTTCCGGCGGCGTGGTGACGATGAGTCGCCCCAGCTTGGCGACGTAGCGGCCATCGCTGCTCACGGTCTGGCCTTTGAAATCGTTGGTGCGAAAACCCCAACCGCTCAAATCCGCGCCGTTGAACAAGCTCATGAAATCATTCTCGATGGTGAAATCATCCGGCTCGGTTTCCAAAAATCCGAGCGTGGCAAAAATCGGACGCAACGCCGCCGCCCATTTCGCGTAGCCGGTTTGGTTCGGATGCAACAGGTCGGGAAATTCCGCGAGCTTCGCGTCGCCTTGCGCGTCGGCGAAGAGCGGCCAGGTTTCGATCAACGTGATTTGCGGATCGCCTTTCACGGCGGCCGCGTAAAGCTGGTTGAGCTTTTTGATTTTGTCGGCGGGACGTTTTTTCGTGTCGGAACTCGGAAAGACCTGGCAAAGAACGATGGGCATTTTCGCGTCGTAACTTTTCAACGCGCCGAGGATGAGTTTCAAATTCGCCGCAATGATTTCCGGGTCGGCGTTTGCCTCCAGATCATTCGTCCCGATCAGCAACACCACGCCGCTGGGATGCAGCGAGAGAACATCCTCCTCCAAACGAATCAGCACGCCGCGCGTGGTGTCGCCGCTGATGCCGCGATTGGCGACCTTCATTCCGGGAAAACGGTTGTGCAGGTCGTCGCCCCAGCCTTGCGTGATGGAATCGCCGAGAAAAACCACGGCGTGCTGATCCGGCTCGACGCGTTGCGCCCAGGCACTGCGGCGTTCAGTCCAGACTTTTTGAAACCAGTCCGCACGGCGAATCGGCCCGGCTCCGGGCAGACCGTCGTCGGTGGCAGGAATCACGAACGGCCTGGCTGCCGGAGCTGGGGGAATTTGGGCAAAGCTCTGGCAAGCCAGCAGTACCGTGGTGAAGACGAAGGAGATGCGCGTCGCAAATTTCATGGTTTGTGCGCGTGATGGTCGGCAAATGCATTCCTTAAAGCAAGCGCAGAACGGGCGCCGCACCTGGAAAGTCCGCCCCATCAGAATTGTTTTGCCAGCAGCCAGCCCGTGCTTCATATCAAACGGATGACAAACCTAAACCGCTGCGGGTGTAATTATTTTTTAGTGCAAGCCCTGGCTTTTTACTGCGTCGCGCTTGCGTCTATGACTGGCCAAGCGGTGAGTTTTGAAAAGTCAGATATGGTTCCCCCCAAACCGCTGCGCGAATTTCGCGGCGTGTGGGTCGCGACGGTGGCGAACATTGACTGGCCGTCCAAACCCGGCCTGACCACCGCGCAGCAAAAACAGGAGCTGCTCGCGCTGCTGGATCGCGCGGTGCAGCTCAAGCTGAACGCCGTGGTCTTCCAAGTCCGCCCCGCGTGCGATGCGATGTATGCCTCAAAGATCGAGCCGTGGTCGGAATATCTCACCGGCACGATGGGCCAGGCACCGTGGCCGCGTTACGATCCGCTGGAGTTCGCCGTGGAGGAAGCGCACAAACGCGGGCTGGAATTGCACGCGTGGTTCAACCCTTATCGCGCGCATCATTTCCAGGCCAAGTCGCCCATTGCCAAGAATCACGTTTCCAAGACGCGCCCGAATCTCGTCCGCAGTTACGGAAAGTATCTCTGGCTCGATCCCGGTGATCCGGCGGTGCAGGACTACTCGTTGAGCGTGGTCATGGACGTGGTGAAGCGCTACGACGTGGATGGGATTCATTTCGACGATTATTTTTATCCCTACGAAGAAAAGGGCGCGGATGGCCGCGAGCAGGATTTCCCGGATGAGGCGAGCTGGAAAAAATTTGGCGCGAACGGCAAACTCAGCCGCGCCGACTGGCGGCGCGAGAACGTGAACCAGTTCGTCGAACGTGTTTACAAATCCATCAAGGCCGCGAAACCCTGGGTGAAATTCGGCGTCAGCCCGTTCGGCATCTGGCGTCCCGGTTTCCCCGCGCAAATCAGAGGCTACGATGCCTACGAGAAGATTTACGCCGACTCGCGCAAGTGGCTCGTGAACGGCTGGGTGGATTATTTCGCGCCGCAACTTTACTGGGCGATCGAGGCGAAGGAACAAAGTTTTCCCGTGCTGCTCGACTGGTGGACGCAGCAAAATCCGAAAGGCCGGGGAATTTATTCCGGCATCGCCGCGTCCAGCGCCGGGAAGTGGAAGCCGGACGAAATCCCCAATCAAATCCGGCTCATGCGGCAGCAGAACGGTGCCAACGGCTACATTCTTTACAGCCTGAAAAGTTTGCAGAACAACCCGTCGCTGTCGGGGAAATTGCACAACGATCTCAACGCCCAACCGGCCCTCCCGCCCGCCACGGCCAATGCCACGCGGCTTGACCCGCCGGTCGTTTCCTTCAGCGGACTTTCACGCCGGGACAATCTCGGACTCACCTGCCGTTCCACGAACAGTCCGGCCGCCAGTTGGCTGATCCAAACGAAAACCAATGGCGAGTGGCACGCGGAGGTTTTTCGCGGACGCATCATCGCCAAATACTTTCGCGGTGTCGTGCCGGATGCGATTGCGGTGACGGAAATGGATCGTTCGGGAAATGCCGGCCGACCGGTGGTGTTTGAAAAGAAAGAAACATTCAACGCCCAACATTGAACATTCAACGCTCAATCAGGAAACGCCGCCCGTTCGATGTTGAATGTTCCCCCCACGGATGAAGTTGGTTTTGGAAGGGCTGTAAGCCGATTTTTGTCTGCGTCCTTGCGGACGGAGAGAATCATTTGTCTCAGCAGCCAGTACCCGAAACCCGTTTGCTTGCGCAACACTGGGACGGGCCGCCCCAAGTGGTTTCCTATTTGGCCTTGCACCCGATGGGGTTTTCCGTGCCGCGTCGCTTGCGCTTCGCGCGGTGCGCTCTTACCGCACCTTTTCACCCTTACCCGCGCTTCTTGCGAAACGCGGGCGGTTTAATTTTCTGTGGCACTTTCCGTTGAAAAGTCTTTCAACTTTCCCCCCGCGTGTATCTCCGGCAAAACCGGAGTTACGTGGCATCGCGCCCGATGGTGTTCGGACTTTCCTCCCCCGGCTTGCGCCGGAAGCGATTCTCCGCCCTTCCAAAACCAGCGGGACAATAAAAGAACCTTGCTGGATTAACAAGGAGCGAACGTGACTATTGCTTCAGGACAGATGCGACTTGCGGCGAGCCGTAGCTGTGGGCACGAGCGGAACTCCTTCGTCCTCGCGGTACGCAAAAGCCGTCTTGCGCCAAAGTGCATTGCGCGGCATGTTGGCCGCATGAAAACCGCCAGTGTCCAGCAGTTGCCGCAGCAGTGGCCCGAAATTTTGCGCTGGGTCGCCGCCGGGGAAGAGGTGCAGGTGACGCAACAGGACAAGGTCATTGCCCGGGTCGTGCCCGCCGAGGCCGCGCCGCAGCCGGATTTTCTGGCGCGGGCCAAGGCCGTTTGGGGCGAACAACCGCCGGGCAAGCCGCTGAGTGAGGTCGTCTCGGAGGCGCGTGGAGGCGAGGCGTGATCTATCTGGACACCGGCTGTTTCGTCAAACTCTACTACCCCGAACCGGACAGCACCAAAGTCATCGCGCTCATTCAAGGCAAGCCGGTTTGCCACACGCCGCTGCATGAGTTGGAATTTGTAAATGCGCTTCAGTTGAAAGTTTTCTTCAAGACCGCCACCGTTGTTCAAGTAACGGCGGCGCGCGCCTTGGTCGAGGCCGATTTGAAAACGGGCGTGCTGGTATCAGCCAGCGGCGAGTGGAAAGACATCTTTCGGGAGGCGGTGATATTGGCGGAGCAGCACACCGGAATATTTGGCTGCCGTTCGTTGGACGTGATGCATTGCGCGGCGGCGAAAATTTTGGGCGCGGCCGAATTCATCAGCACGGACGGACGCCAGAAAAAACTCGCTGCTGCCATGGGCTTGAACTTGGTGACTTTTTGATCCGCCGACCGCCGAACCGTCACAGTGGCGCGAACCAATTTTCAGCGTGAACTGCCAATGACCAAGCCCACAACATCAGCCGCCGCGCCCAACCCCAGCTACAAATGGTGGGTGGTCGCGATGCTGTGGTTCGGGTGCTTCTTCAACTACGCGGACCGCCAGTCCATTTACTCCGTGTTTCCCAAGCTCAAGGAAGAATTCGGCTTCGACAAAGTTCAACTTGGCCTCATCGGCTCCGCGTTCATGTGGGTGTATGCAGGCGGCGCACCGTTCGCCGGGTACATCTGCGACCGGTTCCGGCGCAAGGATCTCATCCTCGGCGGCGGCCTGTTCTGGAGCTTCGTCACCATCATGACCGGCTGATGCGGCAAGCTCTGGCAATTCGTCACCGTCCGCGCACTGGAAGGTTTCGGTGAAACGTTTTATTTCCCCGCCAGCATGTCGCTCACCAGCGACTATCACGACCGGCGCACCCGCTCGCGGGCGCTGTCGTTCCACCAGTCCAGCGTTTATCTCGGCACGATTCTCGGAAGCTGGGCGGGCGCGTGGATTGCGGAAAAGCTCGGCTGGCGCGTCGGGTTTTATTTCTTCGGCGGCCTGGGCATGTTGCTGGCACTGGTGCTTTACAAATTTCTCCGCGAACCCGCGCGCGGCGAGGCCGAAGCTGCCAGCGGCGAACTGGCGGCGCACGGAATCGTCGAAGGCCCGCCGCTCTCCATCGGCGAAACGCTCGGCGTCATTTTCCGCACGCCCGTCGTGCCGCTGTTGATGCTGGCGTTTCTCTGCGCGAATTTTGTCGCCACGATTTTCCTCACCTGGACGCCGACCTTCCTCGTGGAAAAATTCCATTTCAAACTCGCCAGCGCGGGCTTGTCCGGCACGGTCTTCATCCATCTGGCCAGCGCGTTCAGCGTGCCGCTCGCCGGGTTGCTCGCGGACAAGGTGTCGCGGCGTTTCACCGGCGGCCGCATGGCCATCCAAGCGGCGGGCCTGTTGATTGGCGCGACGTTTGTGTTCCTCGTCGGCCACACCGGCGACAAGACCACGCTGCTGATCGCCATGACCGTGTTCGGCTTTTGCAAAGGCTTTTATGATTCGGGA
>JAYWBR010000321.1:0-4141 GCA_043781315.1 Verrucomicrobiota bacterium | reverse complement strand
GGCGATGTGGTCATCGAATCCTTCACCACCGACGTGAAAGTCATTGCCAAGGCGGCGGCCATCTGGCGGCGCATGGAGCCGACGCGGGATGAGATCGCGGTGAAGGGCTTGAAGTTTTTGCGGCAGACGCTCAAATAAATTTTCCGAAACCAAAAACAACCACCAACTATGAAATCAAAAATTCTCGGCGCACTTCTGCTCGGTGCAATTTGCCTCCTCCCGTCTGTCACTGTCTCTGCGGCGGAAGTTGAACCCGGCTTCCAAAGCCTCTTCAACGGCACGGATCTGTCGGGCTGGGACGGCAATCCGCAATTGTGGTCGGTGAAAGACGGCGCGATTCACGGCCAGACCACGGCGGAGCATCCGGCCAAGGGCAACACGTTTCTCATCTGGACCAACGGGACGCCGGCGGATTTTGAACTGCGTGCGTCCTACAAAATCACGCCCAACAACGACAAAGGTTTTGCCAATTCCGGTTTCCAGTATCGCAGCAAAATTCTCGACTCGACGAACTGGGTGGTGGGCGGCTATCAGGGCGACTTTGAGGCCGGCGCGACGTATTCGGGGATTCTCTACGAGGAACGCATGACCCGCGGCATCATGGCCGCGCGCGGAGAAAAGGTGGTCTGGGACAAGGATGGCAAAAAGCAGGTCACCGGCTCGGTGGGCGACTCGGCGGCAATTCAGGCCGCGATCAAGAAAGAGGACTGGAATGATTACGTCATCATCGCGAAGGGAAATCACCTCCAGCATTTCATCAACGGCCGGCAAACCGTGGATGTGACCGATGAGTGCGAAGCCAAAGCCGCGAAGTCCGGCGTGCTGGCGTTGCAGCTCCATGCCGGCCAGCCGATGACGGTGGAGTTCAAAAATATCCGGATCAAGCCGCTGTGATTTTTGCCACGAAGAGGCACAGGAAGCACAAAAGATCGGGGCAAAGACGAATGGGGGGAGCGATGGAAACCTTCTGTTTGCGGGCGATTCGCACAGCCGGATAACGTGCTTTAAAAAATTATGGCCAAGCTCAAAACCACGCGCGCATCCAAGCCGGATTCATTTCGCAAAACGCTTACCAGCGTGTCGGCCAATGTTCGTGTCGGCGACTGGCGGCTTTCGCGGCGTGATCTGAAACTGCCCGCGAAATTTTCAGGTTCCGTCCGCCAGCGCACCTTGCACGGCGGCCGGCAGGAAGGCGTGGAGCTGATCGAGGTGGACAATGGTGCGCTGCGTTTCACGGTGATCCCGACGCGCGGCATGGGCGTGCTGCGCGCGGAACTCGGCGATGTGCGGCTGGGCTGGGATTCGCCGGTCAAGGAAGTGGTGCATCCGCAGTTCATCCATCTCGCGAGCCGGGGCGGACTCGGCTGGCTCGAAGGGTTCAATGAGTTCATCGTGCGCTGCGGTCTCGAATCCTGCGGCGCGCCCGGTCCGGACAAATTCCGCACCGCCGCCGGCGGCGAGGCTACGCTTGATCTGACCTTGCACGGCAAGATCGCCAACACGCCGGCTTCGGAGGTGGAGGTGGTGATTGACCGCGCGCCACCGCATCGCATCCGGATTCGCGGGCGCGTGGACGAGCGGATGTTGTTTGGCCCGCAGTTTGAGCTGTGGACGGAGATTTCGACCGAGCCGGGTTCCAACGAATTTCGCGTCGAGGACCAGATCAGAAACTGCGGCGCGGGCGTGCAAGAATTTCAGCTGCTCTATCACATCAACTGCGGCCCGCCGCTGCTCGAAGCGGGCGCGCGTTGCCGGGCCGCCGCCAAACGCGTGACGCCAAGAAACGAATATCTGGCGAAGGACGTCCGGCACTTCGACACGTTCGCCGGGCCGACGGCCGGCGCAGCCGAGCAGGTTTATTTTCTCGAACCGCAGGCTGATGGCGCGGGCCGGGCAAAAGTTTTGCTTCATAACGCGGCGGCGGATCGCGGTGTGTCGCTGGGTTTCGCGGTGAAGGAGCTTCCGTGTTTCACGCTGTGGAAAAACACCGCCGCGGTTGCGGACGGTTATGTCACCGGGCTGGAGCCGGGGACGGGTTTTCCCAATCCGCGCCAGGTCGAGCGCGCTGCCGGACGTGTGCCGCAGCTCGCGCCCGGCGAAACGCGCCGCTTTGCATTGGACTTCGCGATTCATCTCAATCGGGCGCAGGTGGCCAAGGCGGTTGGTGTTACCTCAAGTTCCAAGGATTCGGAACAGGTACGGTTGCAGCGATGACCAAACTCCTTGTATTAGGATGGTGGAGCCTATCGGGTTCGAACCGATGACCCCCACAATGCCATTGTGGTGCTCTACCAACTGAGCTAAGACCCCATCCGGAACGGTGCCAATCTAAACACCCGGTCGGAATTGTCAAAACAGTTTTTCGGGCCAGCCAGGAAAATCTTCAGGTGCGGGAAAGTTTCGCCGAGGTAGCTGGTGGCAGTGAAGTGTTTTCGGCGGGCTGGGTCAGTCCGCTCATCAGGAATTTCCTTGGTCGAACGGCTTGCTCCAATAAGAGACATTCCCATACTTTAATGTCTTGAAAATTTGCAACTGTGAACAATTAATAGATCATTCCCAAGTCTCCCAACTTGAAAGGGAGCTTGGTCTCGGGGAGGCCCTTCCAGCAAGCGGCTTAATTACAAGGGGAAATCATTAGGTGCGTGCTTCACTCCTGCAGTGATGCCGGCTCAATGCGGGGAAACGCGCAATGTTTCCGGTTTGGCAGCGCTTATGCGATTGGGTCAGCCGTGATGGAAAAAGAATTTGTGCGGAGCGGATCGAGGCCTGTGTGGCTCGCCCTCCTTTATCTGATGGCGGCGGTCTTTGTGTCGCGCCCGGCTTCCGCCAGCCAAAGCGCGGCGGTGAGCTGGGATCCCAGTCCGGATGTCAACGTGGTTGGCTACAACGTTTATTACGGTCCCAGCAGCCGGTACTATACAAACATGCTGGTGGCGGGAAATGCCACCACCCTCCTCGTGGATGGACTGGTTGAAGGGGCAACGTATTACTTTGCCGCCACCGCCTTCGATCTGACCGGAGTGGAGAGCGATCTCTCCAATGAAGCCGTTTATTCGGTTCCCGGCGGCAATACCAACATCGTCTCGCAGCCGCCCACCATCAGCACGATTGGCAACCAGAGCATCCAGAAAAACACCTCCCTGGCCCCGGTTGCTTTTGTCGTTGGCGATCCTGATTCGTCGGTGGATGCCTTGACGCTCTCCGGCTACTCGTCCTACCCCGCGCTGGTGCCGTCGGCCAACATCAGCTTTGGCGGCTCCGGCTCCAACCGCACGGTGCAGGTTACGCCCGCCGCGAACGCGTCGGGCCTGGTCGCCATTGGCATCATTGTGACGGATGAATCCGGCAACACCGTCATCACCCAGTTTTCATTGACGGTATTGGCGGGCGGGGGGACTCCCGGAGCCAGTCCGGTCATCCAGGGCCTGCGGGCGTTGACCCTGATTGAAAATGGGGCCGGCACCAACCGAGCCTTTGTGGTGAGCGATTCCGACACGGCGGCGGCCAACCTCAGCGTCTCGGTGAGCAGTGACAATCCGTTGCTCTTTGCAAATCTGTCGGTCAGCGGCTCGGGCAACAACCGCGCGTTGCAAGTGACCCCGGCCTTGAATCAAACCGGTACCAGTCATGTGTCGGTGTACGCGGCGGACGACACGGGTCACAGCGCAACCAACACGTTCACGGTCGCGGTGGTGCCCGATCCCTTCGCCCATTTGTTGACCCTGTTGACCAACGGCAATGGCGGCATCACTCCCAATCTGACGGCGGGCCCCCTCACGCTCGGCAAAAAATATACCGTCACGGCCAAGCCGGCGTTGGGCAATTTGTTCACCGGCTGGAGCGGGGACATGGTTTCGACTTCACCGGCGCTGACCTTCACCCTAGCCTCCAACATGGTTTTGCAGGCGAGCTTCATTCCCGATCCGGTGTACCTCTCCAGCGGTTCGTACAGCGGGCTGTTCGCTGAGTCCGCCGGCGTGCAGGTGTCCAGCGCCGGATCGTTCACGGCGAAACTCACGCGGAGCGGCAGTTATTCCGGCAGTGTGAAACTCGCCGGCGGCCGCTACCCCATCAGCGGCAAAATTACTTTCCAATGCCAGGCCACCAACCGGATCAAGCGCGGCACCAACGTTCTGACCCT
>JAYWBR010000320.1:0-12371 GCA_043781315.1 Verrucomicrobiota bacterium | reverse complement strand
GCATCGCCACGGACCACCGCCAACGCGAGCAGCAGGGCACCTGGTATTACGAAATGCTCGACGTGGGTTACAACTATCGCCTCACGGATTTTCAATGCGCGCTGGGCTTGAAGCAACTCGCGAAACTTTCCGGTTGGATTTTACGCCGCCAGGAAATCGCCCGCCATTACGACGCCGCTTTCAAAGGCAACGCCAGCATCCGACCGCTCGCAGTGAACTCCGACCTGAGCCACGCGTATCATCTCTACGTCGTGCGCGTGCCGGCGACAAAACGCGCGCAACTTTTCCAGGATCTCCGCACGCGCGGCATCGGCGTCAACGTGCATTACGTCCCCGTCCATTTGCATCTGTTCTACCAAAACAAATTCGGCACGAAGCGCGGGCTTTGTCCGGTTGCCGAATCCGCCTATGACCAGGTTTTGTCCATTCCGATGTTTCCGAAAATGACGGACGAGAATGTGGAAACGGTGATTACCACGCTGCGCGAACTGGTGGGTTGAGCCGGCCCGCAAACCGACTTGGACAAGAATTCGAAGGGATGAATCTCGTACGCGCCACCGACGCCGGCTTTGCCGATTTGTGGAACCGCCTTTACGCCGCCGATGCGTTGCAATACCCGCTGCTGACGCCGCTGGACATTGTTTACCAGAAGGAATACGCGCAGGACTCCAAGTTCGTGGACGTCTCCTTTCTGACCGAAGAAAACGGCATGCCGCTCATGGGCGTCCGGCTCGCGATTCGTGAACACGCCGATGGACGCAAGGAACTTTCCGGCTTCGGCCGCCACATCGGCTACTTGGAAGCGCCGACGATGGACGCGCCCGCCCGCGACGGCTCGGCCGGCATGGTGCGCGAAGAGTTGCAGAAAGCTTTGGCCGCGAATGAAACTGCCACCGCGTATTACATCGAACATCGCCCTGCCCTGTCGCCCGTGAGCCGCTGTCTGCTCGACGCCGGCGGCAAAGCCACGCCGCGCTTTTCACAGATCATCAACCTGCTCGTTCCCGAAACCCAGCTCCGCAGCCAGTTGCGCAAGAGTTACAAGAGCCTCATCAACTGGGGGACAAAAAATCTTCAACTCCGTTTGCTGGATCACACCAACGCCCCTCCCGAAGCGATGGAGCAATTTCGCCAACTGCACATGGAAGTCGCCGGCCGCGAGACGCGCTCCAAAGCGAGCTGGGATTTGCAACTCGAAATGATCCGGCAGAACGAGGCTTTCGCCGTGCTCGGCGACTTGGAAGGCCAGCTCGTCACCGCCGCGCTGTTCATCCACAGCCCGAAGTATTGCTTTTACGGCGTGTCCGCCTCCAAGCGCGAGTTGTTTGAAAAACCGCTCGGCCACATCGTGCTGTGGACGGCGATCTTGCAGGCCAAAAAAATCGGCTGCCAGTTTTTTGAATCCGGCGAACAGTTGTTTCCCAATCAGGGCGCAACCCCGCCCACGCCGAAGGAACTCAACATTAGCGGCTTCAAAAAAGGGTTTGGCGGCGATACTTATCCCCGGCTGGAAATCATATGGACAAAACCAACCCCGTGAAAAATTCCCGCACCCGGTTCATCGCGGAAGTCTCCAGCAACCACAACTGCGACCTCAAGCGCGCGCTGGACTTCATTGACGCCGCCGCCGATGTCGGCTGCGACGCCGTCAAGTTTCAGTTGTTCAAGATTGACCAGTTGTTCTCCCCCGAAGTTCTCGCCAAGAGCGCGCGGCTTCGCCGTCGCAAGGAATGGGAGCTGCCCGTCGCGATGCTGCCGGCCCTTGCGGAGCATTGCAAAAAACGGAACGTGGAATTCTCCTGCACGCCGTTCTACCTCGAAGCCGTCAAGGAACTCCAACCCTACGTGGATTTTTTCAAGGTCGCCTCCTACGAACTGCTCTGGCACGACCTCCACAAGGCCTGCATCAAAACCGGCACGCCGCTCGTGCTCGCCGCCGGCATGGCGACGATGGATGAAATCGGCGACGCCGTGAAGCACGCCCGCGCCCAAGGCTGCCAGGATTTGACGCTGCTGCATTGCACGTCGAGTTATCCCACGCCCGCAGATCAGGCGAATCTTGCGGCCATCGGCACCCTGCGCGACGCTTTCAAAGTTCCTGTCGGCTGGTCGGATCACACCGTCAGCCCCGGCGTCGTGATGCGCGCGGTTGAACACTGGGGCGCGACGATGGTGGAATTTCATCTGGATCTCGACGGCAAGGGCGACGAATACGCCGCCGGCCATTGCTGGCTGCCCGCGCAAATCGGCGAGGTGATCAAAATGGTTCGCGTCGGTCAAACCGCAGACGGAGACGGCGTGAAAGTTCCCGTGCCTGCTGAGTTGCCTGACCGCGAATGGCGCGCTGATCCGAGCGACGGCCTGCGTCCGTTCAAGCACGTCCGCAACACCTGGGTTCCTCCAAAAAATCACAACGAATAATGTCCACCGTCGCCATCATTCAAGCCCGCATGGGTTCGACCCGGCTGCCGGGCAAAGTTCTCAAGCCGCTCGCCGGTCGCCAAATGCTGTGGCACATCGTCAACCGCGTGCAAGCCGCGCCCGGCGTGGATTCGGTGATGCTTGCCACTTCGATCCGTCCTGAGAACGACGTTATCCGTGAGTTTTGCGTGGAGGAAAAAATCGCCTGCCATTCCGGCAGCGAAGACGATGTGCTCGACCGTTTTTATCAAGCCGCAAAAGGCGCGAATGCCTCGACGGTGCTGCGGCTTACCGCCGATTGTCCGCTCGCCGATCCTGAATTGATCGGCAAGCTGGTCGCCGGTTATCGCGCGGGCAGTTACGACCATTTCAGCGTCGCCACGGGTGCCGGTGCGATTCACGAAACCCAGCCGCGCTTTCCCGACGGACTCGACTGCGAAGTATTTCCGTTCGCCGTGTTGGAACGCGCCTGGCGCGAAGCCACCAAGCAACCCGACCGCGAACACGTCACGCCTTACATCTGGCGCAACGGAAATCTTTTCAAGCTCGGCAAGCTCTTCGCTGAAACTGACCTTTCCCAGATGCGGCTCACGGTGGACCGCCCGGAAGACTTTGAAGTCATCACACAGATTTACGCCGCGCTCTACCGGCCGGATCGCCATTTTATTTTGAAGGATGTGCTCGCCTTCATCGCTGCCAATCCCAAGTTGAAAGCGTTGAACGAATCCGGCATCGGCCACGAAGGTTACGAAAAACTTTGGAACGCCTGATCCATTTACAAAATTATGCCTACCACGAAGGGACCCAACCTCTACAAATCCGCCAAGCACCTGATTCCCGGCGGCACGCAACTGCTTTCCAAGCGCCCGGAAATGTTCGCGCCGGAAGTCTGGCCGTCGTATTTCAAGCGCGCCAAAGGTTCGCGCGTCTGGGATCTCGACGACAAGGAATACACCGACATGAGCATCATGGCAGTCGGCGCGTGCATCCTCGGCTACGCGGATGACGAAGTGGACAACGCCGTCATCGAATCCATCCGCGCCGGCGTGAACTGCACGTTGAACTGCGTCGAAGAAGTGCAGCTCGCCGAGAAGCTCACGCAGATGCATCCGTGGGCGCAGATGGTTCGCTTCGCGCGCGGCGGCGGCGAGGCGATGTCCATCTCCGTGCGCATCGCCCGCGCTTCCACCAAGCGCGATCTGGTTTTCTTCAGCGGCTATCACGGGTGGACGGACTGGTATCTCGCCGCGAATCTCGGCGAAGCCGCCGCGTTGGACGGTCATTTGATGCCCGGCCTCGAACCCGCCGGTGTTCCGCGCGGTTTGCGCGGTTCAGCTTTCCCCTTTCCCGCCGGCGACATTGAAAAACTCCGAACCCAGATTCGCGGTCGCGAAAAAGAAATCGCCGCCATCATCATTGAACCCGCGCGCGGCGAGGATGCTCCCGCTGGGTATTTGAAAGCGCTGCGCGAACTCGCCTCGGAAATCGGCGCGGTGCTAATCTTCGACGAAATCACCAGCGGCTTTCGCATGTGCGCGGGCGGCATTCATCTGCGCTATGGCGTAAACCCGGACATCGCCGTGTTCGCCAAGTCGATGGCGAACGGTTACGCGATGTCTGTTGTCCTCGGCCGCGAACAAGTGATGCAGGCCGCACAATCCACTTTCATTTCCAGCACCAACTGGACGGAACGCGTCGGCCCCACCGCCGCGCTGGCCACGATCAAAAAATACCAGCGTGAAAATGCAGCCGATCATATCATCCGCATCGGCAACGAAGTGAAACAGGTTTGGACGACCGCAGCCGCAAAACACGGGCTGGCGATAAAGGTTTCCGGCCTGCCGTCGCTGGCGGCGTTTGCCTTTGATTCCAAACATGGGCGCGAGATGAACACGTTCTTCACCATCTCGCTGCTCGATCATGGTTTCCTCGGCTTCCGCCAGTTCAAAGCCTCACTCGCGCATACGTCCGAAGATGTTGCGCGCTACGCCAAAGCGGTGGACATCGTGTTCGGCGAACTCGCCAAGCGCGATCCCGCCAGTTTGTTGCAGACACCGCCGCATCACGCGGGCTTTTTCCGATTGACCAAAGAATAGTGGCACGGGCGTCTCGCCCGTTCGACGATTCCAAATCCAACAAAACTGAAACTCACGGGCGAGACGCCCGTGCCACTAAATGAACTACCGCCTGCTCGGCCGCACCGGATTGCGCGTTTCAGAAATTTCTCTCGGCACCGTTTCGCTGGGAGCGGATTACGGATTGCCCGCGCCCGGAGAATTTGGCCGCCCGGAACGGCGTGACGCCGTGCGCGTCATTCACGAAGCTGTGGAGGCGGGCATCAATCTGTTCGATACCGCCCCGGCTTACGGCGAGGCCGAAGCGTTGCTCGGCGAGGCGCTGGCAAAAAAATCCGACTGCTTCATCGCCACGAAAGTTTCGATTCCTGCAAAAACCTCCGCCGTTCCGCTGCGCGATCAGATCATCACATCGCTGGAAAAGAGCCTGCGCGCCGTCAAACGTGACACGCTCGACCTGGTGCAGATTCACAACGCGACCGTGGAGATTTTGCAGTCGGGAGAAATTTTGCAAATTCTGAGCGACGCCCGGCAGGCTGGCAAAGTCCGTTACGTCGGTGTTTCGATTTACACCGAGGAAGAAGCTCTGGCGGCGATTCGAACGAACGCCGTGGACATGATCCAGATCGCCTACAACATTTTGGATCAACGCAAATCGAAGACCGTTCTCCCCGAGGCGCGCAAACACAACGTGGGAATCCTGACGCGTTCGGCATTGCTCAAAGGCGTGCTGTCCGCGAAGGCCGAACATCTGCCCGCCGAAATGTCCGAGCTGAAAATTGCGGCGGATCGCGCGCGGCAATGTTTGAAAGTTTCGTGGGAAAATTTACCGACTGCCGCCGTTCGTTTCTGCCTCGATTCGACCGGCCTTGATTCCGTGCTGATCGGGCCACGCACGGAAGCCGAGTTGCATCAGTCGCTGTCGGTTTTGAAAATGGCTCCTCTCGGATCCGATTTCATGGCGGAAGCCCAGGAGTTGGGCCTGAACGATGAGCGCCTCGTCAATCCCGCCTTGTGGCCGGTCAAATGAAAGTGCCGAATAATCTACCTCCCCCGCCCCGCGTGCTGATCCGGTGCGATGGCGCACCGGACATCGGCCTCGGCCACATTGTCCGCTGCATCGCGCTGGCGGATGAATTGCGGGACGGACAGCAATGCGGGGTAAAATTTTTAACGCGGCGCGGCGAGGTGGCGTTTCGGTTGCTTGAAAAAGCCGGACACGTCGTCCTCCAACCGGCAACCCACGACGAACCCGATGATGCCTGGATTTCCCGCGTGATTGCAGAAGAAAAGCCGGATGTGCTGGTGATGGATTTTCGCGACCCGCTTTCGCCGGAGACGGTGCGGGAATGGCGACGACAAGGCGTGCTGACGGTCACAATTGATGACCCGGAGGACAAGCGTGTCGCCTGCGATCTCGTGTTTTCTCCGCCCGTGCCGCAGGTGCGGCGGATGAGTTGGGCAGGTTTTACGGGCGAACTCAAGGTGGGCTGGGAATGGGTTTTGTTGCGCCGGCAGTTCGCGGATTTCAAGCCGGCGGCAAAAACAAATTCACGGCCGGTCGTGCTGGTGACGATGGGCGGCAGCGATCCGGCGGGCCTCACGCTCAAGGCCGTCCGCGCATTGGATTCGCTCGACGAGGAGTTTGATACGGTGCTCGTGGTCGGCGGCGCGTTCTGCCACAACGAGGCTTTGGAAAAACTCCTTCAAGGTGCGAAACGGAAATTTGAAATCCGCCGCAACGTGGCGGACATGGCGGGCGTGATGGCGCAGGCCGATCTGGCGGTGGCCTCGTTTTGTGTGACCGCCTACGAACTCGCCGCCGTGGGGGTGCCGGGAATCTATCTCTGTCTCAGCGACGATCATGCGGAAGCGGCGCAGGCTTTTACCGAAGCGGGGATCGGCCTTTCACTTGGCGTGCATGACCAAGTCGCCGAAGCACAACTGGCCGCGAGCCTGAAAAAGTTTCTCGGCGACAGCGCGCTGCGAGCCGAGATGAGCCGGCGAAGCCGGAGCCTGTCGGACGGACGCGGTGCGCAGCACGTCGCCCGGAACATCGCGCAGGCACACACGCTGAAAAAACTTCAAGGGACATCTTAGCCACCCCCTCGCAAACACAGGATCAAACAACCCCTCACGAACTATGCTGGAACATCAAAACATCGTCATCGTTGGCGCGACCGGAACACTCGGCTCGCACTTCTGGCAGCACGCCTCCGGTCTCGGCGCCAACTGCGTCGCCGTCGGACGGCGCACCACGGAAAAAGTCAAGCCGGATTTCCGCTGCGACGTCACCGTGCTCAACGACGTGCTGGAGACGGCGGAAAAAATTTACGCGCAACTGCCGCGCGTGGACACGGTGATCAATTTCACCGGGGTGCATCATCCGCCCATGGATTTTTTCAAACAGGATCCGCAAAAGATGGCCGAGGATTTTCTCCGCGTGATGAATGTCAACACGACCGGGGCGTTTTACCTCACGCTCGCGTTCGCCAAACAAATGGTGGCGCGACGGCACGGGCACATCATCCACCTCTGCTCGGACGGCTCGCGGCTTTCGCTGTATGGCTCGTACGCCTACAACGCCTCCAAGCACGCGGTGGAAGGCTTGGTGAAAACCGCAGCGGCGCAGCTTGCCCCGTTCAACGTGCGCGTCAACGGCGTTGCGCCCGGCACCGTGGAGACGCCGCTCAACCGGCACCTGCTCCGATCTGAAGACGGTCAGCATTACAGCCCGCGTGCCGTTTCAATTCTCGCACACACGCCGACGAAAAAGTTCGCCACGCTCGATGGCATTTCCGAAACCATCGCCGCGATGTGTGTGCCGCAAAAGCATTTCACCGGCAACGTCGTGTTCTGCGACGACGGCTACAACATCGAAGGTCATTCATGGCCGCTCGGCAACCAGGCGCTGTTCAAAGGCGAGCAGGCGCTGCAAACGCTCTTCCAAGATTTGTCGAAGGAATATCCGGTCACTCAACCCAAGTAAGAACGCTCATTCTTTAACTCCGAACCACAATGAAACACCTCCGCCCGCATCGTCTTTTCAACCTCGTCAAAACCGAAAGCCACTTTTCCCGCATGGCCCAGATCATCATGCCGGATCAGGACACGCCGTCGCTGCTGGACACGATGATCCTGCTGTCCATCGCCAAGCTGATCCAGCCCCGGAATTTTTTTGAGATTGGAACTTTCCTTGGCGCGCAGACCTTGAACATGGCGGTCAACATCAAATCCGCCGACAAAATTTACACGATGGATCTAGGCGAAGCGGACACCAAAGCCTTGGAGCAACAGAAGGAAGACGCGGTGTTGACGGTGAAACATCTGGCCAACGAAAAGAGACTGGCATTCCTCGGCACCCCGCACGAAAGCAAGGTGCAGCAGCTTTTCGGCAACTCGAACACGTACGATTTCAGCCGCTTTCACGGGCAGATGGACATGATCTACATTGACGGCGGGCACGATCTGGAAACGCTCACCAACGACACGCGGAATTCTTTTGCCATGCTGTCGTCCGGTCGTCCGGCCTGCGTCGCCTGGCATGATTACGGCAACGACGTGTATCCGCAGGTGAAAACGTACCTCGACGAATTATCCAACACCAAAAAGATTTATCACATCGAAGAATCCTGGCTGTGTTTTCATTTGCAAAACGCGCCCGCTGGAATCATCGAATCGTTGGACAAATAAATTCAGCCCGACAACCTTTTTCAAAATCCCATGAGCCAATCCAAACCCGAAGGCATCATCATCGTCAGCGGCGGCCTGATGCAAATCCCTGCCGTGATGACCGCCAGGAAACTCGGACTGTTCGTCATCGCCACCGACGGCAACCCCAACGCCGCCGCCTTCAAGCATTGCGACTTGGGCGTGCCGATTGACACGCGGAACATCGAGGCCACCGTCAAGTTCGCGCTCGAAAACAAGGAGCGTTACAACATCAAGGCTGTCTTTGCCGGAGCCGATGTGCCGGTCGAAGTCGCCAACATCGCGGCGGCGCTGGGCCTGCCGGGCATTCCGGTGGAGGTCGCCGAACGCTCGCACAACAAGGCGTTGATGAAGGAACGCTGGTTGCGCGACGGCATTCCGACGCCGCTCGCCATCGAAGTCGGCGACTTGAAGGAAGCCAAGGACGCCCTGAAAAAAATCGGCCTGCCCGCGATGGTGAAGGCAATTGACAACGCGGCCTCGCGCGGCAGCAAAAAAATTGTCAGCGAGAACGAACTCGAAGAAGCGTTGCGCAACGCGAAGGCGGCTTCCACCACGGGCCGCGCGCTGATAGAGCAATACATCACCGGCACCGAGCAGAGCGTGGAGACGATTGTCTGGAACGGGAAACACTACCATTGCGGCATGGCGGACCGGCAGTTTGGTTATCATCCGTATCACATTGAAACCGCGCATGTGGATCCGTCCGAGCTGCCGGAAGAAACCCAGCGGCGGATTTACGAGGTGGTGGACGCAGCGGCGGATTCGCTCGGGATCACGTTCGGCCCGGCCAAGGCGGACATGATGCTGACCGACAAAGGGCCGATCATCATCGAAATGCCCGCGCGTCTCAGCGGCGGTTTTCATTCGCAGTACACCACGCCGCTGTCCACGGGCCGCGATCCGATCCGCGCTGTGATGGAAATTTCGCTGGGCTGCAAGCTAGACGAATCGCTCATCACGCCGAGCAAATCGAACGTGGCGGTCTGCTCGGGAATTTTTCCACCGCCGGGACGTTTGAGGGCCGTGCACGGGGTGGAGGCCGCGCGCCAGATTAAGGGCGTCGAACAAATTCTTATCACCAAGCGGCCGGGCGAACTCATCGAACCCTTGATTGACAATGGCCGGCGCGTTTGCTGGATCATCACCGTGGGCAAGTCGAAGGCGGAGGCGCAGAATATTTTCGAGCAGGTGAAAACGACGATCCGGTTTGAAGTCGAGCCGCTCTGAACCCGCATGGCTGGTCTGCAATTATTTTCCCTGTTCCATTTGAACCTGGCGTTTTCTTCCATCGAGGAAGAACAACGGCCGCAGGTCATGGAGCGCTGCTACTGGCCGCTGCTGCGGCTGGCGCGGAAATACCGGCTGCCCCTAGGCATCGAAGCCACCGGGTTCACGCTCGAAACCGCCGCCGCACTTGATCCGGAATGGATCGCCGAACTGCGCCGGCTGACGGGCGATGGAATTTGCGAACTGATTGGCAGCGGTTATTGCCAGGTGATCGGGCCACTCGTGCCCGCCGAGGTCAACGCCGCCAACCTCCGCCTGGGGCATCAGGTGTACGAACGGCTGCTCGGCTTTCGTCCGACCACGGCGCTGGTCAACGAGCAGGCCTATTCCGCCGGGATGATTCAGCACTACCTCGATGCGGGTTATCGCGCCATCATCATGGAGTGGGAAAATCCGTTCAGCACACATCCGAATTGGAAATCCGAATGGAAGTATCTGCCGCAAATCGCCTGCGGCCAGCACGGCGAAAAGATTCCGGTGATCTGGAACAAGTCGGTGGCCTTCCAAAAATTTCAGCGGTACGCGCACGGCGAAATGGAACTGGACGAGCATCAGAATTATCTGCGCGGGCACGTCTCCGAAACCGTGCGCGCCTTTCCACTGTATGGCAACGACGCGGAGGTGTTTGATTTCCGCCCGGGCCGCTTCACGACTGAAGCGCCGGTGCAGGAAAAGGAATGGGAGCGGATCGGCGTTTTGATCGAACACCTGCGGATGGATGCGCGTTTCACGTTCGTCAAACCCGGCCAGGTTTTAGAACTGCTGAACCAGCCCGGCGCAGGAAACGAACTGCATCTTGAATCGGCGGCGCAACCGGTGCCCGTGAAAAAACAGGAGAAGTACAACCTCACTCGCTGGGCGGTGACGGGACGAAACGATTTGGAAATCAACACCGCCTGCTGGCGGATTTGCGAAGCGTTGAAAAAAAATCCCACGGCCACGGACGCGGCGTGGCGGGAGTTGTGTTATTGCTGGAGCAGCGATTTCCGAACACATATCACGAACAGCCGCTGGGAAAAATTTCGCGCGCGGCTTGCGGCCTTGTCCGCCGCACACCCGCTCCCCCCAAATTCCGTCAGCGCGGCCAAACCCTCGTCCCAAGGCGACCGTATCCGGCCAACGCGCGACAAACGCTTTTTGAAAATTGAAACGGACGCCGTCATCGCGCGGTTTGACTGCCGCAAAGGAATGGCCCTGGAGTCACTGGTGTTCAAGGCGGTTTCGGCCCAACCGCTGTGCGGCACTTTGCCGCACGGCTATTACGACGACATCGCCCGCGCTGCGGATTATTACACCGGCCATCTCGTTTTCGAAGGTGCCGGGGTGCGCAAAGTGACTGACCTGGAACCCTGTGAACCCACGACAGGCTGGGCGGATGATTGTTTTCAAATTTCCGCCACCATCGCCACCGCCCTCGGTGATGTTAAAAAAGTGTGGAGCTTCCGGACCGATTCCGGCTCGGTGGATTTACGCTACGAACTGAACTGGCCCAAGCCGATGCTCGGTTCATTGCGGCTGGGTCACGTCACGTTGCGGCCGGAAGCGTTCGACAAACATTCGCTTCGATATGTAACGCACAATGGCGGGTCGGCGCTGGAAACGTTCAAACTTTCGTCGGACCGGATTGAACACGGACGGGCGGTTTCGTTTTTGGTTTCCGCCGCCCAAGCCATCGGCGTGACCGGCGGACTGGTCGAACTGGGGGATCGTGAAAATGTTTTGCACGTTCAAGCGGACAAGTTCAACGCGGCCGTGGTCGGCATGATTTCGTATCAGCCCATCAAGGACACCTTTTTTTACCGGCTGTCCTTTTCGGCCCGCGAAATGGATGAGACCAGCAAACCCGCTGATGCCAGCCATCTGACATGCGCGTTCCGTTTTGGGGCGCAGACGTTTTTGCCGCAACGCGCCGGTAAATAATTTACTTTCATGTCTCTGCCAGAACCAGCCAAAGAACCGGTGCTAACGGTGCCCGAAAGCGGAGCAGGGAAAATCACGGAAGTGATCAAACGCACGGTGCGCGATTATCTCGGCCGGGCCAGGAATCACAACGCGGCTTTCCTGTTCACTGGCGCATCGCTGCTGGTTTCCTTCGCTTCAATCCTGGCGGGTGTTTTCATGTTGCGGATTGACCCGGAGGATCGGGGCCTGTGGGATCTGGCCCGCACCATCCTGCCGTTTGCCATGGCGTTGCTCTTGGGGATCAACAACGGATTGAGCCGGGATTTGCCTTACTACTTTGGAAAATCGGATCATAAAACCGCGCACCGGCTGGCGGGCACGGCGCAGTTTTATATTTTGATGGCGTGCCTGCTGGTGCTGGTGGGCGGACTCGCCAGTTTGTTTTATCTTCGCGAGTTTGATTCCAAGACGCTGTTCACCCTCGCTTCTGTGACCGGGTTGATCATCGTGAGTTATTACACGAACTATCTGATCGTCACTTTCCGCTCGGCCAAATCGTTTCAGGATTTTTCAAAGATAAAAGTGGTCGAGGCCATCTTGACCGTGCTGACCATTCCGATGATTGCCTACCTGGGCTACGGCGGCATGGTGACGCGCACTTTGGTGCTGGCCTTCGTGGTGGTCGTGTTCATGCACTGGCTCCGGCCGGTACGGGTACCGCTCACTTGGGACAAGCCCTCCCTGGGGATCCTGATGCGCACTGGCGCGCCGATTTTTATTTTTGATTATCTGATCTCCAACGTGTCCAACTGCCACATCTGGATGCTGAACTTTCTGGGCGGCGACGCGGGACTTAAAGTGGTGGGCAGTTTTGCGCTGGCCACGATGTCGCGGGAGGCCATCAGCAAGGTTCCCGATGCGCTCGGAGAATATATCTATCCGCGCATGAGCCATTCCTATGGCCAGTTTCAC
>JAYWBR010000319.1:0-4153 GCA_043781315.1 Verrucomicrobiota bacterium | reverse complement strand
TGCCCAAGGCGTCATGGACTGCGGTGGCAAGGCGGAAGCCGCGACACCGCTTTCGAACGATTGCGAAAGCGGCCTTGGTTCAAAAATCTTCCGTGTGTGCGAAAGCGGCGTGGCGCTGCGCTTCCCGCCGCAGTCGAAGACGCTGCGGGTTGGCTGAGGGCGGCAAATCATTTTCAAATGGATCTGGATTTTTGTTTTGAAGTGTCCCTACAAAATTCAAACGGCGGCGGTCAGTGATGACCGCCGCCGTTTGTTAATTTGAAACTCTCAGAGAGGCTCTACCAATAGAAGTTTTGCCCTCCGGTAGTGCGTAGGATCATATTCTGCCATTTGCGCCATTCGATGTGGCCATCTTTAAATCCGACGTTCCCACCGGCGGGTTTGTCTTTGTTGAGGTGCGGAGCCAGGTGTTGTTTGTAAAATCCGCCGGGCACAACAGTGAAACTGCCGGTGCCAGTATCTTGCAACGTGGCATCAGCCATCAAAACCCGGTCAGAAGATTTGGTCATAAACGAAGTGTTAAAAGTCATTTTGATTTCCTCCTCTTTCATGGTCTGATTTTGGTTGGTCGAAGCCAAAGCAATGCCGTTCCCCGCCAAACCCCAGAAGGCAAAGGCATAGCCAACCACATGGAAACCGGTGTTAGCGGCGATATTATAGCCAAAGTTCCATTGGCAGGCGGGATTTCCATTCGGGGCCGTGCCCTGGTCTAGAAAATTTTCACGATCCGAAAATCTGGGACCTGTGCCCGGACAAAAAAAAGTTTTCTTCTGCATGCCGTTGGCCAGCATCGCGTCCGCCATGGGCACGGGCATGTCCCACGCCCAGTTGCCGATCGTCCATTGCGGCAACTTGTCTTTGGCATCCATGGTGTAAACCGCCATGGACAGTTCCGCCTGGTGCAGATTGTTCATGCAGGTGATCCGCACCGCCTTTTCCTTGGCCTTAGACAGGGCCGGCAGGAGCATCGCCGCCAGGATGGCAATGATGGCGATGACGACGAGCAGTTCGATCAGGGTAAAGCCGCGCGAGCGATTGGGTTTATACATAGCTAAAATAATTGTTGGCAGATGATTTTCAGATGCTTGATCAAAGTATGCCCGAATAGTTCGCCCGGCTAAACTCCACTTTGCGAAAAAGAATCTCCGTTTTGCGCACGCCGCGTCGCGTGTTTGCTGCCGAAGACCTGGCGGTAAGCCAGGGGTGTTTGTTTTTTGGCGGCCCGGAAATACCGGGCGAAGTGCTGCGGATTGGCAAAGCCGTGCAGTTCGGCGATTTGGTTGACCGGGAGATCCGTCTCTACCAGCACCCGGGCGATCTGATCGGTATGCACGCGGCGGATTTCGTCCAGGATTGATCGTCCCAGAAAAGAGCGAAAGCGTTTTTCCAGAGCGCGCCGGGACAGCCCGGCGGCCTGCGCGACATCGTCCACGGAGACGAGGTTGCGCCCCTGGTCGCGGATGAAGCGCAGTGCCTTGGCCAGGTGCACGTTCGCGACCGCGACAAAATCGGTGGAGCGCCGGGCGACGATGTGCGACGCCTGGGCGGTGATGCGCTGCGGCACGGAGGCGGACTTCCGCATCAAACCGTCCAGCGCCTGCGCGGCCTCGTAGCCGGCGCGCTTGAAGTTGATGGCGATGCTCGACATCGGCGGGTCGGTGAGGCCGCAGATGACTTCGTCGTTGTCCACGCCGATCACGCCCACCATGTCCGGCACGGACAGGCCGACGAGCTTGCAGGCCTCCATGACGCGCCGGCTGCAATCGTCATTGGAGGCCATCAGGCCGAGCGGCTTGGGCAGCGCCGCCAGCCAGCGGCTCAATTGCTGGAGTTCCTGCCACCAGTTTTTTGTGGCGGCCGCCAGTTCAATATGAGCCGGGGCAAAACCCGCCGCGCGAATGCGCGCGGCAAAATGCGTTTCCCGGATTTTCGCCCAGGTGTTGTCTTCCTCGGGCGTGCGCTTGAAACCACAAAAAGCGAAGTGCTGAAAGCCGCAGCCAAGCAGGTGTTCCGCGCCCATCCGGCCGATCGCCGGCGAGTCCGTCACCACGTTAACCAAGCCCGCCACTTCGGTCTGCCGATGACCGATCACCACGGCGGGCAGGCCGTGGGCGAGGATTTTTTCCATGCCCTTCACGTCGCGGAGAATGATGCCGTCGGCGTCGCCGGCTTTCAGCAGCGAGCGGGCTTTTTCCAGGCCGCCGGGTTCCCACAAAAATGACCAGGGTCCTTGGTGATGCGAATACTCGGCAATCCCGCTCAACAACGCGCGCCCCGAGGCGCGGGAGGATTCGATCAACAAAACGACTTTCGGAATTTTCGCCATGCGTGCGGACAAGGTAGCACGCGCCGTCCGGCAGTGAAGCTTGAAATGCAGGGTGTGCTCCGCGCTGAAGCGTGCGCGGTAGGGCGCGTCACTCCGTGTGCGCCGGGCCACGACTCCCTGACCAGCGGCGCGCACGGAGTGACGCGCCCTACCAGTGGCCATTCAAGGAATCACCCGCAGAAGAATCGTTGAGTTTCTCCGGCGGTTCGTCCATTTTTCGCTGCATGTCATTACCCGACTCGCAGATTGATCCGATGATTTGCCGCCTGAGCGAATCCCGCAAACCCGCCGAGCCTTGTTCCATCGTCATCTTCGGCGCGAGCGGCGATCTCACGGCGCGCAAGCTGATCCCCGCGCTGTACCACCTCTTCAAGGAGAAGCAGATGCCGCCGTCGTTCCGCGTGGTCGGCTTCGCACGGCGCGAGAAGACCGACGACTCGTGGCGCACGGAATTGCGCGCGGCGCTGGATCAGTTCTCCCGCACCAAGCCGGTGGAGGACGCGGTCTGGAATGAGTTCGCCAAAAATATTTTCTACTGTCTCGGCGACATGACCGATCCGGCGGCCTACACGAAGCTGGAGCAATTGCTGACCTCGTTCGGCCAGCCGGCGCTGCGCGAAAATGTTTTGTTCTACCTGGCCACCAGCCCCAGCCAGTTCGGCGACGTGGTCGAGCAACTCCACAACAGCAACCTGCTGCACAAGGACGGCCCCGGCTGGCAGCGCGTCGTCGTCGAGAAGCCGTTCGGTCACGATCTGGAATCCGCGCAGGCGCTGAACACGGAGCTGACCCGGTTCGCGCGCGAGCGGCAGGTGTTTCGCATTGACCATTATCTCGGCAAGGAAACGGTGCAGAACATTTTGATGTTCCGCTTTTCCAATTCCATTTTCGAGCGCCTGTGGAACCGCGATTCCGTGGATCATGTGCAGATCACCGTCAGCGAAAAAATCGGTGTCGGCGGGCGCGGTGGCTATTACGAGGAGGCGGGCGCGATGCGCGACATGGTGCAGAACCACATCCTGCAAGTGCTGTCGCTCGTCACGATGGAGCCGCCCGTTTCGCTCGAGGCTGAGGCGGTGCGCGACGAGAAGGTGAAGCTGCTTAAGTCCATCCGCGCGATGTCGCCCGACGACGTCGCGAAACAAGTTGTGCGCGGGCAATATTTTGCCGGCGCGGTGGGCGGCGAGGCGCGGCCCGGCTACCGGCAGGAGACGAAGGTGAAACCGGATTCCAACGTCGAGACGTACGTGGCGTTGAAGCTGTTGATTGACAACTGGCGCTGGGCCGGTGTGCCGTTTTATGTGCGGACCGGAAAAAATCTGCCGATGAGCGCGAGCGAAGTGCGGATTCAATTCCGCCCCACACCGAACGTCCTCTTCGCCGCGCAATGCGGTCAGAAACTCGGAGCCAATGCGCTGACGCTCCGCCTGCAACCGAACGAGGGAATTTCGCTGCGGTTCAACGGCAAGGTGCCCGGCACCAGTCTCGCCGTGCGTCCGGTGCGGATGCACTTCAGCTACGATTCCGAGTTCGGCGCCTACACGCCGGAAGCCTACGAACGCCTGCTGCTGGAAGCCATCGTCGGCGACGCCACGCTGTTCATCCGCCGCGACGAGGTGGAAACGGCCTGGCAGATTGTGGATTCCATCCGCAAAGGCTGGGAAGGCAAGGCGCTTTCGAACCGTGAATTTTATTCGGCGGGAACCTGGGGGCCGGTGGCGTCGGATGATCTGCTGGCGCTGAGCGGCCACGCGTGGCATGAGCCGCTGATGATCATCTAGGGGTGCGCTGGCGATTGTAAAAGCTTTCGCTGTAATCAAAGATTTG
>JAYWBR010000318.1:0-12405 GCA_043781315.1 Verrucomicrobiota bacterium | reverse complement strand
ATCCTTCACTTCATCCCGATGCAACGCGCTGCTGAAACTGACATGTGGCAACGCGAGCGCCGGGCCGTAGTAATGCAGCCATTGGATTTTTTGAGGGTCGGTCTCATCGGCGGTCAGTTTCACGCCCGCGACTTGCGCCGCTGCGAGCGTGAGGCTGGGCTGATCCTGCTGGGGAAAACCGTGGAAGTGCCGCCGCACGATGAAGTCGTCGTCCATGCGGGCGTTGGCCACGCCCCACGTCGCCGCCGCGTCGAGGAATTTTTTCGCGGGCATGGAAAGTTGCAGCGACTTGACGCCCTCCACTTGCGCCGTGTCGCGGCTGGAGCGGTTGATTTCAGCGGCGAGAACCACCCGCCCATTCGCGCGCAACGCGTCGGCAAATTCCTGATCCGCCGCCGCATCCGCGCCCGGCCCGTCGAAGATGATGTCAAACACGACGGCCTTCGCGCCCGCCTCCGTGAGCCGGCTGACGAGTTGCGCGTGCAGCGCGCGGCTCCAAGGTTCGGCGGGGTTTTGTTTTTCGCGGAGATGGGAATCGAGGTCGAGATAAACGAGGACGACCGGCGAGTTGGTCAGCGCGAGGGGTTCGCCAAAAGCCTGCGACCAATCGTAACTCGCGCGTCCGAGCGCCGCGCCCGTTCGCGATTCCGGCAGGAGCAACCAGCCGCTGACCAGCGCCAGCGCGACGACGAGGATCGTCACGGTCAGCGCGCGCGGAGGCGTGGATGCAAGTCGGCGTGGCACGGGGCGGAATTATATTCCGAAGTCGGGGCGCATGGCGAGTCTGGGCATTGCCCTAAACCCAAAAACAAGAATTTGAACCGCAGATGACGCGGATTTACGCAGATGGAAGAATGCTTTGAAGCGCGCGTTTGTTTTTATTGCCCTGACATCTTTAGCCTTGTTGGTTTTTATCTGCGCCATCCGCGTCATCTGCGGTTCAAAGGCCGGTTAAAAGTTCAGCCGCAGCGACGCCGTGACGGTGCGGCGGCGGGCGAGTTCGGATTGCAGGTTCAGCGGATTGAGCCGGTAGTCTTGATCCGTGAGATTCAAAATGCCGAGTCGTAGTTCCGCGCGGCGATGTGGAAAAACATAGCCGGCGAAAAGACTGTGCTGCCAGAAATCGTCGCCGGTCAAACCGGGCGAGTAGCCGTGATTACCCTGATGAAACCAGTCCGACGACCACCCGGCGAAAAATCCACCCGGATGATTGTAGATCAGGAAAAGCTGGCCGTGATGCAGCAGCGCGCGTTCGTTCTGCTCCAGCGCCGACACGCCGGAAACGCCGACCAGATCCGGCAGCCGCGTGGTGAGTTTCGCCTCGCTCAAGCGGTAGCGCGCGCCGACCGACCAGTCGCGGCCGAGCAGTTGGTTCACATACACCGAGAGATTGCGCTCCTGAAAATCCAAGGTCTGGCGCGTCGTGGCGGGTTCGTTCGGCACCGGGATGAACGGAATGGAGTTGGTGAACGCGCCCACGTTGCGCGTGCCGTCGGACTGGAGCAGCTCGGCGTTGATTCCGAAATACGTCTGGCTCGGCAGCGATTGATCGAAGCCTAATGAGAAAGTATCAAACTTTGTTCCCGGCACCAGGCCAGCGGCGGATTCAGGAATCAAACTGCGAAACGCGCTGATCGAGCCGGCAACTTCCGCCGGTTCCAGCCGGATGCTGTTGTCGAAAAAAAGTCCGCCAAGCGAACGCGTCCACGCGGTGTGCAGCCAGCCGCCGCGCCACAGTTCAGCGTTCAACCCCAACTTCGGTCCGAGCAGCGAACGGTGCGCTTCGTCATTCAGCACCGGGGGCAAATCCACGTTGCGCGGATACGTCAGTTGATCGTAGCTCAAGCCCGCCGTGAATCGAAACGCGGTGATCGGCCGCCATTGGTAATAGCCATAGCCGTTGAGCCGCTCCAGATACGGCGACGCTGTTTGATCCGCCGTCGCGCCGAACAGTCGTGTGAGCAGGGAGTGCGTGTCCACGTCGCCATGTTGATAGCGCCCGCCGAAGATGAATGCGTGGTGCGGCGATTCAAAAATCTGCTGCGCCTCGGCGGAGTAGAGCGTGAACTCTTCGGTTTGATTCAACGTGAAATACGGATCGGCACTCACGCCGACGATGCCGGAGCCATCCTGTTGCATGAACAAGACGCTCGGTTGTGGGTTCGTCAAAGCGAGCCGATCCGTGAGCCGCGAGAACAAAAGCAGCGTGTGGCTGCCGGGCGACCATTCATGATGCCAGCCGACAAAGAGATTCGGGCTTTGTTCTTCCGCCGCGCGCAAACCCTTGATGGCATTGGCTGGATCGTAGTGTTGCGCCACGTCGCCGCTGTCGCCGCGAAAATAACTGGCCTGGAAATAAACGCTGTCGGCGGGCGTGAGCTGCTGTTTCACCTGGAGCGAAAACCGGCGGTCTTCCAAATCGTTGTTCGCGCGCTGGCCGTTTTGGGAAACGTATTGCGCATCGAGCGCGTAGCTGAAGTTGGCGGCCTGACCGAAGAGGGTTGCCGACTGATTCCAATCGCCCCGACTGCCGTAGGTCGTCAGCGAACTCAGACCAAACGGGCGCGTGCCGAAGTATTGCAGGCGATCCTGCTGCGAGAGGAGCTGCGAAAGATTCCCGCCGCCGGGTGGTGCGAGCAGATTGGCGACGAGCCGTTCGCTTTCGCGCGGTGTTTCCAAACGGAGGTTGAAATGTTGTGCGTCCTCGCGGTCAGCGAGACTGTTCGCGAGAAAAAGGTGGCCGGCGAAATCGGAATAGGATTCCTCCACCGCGCGGCTGGCGGCGCGTTCGCTGACTTCGGTCAGGCCCGCAGTGTCGTAGATCGCCGCGAGATCGGCGCTGCGGGTGGCGCGGTCGTGATCGAGTTGGAGGCGCGAGCGGAAGACGCTGCGGTTGTCATTCAACTCGGTGGAGCGTTCCAGGTCGCGGACGGCGTCGTTGATCTGATGCGTCTGGAACCGGTACAACGCGGAGTAAAGCCACGCGGTCGGATCAGCGGGGTCGAGGTTTTTCGCGATCGCGAAATCCTTTTCGGCAAGGTTGTCTTCGCGCGACTGGCTCCACGCTTTGCCGAGATAGCTGCGGAACAAACCACGTTGAGGTTCGAGCGCGGCGGTGGTTTGAAGATCGCGGCGGCCGGCTTCGGTCTCGCCGAGTTGCTCATGGGCAAGCGCGCGACCGAGCCAGGCGTTGGGGAGCGCGCCGTCGAGCTGGAGCGCGCGGTCAAAATGTTCCAACGCCGCGCGGGGATGATTTTCGGCGAGGGAAATAAATCCGGCGACGGCGACGGCTTGGGCATTGTGCGGACACAGTTCATCGGCGCGATGCAACGCTGCCTTCGCGGCGTGGGTGTTTTCAAAACCGAATTCCAGTTCGGCTACGCGCGCCCATGCGAAACCGAAGTCGGGCGCGAGCGCGGTGGCGTGTTTGGCGGCGGCGAGCGCGTCGGGAAGTTGGGAGCGTGATTGGAGGTAGTAAGAACGGGCGAGCCAGCCGCTGCTAGTTGCGGGGAAGTCCCAAAGATTTGGGAAAGTCAAAGATTGGGATTTGGTTTTCATCTTTGGCTTTCCCAAATCTTTGGGGGAAGAGTAGGAGTTGTCATCCTGCGTGGTTAGTCCTGAATGGGTGTCGGGGAGTTCTTGGAATTTCACAGCTGCGATGAGTTCGCGGAGCGCGGTGCTGATCGGGGAGTTTGTCAGCGGTGCGATCAAGCTCTCGGCGGATTCCACCTGGCCGACGGTGAGTTTCAGGCCGGCGAAATAAAGCCGGGTCGTGGCGGAACTCGTTGCGAGTTGTTCCGGCGCTTCGGCGAGCGCGGTGAGTAAATCGCCGCTGCGATAAGCGGTGAGGGATTTCGTGAGGAATTTTTTTTCGGCGTCGGTGAAGTCGAGGTCGCTGGGATTCAAGACGCCGGGATAATAAAAGCACCACTGAATCAAGTTGGCGGCGGGGAGGACGGCGGTGAGCTGCGCGGGTTGACCGGCTCGCACCAACGCCTGCTGGCCGCTGGTGAGCGCGAGTTGTTCGGTCGCAGTTTTGAGATCCACTGCGCCGTCCAGCAAGGCGAGTCGCGTCGTGTTGTCCGCGTCGGCGACGGTCAGGAGAAATTCCGTGCCGCGAATGGCGCCGGTGGCGAGCGGGGTTTCAAACTCCACGTCGGCGGGTTTTTCGCGATCCAGAAAATAGAGCGCGCCGTGTTTGAGACTGAAGCGGCGGCGGGCGGGGTTCGTGGGCGGCTGGATTTCGAGGAGCGTGGATTGGTTGACGCGAATGAGGCTGCGGTCGGAGAGGCGCAACGTGGCGCGGCTGTCGGCGGCGGTGCGGAGGCGGTCGCCGGGATGCAGCAGCTGGTTGGTGCTCGCGGGCCGCCAGTCGTTGGTGGCGGCGAGGGTGACTTCGACTTTGCCGGCGAACTCGACGAGCTGGCTGGCGAAATCCTTCGACGCGGGCGCAGTCGTGGCTTGGGCTTGGCTTTGTGTGGTCGTCAGGCCAAGCGCGCACGCGATCAACGCGAGCAGCAGGACGTGGACGCTGGACAATGTTTTGGGTCGGGACATTCGGTTAGCTTTCACTGAGCAGCCAAGGTGCCGGAGGGGCGGCAGCCAGGGTTCACGCACGCGTCAATTTTGAGCGGTGAACCCCCTCTCCCCGCCCCTCTCCTCCCTCGGGGGAGGAGAGGGAGAAAAACCCTCAGTTCGCAGGTTTTTTTCAACGTAAACGTCAGCCTCTGGGCGGCCGACAACGGTTGTGTTTGTTCGCAAATCTGTCGCTCCTGCCGGGGCTTGAGGGTCACACTGTCTATCCCACGGCTTTCGCCGTGGGCTACTTTCTTTCGCGCCTCCGGTAATGAGACTGCGGCATGTTGCCCATCCAATTAAGGCGGGCTGAAAAAAAATAGCTGATTTGGATGGGGAAGGACGTAATGAACTTTCCTGGTCCACTAGCAGACCGCGAACGGACCAGGAGTGGTTCAGTATCGGACGAGAAAGTGGCGGGAGATCGGCGCGCACAAAAAAAATTCACTCACGAACGCGGCAGCACCTGACGCAGCTCGGGCCATTTTTCCAGTCGGCGCAAGAGTGCTTGGTGGGTGATGCCGAGTTTTGCGGCGGCGCGGCGGATGGCTCCGCCTTCGGTGCGGAGCGTTTGTTGGATGAGGCGATACTCTTGAAGTTCAAGGGCGCTGAGTTGGCGGTCGGCGGGCAAGAGGGGCAACGAATCGCCAGTTTCCGTGGGCGCGCTGTCGCCGAGCCAGGCGTGGTCGAAGGCGAGCCATTGGGAATCGTCGGGCGTGCGCAGCAGGGAGCGTTCGAGGAGATTGCGGAGTTCGCGGACGTTGCCGGGGAAGCGATGTTCGCGCAGGGCGGCGAGGTCGGCGGGTTTGAGAAAGGGTTTGGCGCGGCGATATTTTTCGCTGAGTTGGGTGAGTAATTTTTCCGTGAGCAGATCCAGGTCGGCGGGATGTTCGCGCAGCGCCGGGAGACGAATGACGACGACGCTGAGGCGGAACATGAGGTCTTCGCGGAAGCGGCCGGCTTTGACTTCGGCGGCGAGGGAGCGATTGGTCGCGGCGACGCCGCGGCCGGTGAATTCGCGCATGGCGTTGCTGCCGAGCGGGCGGTATTCGCGGGACTCCAGGAAGCGCAGGAGTTTGGCTTGTTGCGCGAGGGGCGTCTCGGTAATTTCGTCGAGAAAAAGGGTGCCGCCTTCCGCGCCTTCGATGAGGCCGACGCGGCGTTTGTCCGCGCCGGTGTAAGCACCTTTTTCGCTGCCGAACAATTCCGCCTCGAACATTTCGGCGGGGACGGCGGAGCAGTTGACCGGGATGTACGGCGGCAACGTGGCGCTGGCCGGATACGTCAGGCGATGCAGCATCCGCGCGGCGAGGTCTTTGCCGGTGCCGGTTTCGCCGAGCAACAAAACGGGCGTGGTGGCATGACGCGCGACCTGGCGCAAGGCGTTGGTGGCCTCGCGCAGGGCGGGGGAATCGCCGATAAGTTCGCTCGCGGCATCCGCGGGATCGGCGTGGCTGAGGCGGAGTTTGGCGCGGCGCAGGCAGGCGGTGAAATCGGCGACGTTCAACGGTTTGGTGAGGTAATCGAAGAGGCCGTTGCGCGTGAGTTCGATGGCCTTGGCCAGCTCGGGCACGCCGGTGATCATGATGACGAGGCTGCTGGGGCAATGGCGGGAGAGTTGCGGATGAAATTCAAAACCGGTGCCGTCGGGCAGGCGGTTGTCCAGGAGGACGAGGTCGAAAACCTGGCGTTTAATTTCCGCGCGGGCGGCCTGAAGATTGCCGCAATGGGTGACCTGGCCGCCTTCCTGGGTCACGACTTTTGCCAGGATGGAAACAAAGCCGGAATCGTCGTCCACGATCAGGCAGGAAAACTTTTCCGGAGTAGTCATGTTTGCCGGAGCGGTTTGCCAGAGTTTCCGGGAACAATCAAGGCGTATGCACGCGAACCATTTTGAAATCCGCTTCCGAAAGCGAGTTGGTCACCCACAGGATGCCGCCGTAGTTGGGGAAGGCGTTGATCCAGGGCCACCAGCTTCCCGGCGCGAGGCTCGTGGCGCAATCCACCGTGTATTGGTAGCCCCGTTTGGCGGGAAAGGCGGTGACCATCGCGTTGGCGACGGGATCCACGCTGGTCTGCGCCGCAGTGATGATCGTCAGGCGGGCGGGTGCGCTGGTGATGGCGCCGGCGCCGTTGGTGATGACCACAAAATAATTCGCGGTGTCCGAATTTTGCGGCTCGGAGAAGAGCAGGGTGGCGTTGGTTTTGTTGTTCAGGCGCGAGGAGTTTTTCCACCACTGGTACGACAGCGGCACCGAGCCAGCGGCGGTCACGCTGAAGGCCACGGCGGTTTGCGCACTGGCCAGCAACGGCTGCGGCTGGCTGGTCACCACGGGCGGCACGGGCGGCAGGCCGGCGCTGAGGGAGTAATTCAAGTGGGCAATGCCGCGGGCACCACCCACGCCGCCGACGACGATGAAGTAATTGCCGCGGTTGGTCGTGTTGAACTGGATCGAGCTGGCCGTGTTGGTGCCGGTGCCGCCGCTGTTGTTGTCACAGGCGACGGGAATCAGATTTGTGTAACTGGTCAGCGCGCCGGTATAGGTGAACCCCGCGAGCAACGTGGGGAACGCACTGCCGCCGGTGTCAACCGTCATCGTGCCGTTGGTGGGTGCCTGGTAGGAAAACCAGTACGCCGCGCCGGGAGCGACGCCGCAGACGAGCGGCGCGTTGGTGTCCACCACCGCGTTGGTGGTGTTGAAAATCTGCGTGCCGTTGTAGCCCAGGACGACGCCGGAACTCAGGCTGGGTGCGGGTGACAAGCCTGGCAGTTTGCCGCCAAAAACCAACGAGCCGCCACCGCCGGAACCCAAGCCGGACTGCGCCGCGTCAGCGATTTTGTAACGGGCCAGGACGCCGGACTGACCTTCGGAGTTCACCTGGATTTCCACGGACGGGCTGAAAAAGCTGACGTCCTCCAACTGAAATTTCAGCGCATAAAAACCGAGGTTGGTGCGGTCCAGATTGCGGATGACCAGCGTCGGGTCGCTCGCTTCAAAAATCCGGTGCCCGTTCAAATACCACTGCAAATCCACCGGGGAGGTGGTCGGCACCATGTTGACCGTGAGGATCAGCGGATCACCGAGGCGCAACGCCTGGTCGCCGGCGCGGCCGACCGCGACGGGCTGCAGATTGCTGGAGGAAAGAAAATTGAGTTGCAGTAAAATATCGCCGGTGGCGCCGTTGAACCCGTCCACGGCGATCTGGTAGGTCTGGTTGGACTTCGCGCCGAATTGAAGGAAGGAGGTGAACTGATTGCCGTAGTCATCGTTCTCGGCGATTTCCTCCAACCGCTGCATGGGGGAACCGTTTCCCGGTACGAGCAGGAAGACGTCCATCAGCGTGTCGAACGAACTGCCCGCAGTGTTCAACGTAACCAGACCCGTGGCCGATGCCTGCCAGGAAATCCAGACAGAATGTCCGCCGATTTTATCCGCGTGCAGCGGCTCGAAGAGTTCCAGCGTGGCGTTGGTGTTGGAGCCGGAGACCAGTGCGGAAGAGCCGGTGAGGAGCTGCCGCCCAGCGAAGGAATCGGAGAAATTTTGTCCCAGCGCCGATCCTGACTTTATGCAAAGGCAGACCAACAAACCTGCCCGCACGACTCTGGAAACACAGTTCATATTAGAAAACCATTCGGAGCGGGACGGCCCGACTTGAGTCGGACTTGCCTCCGCAGACGGTTCCAAGCTATCGCAAGACGCGTTCCAACTCAATCTAAATCACGGCTCTGGCACGACCGTTGCTCAGGAAAACGCTGGTTTCATCGGCGTTTCCCAAGCGGAACCAGGCAGTTGAAAGACAAAGCCTCAGCTACCCGCTGCGGCAACCGCAGCGTTCCGGCCGGGCGAGTCGTCGGCACCAACAAGCCAGCCGTCCTCACTCCGTCGAACGGAAGCGAATTCTTCCGGCTGAAACCGCCACGTATCATTTTGGGTCAAGGTGCCGGGACAACCAACACTTCAACCGTCTGGCTCTGCTATTGAAAGTTGCGGCGGCCTCTGCAAGCATGACGGCCAACGGGCCTGTAGCTCAATGGTTAGAGCAGAGCACTCATAATGCTTTGGTTCCCGGTTCAAGTCCGGGCAGGCCCACCATGCTTCCCTCCCGTTCAATCGCGGCGGGCTGATTCAGGTCGCCGCAACCGTCAGCGCGATCGGCGGTCTGCGTCAGACTTTTTCCGGCACCGCGAACGGCCTGCGGTATTTCCGCGTGAGCAGATGATTCGCATTGTTGTTATTGGTGAAACGCTCGGTCTTGGGATCCATCTTCAACCCTTCGCCCAGCATCAGCGGCGTCTTGGACAAATCCACTTGGTTCGCGCCGAGATGTTCTTCCATCCGCCCAAGACTTTCGGCGAGGTCACTGTTGGCCTTGGTTGCGGCGCGGATTTTTTCCGGCGACATCGGCTGGCCGAGACGATGGGAAATATTTCCCGTGTGGCACAGCGCGGCGGAAATGTGGCCTTCCAAAATGTCCGCATGCAGGTCGCTGGCTTTGCGGCTGCGGACGGCTTGGATGAAATTTTCAAAATGATTCCCGCCTTCATCGAAGGTTTTAATTTCCTTGTCGGCCTTGTCATAAACAATCGCCTTCGTGTAACTCGGAATTACGATCGAACCACCTGCACAGTCCACGACCACGCCGATGCTGGCGCCGTGATAATCATCCATCTTGGACGAATCACCGGCGGCAGGCAGGCCGCGCACTTCAAAAATCAGCGGCGCAGTTTTGTAATCGTGAAAAACAATCTGCGTGTTCGGCGTGACGGCATCGTCCTCATAACCCAATCGTCCACCGATGCTGATGACACGCGGTGAAACTTCCGGCTCGCCCAAAATCCAGCGCGCGATGTCCATCTGATGAATGCCCTGGTTGCCGATGTCGCCGTTGCCGTATTCCCAGAACCAATGCCACTCATAATGCACCGGGCCGTTCTTCTTGCTGTTGCGACGCGGTGGTTCGTTCGACGCCGGGCCGCACCACAAATCGTAATTGATCGTTTCCGGAACGGGCTGCGGGCCGGAAGTTTTGCCAATGCTGTCGCGGCGTTTGTAGCAAAGCCCGCGTGCGCGGATGATTTTGCCGAGCTGCCCTTCACGCAGCCACGCGATCGCCTCCTGCAAGCCCACGCTGGAGCGGCACTGCGTTCCGACCTGCATGATGCGATCATATTTGCGCGCGGCCTCGACCATCTTGCGGCCTTCCCAGACGTTGTGCGACGCGAGCTTCTCGACATAAACATCCTTGCCCGCCTGCGCCGCCCAGATCGCGCCGAGCGCGTGCCAGTGGTGCGGCGTGGCGAACGACACCGCGTCAACATCCTTGCTCTCCAAAAGTTTTCGGATGTCGGTGTAGCCCTCAATTTTTTCTCCGCCCGCCGTCGCGCTTGCCAATTCCTTTTGGAGAACGGCGCTGTCCACGTCGCACAACGCGACGAGCCGCACGCCTTTCATCTTGCTGAACGCCTCGATGTGATTTTTCCCGCGACCGTTGAACCCGACGACGGCGACGCGGATGTCCCCGTTCGCGCCGATGACGCGCGACTTCACGGAAGTTTGCGCGACCAGCGGCCACGCTCTGAACGCAGCAGCAGCGAGCAGCGAATTGCGGATGAACCGGCGGCGGGGAATTTTGTTCATGGCGAAATGTAGAGCGGTTTTATTTTACCTCGTCCGCGAACTTTTGATATTGAGCATCCGCCTGCTCCGGCGTCGTGGCGCTGTCGAGAATGACCAGACGATATCGGAACGTGACCGACTTCTTCGGCTCAATGGTCAGATTTAATTTCTCCTTTCCCTTGCTGAAAATTTCCTCACCGAGCGGATTCGCAGCGAACAATCCGTAGCCGCGCGCGTGCCAGTAGGTCGGAAACCCGGCGTTCTGCGGATGATCGAGCATGAGCAGCGTGACATCTTGCGCATCCACTTTGCCCGACAACGTCGCCCAGCGACCGCGCGTGCCCCAGACGTCATCGCCTATTTTACCTTCGCTGCTGCGATAGAGACCGCTCACGCCATTCGTGTCCATCGCCTTCACCGTCGTGGGCCGGCCGCTCGCGTCGGTGAACGTCACCGCCTCGGTCGAAGGCTGCTCCAGCTCGCGACGCACGCGCAGGCCGAGCAGTCCGTCCTTCACGTCCTTGAACACCGCCGGCTTTTCCAAAGCGGTGAGCGTGGAAATCCGGTCCACCACGCGGCGGCCCGGCCCGGCGCGGAAAATAAATTTCGTCGCCTCGCGCAACACCGGCTGGCCGTCGGGCATGATCCAATCCGCTTCCACTTCCAGCTCGCCTTGGTCCGCGCCGCTGCTCGTTTTGACAATACGCCGATGCACGATGGTTCCCATCTTCGCCTGCTGCTCGGCCGGCAACGCCGTTGAGTTGTTCCAGAAATCCACGCCGTTGACGTTTTCGTAATTCAGCCACAGCCCGACGTGATGCGGATGATCTGTCCGTTCGCCCGGTCGCGGTTCGAGCGGGAAGCCGCGCGTGACCACCGTGCCACTCGCCGCTCGCAACGGAAACAGCACCGGCTTTTTCAACGTGTCCGGCCAGATGTAGGAGGTGAACGGTTGGCCATCTACGAGCACATCCACACGGCGGGCAGCTTCGTTCGACACGACCGCGATGCCTTTGTCCGGCGCGGCGTGAAGATTGGCAGCAAGGAGCATGGCAAAAGAGAATACCCGAAGCCGGGAAAGTTGCGTGGTCATGGCAAGAGATTCGCCACGACCGAACGCAACGTCAAGCCGTGAACATTTTTTGGTGGTGGTGTAATTTCGGAGCGCGGCTCTGTGAGCCGCAGCATGCTGCGTTGTGAATCAAACCGCTGCGGGTCACAGACCCGCGCTCCGTCAAATTAAGCCGCCACCTTACTTTTGTTTTTCCGCCACCGGTTGAAACATCACGACGTGATAAGTCGCCGGGCCATCGCCGACGTTGCGCATCGCCTGCGGAACATTGGCGGCGTTGAAGATCACCGAACCCGGCCCGATGCGAATCCATTTGTCATTCACATACGCTTCGATGGTTCCTTCCTTCACGATGATGACCTCGTCATGCGGGCGCTTGAGAATTGCGTGATTGGTCGCGCCCGGATTGAGCGTGGAGGCGTGGCACTCCAACAAATCCAGCGAGGCGGTCGGCCCTTCAAAAAATTTCTTGCCGGAGCCGTTCGCGTTCGGCTTGGCTTCGAGGGAATTCCATTCAATGGCGGCGGAGGTCATGGCCGGTTTTTTAGCAGATTGCGCCAGCGCCGCAAGCCCGGCGACGGTCAAGGTAACGAGCAGCAGCTGCGTGAAGTTTTTTCGTGTCTGCATAAAAACATGTTTGTTCATAGTAGTTGCAGCGCAGAATAGGCCTCAGTGCCGGTTGAAATTCAACTTCATTGTGGGCGAACGGATTCGCGAAGTTAAATTCCGGCGGGCCGGCCCTCTTTCCAGCCGCGTCAGCGGACTTCACTTTTCCCCGCAGCACAGCGACAATTCGCCGATGAAAACATGGACTGTGATTTTGTGCGCGACGGTTATCGCCAGCGTCGCATTTGCGGAGACCAACACGCTCACCGTTGACCTCGCGCAGCCCGGCAAGCCGATCAGCCCGGAGCTGTTCGGAATTTTTTTCGAGGACTTGAACTACGCGGCGGACGGCGGGCTTTACGCGGAGCTGGTGCAGAACCGTTCGTTTGAATACTCGGCGGCGGATCGTGTGGAGTGGAATTCGCTCACGGCGTGGGAACTCGTTCAGCGCGACGGCGGGCAAGGCTCGCTGGTCGTGAACAGCGCGCAGCCGCTGCATCCGAACAATCCCAACTACGCCGTGCTGGGCGTGAA
>JAYWBR010000317.1:0-4172 GCA_043781315.1 Verrucomicrobiota bacterium | reverse complement strand
GTCGGTCGCGGCAACCTGATAAAAATTTGTCTGCCCGTTCGCAGCGTTCGTGTCCACGAAACTGCTGACGGTCAGTGCGCCTGCAGCCAGTTGGTAAGACGCGCCGCTGTCCGTCGAGCGCCAGAGGTTGTAGCCGGACGCGCCGGACGAGAGCGTCCAGTTCAGATTGATCTGCCGGTTGCCCGCCACGCCGGTCAGGCCGGTCGGCACGGGCGGAGTCACGCCGCCGCTCATGCCAAATTTGCATTTGAGCGCGCGTTCTTGTGCGAGCCGGTCGGCGTCCGCGAGCGCAGCGTTGTAAATCTGCACCTCGCCGATGTCGCCGTTGAGGTAGTTGTTCAACACCGCCTGCGCGCCGAGCGTCAGAAAATTCGGCGCGTTCAGCGATTGCGTTCCGCCGGTGCCCGACGCCACGAGCGAGCTGTCCAAATACAATGCCAGCGCGCCGCTGCTTTTCGTGCGCTTGAAGGTCACGACGTGCGGCAGGCCGTTGTTGAAACCCGCGCCGGAGCGGATCGTTGTGTCAGGATTGCCGACGCCGGAAAGAACTTGTCCATTGGCGTTCAGCGAAATTCCAAAATCGCTCACCGTCCCGTTTTGCTCACCATTGATCAACCCCGCGCCTTCCCAGAAATTAATTCCCGTGCTTATGCCCTGCGTGCTGCGATAGACAAAAATCATCATGAAGTCATCCTGCACCGGGCGATAAAACCACAGATAACTGCTGCTCGCGGAATTGAAACGCACCGCCGGAAAACCGTTGATGGCATTGGTGATAAACGTCGGCTGGTTCGCGGACAACAGTTGCAGCGCGTTGAAACCGCTGCCTGTGAGGTCGGGCCACAGCGAAACCGCCGCGCCGTTTGTGAGGCCGAGCGCATCGGCCTTGAACCACACGGCAAGCGCGGACGTATTCACGCTGGCCGGCGCGGAGTTCGTGCCTTCGCCCATCACGTTCACGGGCGAGACGACATAATAGTAAGTGCGGTTGTTGACGACGCTTGTGTCCGTGAAACTCGGCGCGGTGATGTTGGTGAGCGTGACGTAAGGCCCGCCGCTGACGAGCGCGCGTTTGAGATTGTAGCTCGTGGCCAGCGGCGCTTCGGACCAAGTCAATTGCACCGACGCGTTGCCGGTGGCAATGGCGGTCAGATTCGTCGGCGCGACGGACGGCGCGGTCGCGCTGCTGGAATACAGCGCGGCGACTTCATTGCTGCCCAGCGTGCGCGCGAAAATTTTCACGTCGTCCAGGCTGCCGTTGAAATAATTTCCGCCCGTCGAGCCGAACAGCAAATTCACCGGGGAACTCAACGTATTCTTCGTGGCCGAGCCGGTTGTCTGCAAATTGCCATCCACATAAACACTCAATAGTCCCGTCGCCCCCTGCCGCGTCGCCACGCAATGATGCCACGCGCCGTCGTTGATCGAAGTCGTGGAAACAATCGTCGTGTCGGGATTGCCGGTGCCGAAACCAAACTTGCCGCCGACCAGCGCAGTGCCAAAGTCGTTGGCGCCTCCGGGGACATCCCCATCCACCAAGCCCGCGCCATTATACCATTGCGGTGTGCCGGCGGTCTGCGTGGTCTTCACCCAGAACGCGATGCTGAAATCATTCACGACCGGATTCGTGATTTGCACATTGTTGCTGATACCGTTGAACGTCAGGCAGCCGTTGACACGGCCGCTCACGTTCCAACTCGCGCCATTCACCATGCCGTTGTTGCCTGACCACGCGGCGTTCGTGGCGATGGTTCCGCTCGTCGCATCGAGCGGCCAATAACCGATGTAATCGCGCGGCACGGACAGCGCAGCGGAACCTTGCGTCGGATCCGCCATCTGCAACACCTCGTAGGATGAAATGCAATCCCACGCATAAAAATTTGTGCCGGGCGGCGAAGGCTGCAGCCACTGGCACCACGACAAGTTATCCGGCGCGCGACGGAGGTTCCACGCGGCGGTCGCGTTCGCCTGCAACCAAGGCTCATAGAAGTTTTGCAGATTGCGGTTTTTCATGTAGCGCATCATCCAGCGCAGGAAGATGGCGTTGAAGCCGGAGTTGTTTCCCGCGATGCCATACTGCGGAAGAATGCCGCCGCTGGTCAGGTTCATCATCGTGAAATTCGCCGCCAGCCGCGCATCGTTCGTCTGGCCAAGATAATTTGCCGCGCCGATGAACGTGCCTTGATTATAGGTCAGCGAGCCGCCGTTGATGACGCCGTTCGTGCCGATGTTGTCGTAGATCGCGCCGGAGTTGGTGTTGAACAAAACCGCGCGTTCCCAGAAATAAATGTTCGTGGACTTGTTGTAATAATTCGTGTCGTTGTAAGCCTGATACAGCAGATACGCCGCAATCACCGCCGGCCCTTCGACCGCCGCGTTCTTGGAAAAATTTCCCGTGGACCAGTAAAGCCCGCCGCCAAGATTCGTGTCGTAAGCCCGCGCGTAGCAGGCGTCAAAATTTGCCTTGGCGATGGAATAATAATTCGTCCGCCCCGTGGCCTGTCCGCCGCGCACGAACGCGATGACCGCCCACATGATGTCGTCGTTGTAAATGTTCCAGGACGTCCACGCGCTGCCGTTCGCGACGATGAAACCGTTCAGCAAATTGGTGATGGTGTTCGCGGAGGCCACGTTCGTCCGCCACTCGTAAGCATCAATCACGCACTCGATCATGTTGGCCTGCCCCCAGAAGTAGGCGTTGCCGCCGGTTTGCGTGTCCTTGAAAAATCCGTTCGTGCCGTTCAACGAATAGAACGCGTTGTTGAACGAACTGAAAATGGTGTTCGCATCCCGCGTGGTGAAGGCGGACGCGGAAAAATGCGCGAGCAGCACGCCAAAGCAAACGAACAGATAAATTCGATGGCGGACTTGTCTCATGTTATTTTTTCCCGAACCAGGAATGGCATGGCGTGCATGGTAGTCACACTAGCAGGTTGGCCGGAATAGTCTTGTGACATGATCCGGCCACCAGGACAACGGCTCCGGCAAAGCTGGAAGTTCGAGCGAACATCGGCGGCAGGGCAGCCAAGAAATCTCAATTCAAATGTAACCAAGCCCCGCGCGCCACCGTATCCTTGGTTGAGACGGCAACTGAAACCTTCCGGCTCAAGTGAAAAAAACAACAACGTTAAATGCAATTTATGAACTCAAAAACTTTGAAATCCAGCCTGCTGCTGGGCTGCCTGATGTCGGCCACTGCGTCCGTGATGGCCGGCCCGGTGGAACGTGCGGCGGTTGTTGACGACCCCGCCTGGGTGCTGCATCTCGACGTGGATGCGTTGCGCAAATCAACCGTGGGCGATTACATTTTCACCGAATTGCACAAGCCGGAAAAGGAACTCCAATTGTTCGTGCTCAAGGCCGCGCTCGGTTGCGACCTGCGCACGGCGCTGCACGGCATCACGGTTTACGGCGCTTCCCCGGCCCCGGACGATGGCGTGGCGCTGGTGTATGCAGACCTCAATTCCGAACGGCTGATGGCGCTGGCCAAGCAGGCGGAAGACTATCGCGCCACGTCGCACGGCAAGCATCAGGTTAATAGTTGGATTGACGCCAAGCGGCGCGAGAAAGAGGGCGGCCAGCCCCGGACCTACGCCGCCATTTACAAGGATCAGATGGTGATCTTCGCCCAGCGGGAAGCGCGCTTAACTGGAGCCTTGGACGTGCTGGACGGCATCACTCCGAGCCTCGCCAAAGGAACCACATTTCCAAAATTCGGCGTCGGCGAGCCAGCGGTCATCCAGGCGGCGGCCCGACAGATTGAACTTCCGGCGGGCAACCCGAGCGCGGCGGTGTTCCGGCAGGCCAAACTCATCGGTCTGGAGATCCGCGAATCCGGCCCAAACCTGCTCGCAAACTTGTCCGTCGAAACCAAGACCGAGGAAGCGGCCCCGCTGGTCGCCGACGTTGCACGCGGGATCATCGCCATCATTGCGTTGCAACCGGACAACCCCGATGCCGTCAAGCTGGCGCGAAGCCTGTCGGTGGAACAGGCGGGTTCCAAAACGATTGTAAAGTTGAAAACTCCGGCGGATGACATTGTTGCCGCCATCAAGGCCAATGCCGCCAAGGAGGCCGCAAAAAAAGCCGCCGCAGACAAGGCTGCGGAAGACAAACCGGCGGAAGATAAGGACAAGAAATAACCCGCCACGTCGCGTCGGATGACCATTGAT
>JAYWBR010000316.1:0-4174 GCA_043781315.1 Verrucomicrobiota bacterium | reverse complement strand
CGTAATGCGCCGGGCGGACATCCTTGACGATGACTTGCTTTGTGTGGATGGCGTCCGCGAGCTTCACGGTGCGGACCGCATTGCGATCCAGAAATCCTTCGATGGCCTGGCAGGTGGCGGAATCGCTGGAGCCGCCGTAATGGGACTTGAGTTTGAAGCCGTTGAAGACCGGCGGATTGTGGCTGGCTGTGATCATCACGCCGCCCACGGCGCGCAGGTGTTTCACTGCGTACGAAACGGAGGGTGTCGGCGTCGGCTCCGGCGTGAGGACGACGTGATAATCGTTGGCGGCAAACACTTCCGCCGCACATTGGGCAAAGGCATCGGACAAAAATCGCCGGTCGTAGCCGATGACGACCTTCAGTGCGCGTCCGTAAATTTCTGCTTTCTGCTTTCTGCTTTCTGATTTCCAGTAATCCGCCGTTGCCTGGGAAACCCGCGCGACATTGGCGAAGGTAAAATCCTCGGCGATCACCGCCCGCCAGCCGTCCGTTCCAAATTTTATCTGAGCCATGCGCCGAGGTTGGCAGAATAAATTTTCGCTGCCAAGCGCGGAGGCGTCCGCCGGGAAAATTCTTTGCGCTTGCTCCAGGGCGGCTTGATTCCATAATGGTCGCGCTGTTTTTTTACCGTTTTGCGGGCGCTTAGCTCAGTGGTAGAGCATCTCGTTTACACCGAGGTGGCCGGGGGTTCGAATCCCTCAGCGCCCACCACCTTTTCCGCCGCTTCATTTTTGTGCGCACCATCGCCAACGCCATCGTCCGCCGCCTGCAAACCGCCGGGTTCGCCGCGTTCTGGGTGGGCGGCTGCGTCCGCGATTTTCTCCTGGAACGCGAGCCGGGTGACTACGACATCGCCACCGCCGCGCTGCCGGAGCAGATCGAGAAAATTTTCCCGCGCACCATTCCGGTCGGCCGCAAGTTCGGCGTGATGATCGTCGTCGAAGGCGGCCACCAGTTTCAGGTGGCCACGTTCCGCGCGGAGGCGGATTACCGAGATGGCCGCCATCCCGAGCAGGTCACTTTCGGGGACGCGCCCGCCGATGCCAGCCGACGGGATTTCACGGTCAACGGCCTGTTCTTCGATCCGGTCAAAAACCAGTTGCACGACTGGGTCGGCGGCGAAAACGATCTGCGCGCGAAAATTATCCGCACCATCGGCGTCCCGGCCGAGCGTTTCGGCGAGGATCATCTGCGGCTGCTTCGCGCCGTGCGCTTCGCGGCGCAACTGGGTTTTGAAATCGAACCGGCAACGTTCGCGGCCATCCAAACCTTCGCGCCGATAATAAAAACCATCAGCGCCGAACGCGTGCGGGATGAACTGCGCAAGCTGTTCGCGCCACCGCACGCCGCGCGCGGGCTGGAGCTGCTGCACACCAGCGGTCTGCTCGAACACGTCCTGCCGGAACTCGCCGCCACAGTTTCGTGCGAACAATCCCCCGACTATCATCCCGAAGGCAGCGTGTTCAATCACCTGCGCTTGATGCTCCAGCGACTGCCACCGGACGCCGATCCGCTGCTGTCATGGGGGGTTTTGATGCACGACATCGCCAAGCCGTTGACGGCATCGCGCGATGATAAAACCGGCAGCATCCATTTTTACGAGCACGAAAAAATCGGGGCCGACCTCGCGGAAAAAATCCTGACTCGTCTGCGGTTTCCCAACGGGCAGATTGAAATCGTCGTCGCCGCCGTGCGGCATCACATGCAGTTCAAGGATGCGTTGAAGATGCGCAAGTCCACGCTGCGTCGGCTGCTGTTGCGCGAGACGTTTCCGCTGGAACTGGCCTTGCACCGGCTCGACTGCCTCGGCTCGCACCGGCGGCTGGACGTTTATGATTTTCTGGTGGAACAGGCGCGCACGCTGGCGCAACAGCCGGAAATCCGTCCGTCGCTGTTGACGGGAAATGACCTGATCGCATTAGGCCTTCAACCGGGGCCGGAACTGGGAAAGCTGCTGGCGGAAATCCGGGAGCAGCAGTTGTCGGACGAATTGAAAACGCCGGACGAAGCGCGGGCGTGGGTCAGGGAAAAAATCGCCGGGTGAAACCGCGTCCCAAAAAATCCATGTCCCTCCGCCTCGCTCCGTGGTTAAATTTTCCTGCGTCATGCGTCCGTTGATCCACGAAATCCAAACCGCGCACACGCCGGAATCGCTCGTCGAACAGCTTCACGGCGAGCCGGGCGTCGTGTTGTTGCGCAGCGCGCGGTTTGATTCGCCGCAGGCGCGGTATTCCTTCGTGGCCGTGCGTCCGTTCCTGACCTTCCGTTCCTTCGGCTCCCGCTGCGAAATCTCCAGACCCCAAACCCCGGACGCCAGACCCCAACTCCAGTTCGGCAGCCCCTGGCAATTGCTGGACGCGCTCCTGGCCCGCTGCGAACTGCTGGATGAAATTGACCTGCCGTTTCCGCTCGGCGGTTGTTTTGGCTACTGGGGTTACGACCTGAAAAATTTCGTCGAACCGAAACTCCCGCGCCGCGCCGTGAATGATCTGGAACTGCCGGACTGCCATGTGGGTTTTTACGACAGCCTCGTCGTCTTCGATCATCGTCTCGGAAAAGTCTGCATCGTCTCCACCGGCCTGGATGCGGATGGTTCGCGGAGCGAGGAACGGGCGCACGAGCGGGCGGAGTTTTGGAAAGCGTGGCTCGAATCTGCCGGCAATGTAGCGCAGACATTCCTGTCTGCGGGTTCACCGGACATTCCTGTCCGGTGTTCCGACGGGCGACTGGAAAGTCGCCCGAACTCGCAGACAGGAATGTCTGCGCTACAATCCAATCTCACCCGCGCCGAATTCCTCGCCGCCGTGGAGCGCGTGCAGCGGTACATCCGGGCCGGGGACATTTATCAGGCGAACCTTTCGCAACGCCTGACCGTGCCGTGCGACTTCTCCGGCTGGGAATTTTTTCAACGCCTCAACACCGTTTCGCCCGCGCCGTTCTCCGCGTTTCTCGATTGCGGCGAATTTCAGATTGCGTCGTCGTCGCCGGAACAATTTCTCCGCCTGAGCGGGCCGCATATTCAAACCCGTCCGATCAAAGGCACGCGGCCCCGCGACCACGACCCGACGCGCGATGCCCAACTCGCCTACGAATTGCAGACCAGCGCCAAGGAACTCGCCGAGCTGGTGATGATCACCGACCTGTTGCGCAACGATCTGGGCAAGGTCTGCGAATACGGCTCCGTGCAGGTGCCCGAGCTGGCCAGGCTGGAAAAGTTCGCGCAGGTGCAGCATCTCGTCTCGACGGTGGAAGGCCGGTTGCGGAAGGACGTGACGCACTTCGCCGCGTTCGCGTCGTGCTTTCCCGGCGGCAGCATCACCGGCGCACCGAAGATTCGCGCGATGGAGATCATTGACGAACTGGAGACCATTTCGCGCGGGCCGTACTGCGGGGCGATCGGCTACCTCGGCTTCAATCGTGAAAGCCAGTTGAGCATGACCATCCGCACGGCCATCTGCCGCGATGGCGTGGCGCATTTCAATGTCGGCGCGGGCATCGTGGCCGATTCCAATCCGGCGGCGGAATACGAGGAGACGCTGGCGAAGGCGGCGGGTTTTCTGGCGGCGCTCGAAATGGGTGTGAGCCGACCGCCAGAGATTCATTCCAATCCCGACCGCTGATCATTCCTCGGCCAAAGTTTTGCTCCCCGTCTGCCCGTCTCTGCGGTAAAACTTGGCGGTGATTGTTTTTCTCAATGGCCGGTTTGTTTCGGAAGCGCGGGCGGTGGTTTCGGTTTCGGATCGCGGGTTTTTGTACGGCGACGGTTTGTTTGAAGCGGTGCGCATCTGCCAAGGCCAACCGTTCCGTTGGGCGCAACACCTGGAACGGTTCCAGCACGGTGCAGGGCATTTGAAAATCCGCCCGCCATTTTCACCGGAGCAAATGCAGCAGTTCGCCGCGCAACTCATCCGCAAAAACAAAATGCCGGAGGCCTTGCTGCGGCTGACGTTGTCGCGCGGGATCGGCGAGCGCGGCTATTCGCCCAAGGGCGCGCTGACGCCGACGTTCGTAATGACGCTGCATCCGGCACCGAAACTGGATTTGAAAAATCCCCCGCTGTGGAAACTCGTCACGGCGTCGAATCGTCTGCCGGCGAACGAGCCGCTCGCGCTCTTCAAAAACGCCAACAAGCTCCCGCAAATCCTCGCCCGCGCCGAGGCCGACGCCGTGGG
>JAYWBR010000315.1:0-4201 GCA_043781315.1 Verrucomicrobiota bacterium | reverse complement strand
CAGCCGCGCCGTCAGGCCGGGCGCGTGCCGCATCACTTTGCCGCCGGAAAGATTGCCCACGACCAAAATGGCGATGACATTCGCGCCGGCCTTCAAATACGGCGCAAGATTGAGGGTGTCGTATTCCGGGCCGTTGGGCTGGAAACGGCCCGGACCACGCTCAACGTAAGTTCCGTTCACCCACAAAATATACCGGGCGTCCGCGAATAGATTTAGCGTGACGCGCCCGGGCTGCCCCGCCAGCTCAAACGTCCGGCGAAAGGCGATGGCGACGCCGGGCTTGTTCTGCGCGGCTTCCGCCCAGATCATCGCCGACTGCAATTTTTGCCCGATGGCGTCGGCATGAATCGTGGAGAAGGCGTGCAACGGCGGCGGCGGCGCGGCAGACACCTCGGCCACCGCGAGCAGTAAGGCCGCCACGGTTCGCAGGATATGTTTGCAGTTCATTTTATGCTTGTTCAGAAAGCTTTTATTTCCAAAACGGAATCGTCTTGCTCCAGCCCGATTTCAGTTCTTCCGTTCGGCAGCCGAAGAGATAATTTTCCGGCAACAGTTTTTTTGTCGCCCGTCCGCTTTCGGAGAAAATTTTCACCTTCGCCGGTGCCGGCGTCGGGTTTGACAGCCGCACGACCATTTCCTTCGCGTCGTCGGAAACAATTTCCGCAGTTATGTTGTCAAAGGCGACGACAAGTGATTTGTCTGGCTGGACGTAGAGGCCGGGAATTTCTATCGTCGTCAGCATCAGCGACGTTTCCGCCCACGTCGTCATCTTCAGCGTTTCGCCGATGCGCTCCGGCCCTTCCCAATCCGTCATATTCACGCGCTCACACATCCAGCCCGGCTTGGCATCGCCGAGCGGCTTGAGCGGATGCGGCAGATACTGCGGCAAGCCGAACGCGATGTCGCGGAGCATATCGAGATGGAAGCGGTCGCCGGTCGCGCGAAATAATTTCAGCAACCCAAGACCGGAAAACGTGCATAACCCCGGCGCGGAATGTTTGTTTTGCGTGTTCGCGTAAACTGAACCGGTCGTGCGGATGCCAGCTTTGGCGAATGTGGACTGCGGCGGAAATTTGAAATCGTAGCCGACCACCCACGTTGAAAACTGGCGCGAAGTTTCCGCCGCGCGTGTGAGCCATACTTTTTTGCCAGTCGTCTCGAACAGCGCGACGTAAGATTCGATGAGCGCATACCACGACTCCGAATCGGGATTTTGCAGCGCATCACCAGGCCCGCCGCAGCTCAAACCTTTCGCCGTAAACTCCCGGTAAAATTTCTCCGCCGCCGCCTGCGCCACGGCAAGATATTTAGGTTCATCAAAATATTCCGCCGCCAGCACGAGGGCGGCCGGCACAATCGCGCCGCTCGTCGAACCGCCAACACAAATCTCGCCGGTGAGCGAATGGACGAACTGCCCGAACTGCTGGTTGTCATTCCACAGTTTTATGAACGCATCGCAAACACGCTTCACGCCTTTGCGCCACGCGGGTTTCACGGTGATGCCAAGTTTTTCCATCAGTAGCAATTGCTTGATGATGAAAAAGACGCCGTCGCCGCTCTTGCGGATGAGATGCCAGTGGCCGGTGTGCGGCTTGCGGATGTCGCCGCCGATCCATTCCGTGCCTTTCGCGCCGCAATCCCAGAAAAATCCCGACGGCGCAATGCCGTTTGGAAACAGCCAGTCAAAGTTGCGGATAACATTTTTGCGCGTCTGCGCATCGCCGGAAAAAAGTAGCGGATAGGTAGAAATCATCCCGCCCGTCCAGCCAATCTGCCAGTCCTGCAAAAAATTCTGGCGCGGGCCGACGGAATAATACCCGTGCCGAGGGACAAAATTATCGCGGTTGAATTTCTCTTCCTGCAATTCAAAGCAGGCGGAAAACGGCAGCGCCGGTTTTGATGCAGCCGGCGGGAAAAGTTCTTTGCGAACCTCGGCAAATTTGTCAAAAAAATCCTGCAACTTCGGCGCGGCAAATTCGTGGATGCGAAAAGAAATTTTCACCTCATCACCGGCCTTGAAATCACGAGGCTGGTCGGGCGACGGGAATTCGTTATCGCAAATCCGATAGCCGTGCAACTCGCGCACGACTGGCGACGTGATGGAAATGATGGCGCGTTTGCGGTCGCGCGTTTCCTCGATGCCAAAGCCGTAATCGCCCAGTTCGTTGCCTTGCCTGGCGAACAGCAGAAAACCAATTTTACGTTTCGCATCGTGGAAGCCAATCGCCGGGACGCTCATGCTGCCGCTGCGTTCCTGGATGCGCGATACGCCGTCGCCAAGGTTCAGTCGCGGCACGTCGGTAATGATGATCGGCTTGTCCGCGCCGATGTCCTGCACAAAATACAATTTCGGCGAATAGGGAATTTTGCGGGCAAGAAAACGGTTGCCATTGTAGGCGGCGGCGGGCAACAGCACATAATTTTCCGACGACCACTGGCTGAATTCCAATTCCACGACCACGGCGGACTGGCGCAATTCGCCGTTCACGCAACGAAAACAGATTTCAATGTCGCAGACGGTTTTATTTTCAAGAAGCGGCGTTGATCTGGCGGTTACGAGCCAGGACGACTCGGAAAAATTCAGCCGGGTTTTGCAAGCGGACGACAGCGAAGCTACCACACTAGCCGTCAAAATATTTTGGCGGGCGTGGTCGAATTGACGCAATGCCATCCGCAAGGCCGGCTTGAATTTACGGGCAGGCAGTCGAGAATTGTCAGTCGTGACACGAGGCATGAATGCAGGCAGGTTAGCCGTAACCATTTGCCGTGCGAGGGTAAAATTTGCGTCGCGAAGGAGCGATTCTTGATCAAAACTGCGAGCGATTGGCTTTGGCAATTTCTGGCATGGCCGCGACGCAAAAAGGCATCCGGGTGACGTAATTACGCCCTTTGTTCCGGTCACAGGTTCAACTAGATTCTGTCCACCATTGGACAGAAAAAAATTACAGGCAATTTAATTTTCACCATTGATCGCCGCAAAAATTTATGAAAAAAAATCCGCTTTTGATTGTGTTATTTTTGTTTCTGGCCGCAGGCTTCGTCGCGCCGGGCGCTGACGTGCCGCGCCACCTTTCGGAGGAGCTGGACGCCGAGACGGTTTTGAATGGCGCGTATCCGTGGCTGGCGTCGCCGCCCGTCAGCGTGAGTTTTGACGCAACGGGCTTTGCGGGCGAACGCATCACAAAAGTTCCACCGCCGGGCGTGCATCCGCGAATTTTAATCAGCCCGGAAGATTTGCCGGATTTGCGTCGGCGGGTGGCGGAAACAGAAATGGGTCGAGCGCTGCTGAAAAACTTACGTTCGCGTGTGAACGACGCCATTAAACAACCTGGCGCATGGGGAACAAAATTTTATGATACGCTCGCCTCAGGCGATTTGATCGTCGCAAAAAAATTGCTGGCGGAAAAAAACGGAAAACCGCCAGGCATCGGGCATTACCAGCCGTTCATTGAGGCGTTTGCGATGGAGGCGCTGGATGCTTTGATTTCAAAGGACGAAAAGCGCGGGCAAAAAATCGGTGCGGCGCTGGCGAGCTACGCGGCGATTGCCGAACCAGCGATTGACAGCGCGCTGGCGCAGCCGCTGGGCGACGATGTCTGGCGCGTGAAAATCAACGGCCCGACCACTGGCGACTGGAGCAGCGACCAAGGCGCGCGTGATCTCGTGGGTTATCACATTCTCGGCTACACTTACGACTTCGCCTACAACTTCATGACCGACGCGCAGCGGGCGCAGGTGCGTCGCGTGATTTCGAAGGTCACGCGCGGCGAGTTGTGGATGGGCGCGCGACTGCCGCATCATTTCCGCAACTGGAACTGGTGTGCTGTCGGTTTGAGCCAGCCGTTGCTCGCGCTCGCCATCGAAGGCGAGGATGGCTACGATCCGCGCGTTTTCAAAATGGGCGTGGACATCGCGCGCGACTATTTCAGCTACGGCATTTCGGAAAACGGTTTTTCCACCGAGGCCGTCGGCTACACGCAGTTTGGCTTGGTCTGGGCAAATCCATTTGTCATCGCCGCCACGCGGCGCGGCGAAAATCTGCTCACGCAAAATCATCACCGAGCCATGATTGACTGGTATTTGAATTCGATGGAGCCGGTCGCGCTCTCGCTCGGCCAGACCTCGACGAACGCCGACTGGGAGCAAATCCAGCGCAGCCTGCCGCAGTCCTGGACGAGCCACGGCGACGGCGGCGACGAAG
>JAYWBR010000314.1:0-4218 GCA_043781315.1 Verrucomicrobiota bacterium | reverse complement strand
TTTTCACGGCAGCCGCAATCCCGTCGAACTGCGCCGACGACTGAAATGACCAGCCCGCGAGCGTTTCGGTCACGAGGCGGTTCGTGCGCAGCTCGATCGGCCGGATTTTTTTGAGAATCTCGCGGGGAATCAGGCCAAGCAACTTTTTTTCTGTAAATTCATTTTTCATCTGAGGACCAACGAGATCTTTGTTGGGGAGCAGAGTAACCAGAGAGCCAAACTCTCGGAGAATCGCGGCTTGTTACCGTAAGGCTTCAGGAACGAGGAACATTATAATAACCGGCTTATTTATCATTTCGATTGAGTGTAGTTATTGTATGGTTGAACCTCTGGAAGACTGGGGTTGCAGCTGGAGATTGGAATCAGACTTGAAATGCCACAATCACGGGACAAAACTACCCAATATTATGCACTGTTCAAGCGTTATCGGCCATTGTCCGCCAGTGCTTCTCCAATGAACATTTGCTGACGTTTTTGCTGGCAAAAATCTCGCGCCGGCTCTCCATGCCCGAATGGTGATCAAGGAAAAGTACCCGTTCCAACCGCGTGTAGATCCAGCCAGTACGCGTCCTGAGGACTGTCATTATTGGCTTTCAAATCGTAATCATTTATCGGGAGGGATTGAATTGGTTGCAAAATCCACCTGGCAGTCCATTTATGCACCTCCGAGTGTCCGTCGGCAAATGAAAAGCCGCCGGAACCACCGTGGTAACTGGCAGGAATATCGGGCAGGAAACCGGGCTTATCCACGGCTGTAAAGAAAGTGCCGTCATTGATGCTATCTTCACGCTCATCCAAAAAAACGAAGGTCAAGGTGGGCGAAATGATGCGCGAAAGTTTTTGATAGGGCGGATACTTGCTGGTGCCTTGAGGGTTCGTTATCGGGATCGAAACGCCCGTATTTGAACGTGACGGAGAGCCGACAAAATTATTCATCGAGAGGCTGCGAACCCGGGGCTGTTTGACACCAAAAATCGTGGCGGTGGAGCGGTCCGCCGGGCACTTGAAGGCGGCGGTGTTCTTGATGTAGGAACCCAAGTAAGCACCGAATGGGAAAAGGTCGTGATTAATCAGCATATCCTTGTTAATATTGTCCGTGCTGGCGGTGTTCAGGGTGAGCCAACCAGCCACCCAACAGGCGTAATTTGCCGTTGTCCCTGCAAGATTACTATCAATATTGGGAGCCGGTTTGTCATTATTGTCGTCAGCATACATGATCCAAGCCAGCGCCATTTGCTTGGTGTTGTTCATGCAATAGACCCCTTGGGCTTTTTGTTTGGCCCGACCAAGGGCCGGCAACAGCATCGCCGCGAGAATGGCGATGATTGCGATCACGACCAACAACTCGATCAAGGTGAAACCGAACCGGCGCACAGAATCAGGAGTTATTTCCAACGCGCGGCGCGAGTTGTTCATAATATTATGATGCGATTATGGAGAGGTCACTTTGTAAAACCGCTGACTGCCAGTCGTTGGATCGCTCACCGATTTCAGCGTTCCGTCACCGAGCACGGTGGTCAGCAGAATCCAATCGCCGGTGGTCAAGTTGGTCCGATAGAAGACCCTGTAAGTGGCCCCAGCCTGGGTTGGAAAAGAAACGCCGACATTCGTACCTGCCCTCACCGCCGACAGGGTGATGCCGGAAGCCGGGACCAGCATGAAATAGTTCGGATAGCAGAGACCGGTGGAAGTTGTGACGCGCAGGGTGCTGACACTGCCCAACTTCACTACGACCGGAGAAACCAAGCCGGCATCTGTCAACGGCAGCCAGGCATAGGTTTGTTGGCCATGTCCCAAGGCGCCCCACTGCCCCAGCCGTTTTGTGACCTGGTTGGTCGTCCCTGCGCCGCTGATAATCTGATCCAGATACATCGAGTAAGACGAGCCGCCGAGGCCGGCGGAACGAACGTAAACATAGAAGCTGCCTGCGGGATAAACGCCGGTGTAATTGGCCCAGTCTCCGGCCCCGAACCAATCCAACTGGTAATCAAACCCGCCTGTGTCAATGAATTTCTGACGCGCTTCAACCGCGTAATGCTGTACGAGGCTTTCGGGAATCCCACTGGAACGATAGGGGAATAACTCGCCATCCACCGGTGAGTGATGGAAGTCAATGTTGGTGGTTCCTCCCGTACCGACATACGCGTCGGGGTACCAATCAACGGCACTGACATACTGTCCGCCGTCGTAGTCAAAATCTTCCGCTTCCACCATGTAATTATCCTGACTGAACGTATCAAAGGAATTCGTCACGCTGATGCCGTGACCGAGCGAATTGGTTACGGTAATAATTGCCGTGTGGAGCGCGTTGGATTGCAGGGCGGGATAAACCACATTTTTAGTCGAGGCCGAGCCGGTGATCACCAGGCCCGCAGAAGCGTCGTTGCCGTCCAAGCTGAGTTTGATGCCGTTCGCAGGGAAGGTTGCACCTGCCGTGGTTACTGTGAAACTGAGTGCGTTGGTACGCTCAAAGGGGCGCGTGCCGGTGGGATAGAGTTTGCTTAACTGTGGCAGATCCACCTGGGCGGCCACGAGCATGAAGAAGCCAGGCAACAGGTTGCCACCGCTGGTGACGCGCAAAGTGGCATTGCCGTTGAGGACGACGTTCGCAATATAACCGTTGGTGTCCTTCAGATAAACATTATCAAAAGTGCTCCAACCGCGACCATTGGCTATCGTGAAAGTTCCTAAGTCCGTGGTGGTCGTGTCGGGATTTACCCGGCTCAAGGTGAGAACCCCGGAGAGACCTACATCAGTGGCAAGGCGGGCGACAATCCAATTGGTGCTATTGGGCCAGTCGCGGGTGTAGTTTACCCATTCACTGAAATTGAACGGATCTATTTTGTAATCGAGTCGGCCCGCAACGTAGAGATTCTTTCGCGCGTAATCTCCGGATACACCCGTGCCCATCGGGTCAGCGGGGCGATACAGGTGGCTGCCGCCGCCGTTTAGGTTATGCTCATCCACACCCTCCACGCCCACTTTACCGAAGTAGCAGTCGGGATTGCCGCTGGCGCTGCAGAGGGTAGGATTGTTGATGTACAACCCGCTGGAAAAATTAAAATCTTCGGCCTCCCACAGATACGTGACTGGCTCGATTCCGCCCCAGGTAGTTTCAAAGTAAGTGCTCGCACTAACTGTGAGGTTAAACGAGTCTGTCACGGTAATGGACGCTGTATAAGTCAGATTAGATATGAGGCTGTGATAGGCAGCGTTCTTGTTAGAAGAGGAACCGCTGATCACCAGGTTTCCGGAGACATCCGCCCCGTTCACTACTAGGTGAATACCGCTGTTGTTGATGGTAAAGCCGCTCGGCGAGCTGACGTTGAATGAGATGCCGTCACTTGGGTTGACGAAAATCATGTTAAGCGGGAACAGGCTGCTGATGACGGGCGCAACCGGGCCGCTGATCTGGTTCAGAACTACATCATCAAAATAGCAGGAACCGCCTTGGTTGCCGGCCTGGGCAAAGGCAAGTCGATAGCGAACCTTGGTCGTTCCAATTGGCGCTACTAACTGGCTCACCGAACCTGTGACCGCATACGTGGTGAAATATGGGTCGCCAATGGAAACGGGCGACGACAGGTCGCAGGCGTTTGTGACTGGATACTGGAACCAGGCATCCGTTCCCACACTGGCTTTGAAATTATCCGACTTGTAAAGGGCAAGCACGTTGCTGCTCGTACCGAGGAAGGAAACTTCGATCCAGGCAAAGCAATCCGGCCCCATCGTGTCGTTGCCTCGGGTGAAGAGCCATCCGTTGGCTTGATATGCCGAGCCGGGAACGCTGCTGAAATCCTGATAGATGCCTGCCACATTCGTGACGGCCGTGTTATACAGCGCTCCCCACTGCTTCCAATAGAGCGTTCCCAAATGCGCGGCGATATTGCTCTCCACCCAATAATCACCAAAATAAGTCGGCGGCGTCGGCGGCGAATAATAAGTCCAGCCGGTCGCCACGACGTGCCCGCTATTGGCCTCAAAACTAGGGTTGACCAGAATATTGCTGGCGTGAGCCGCTTCGCCGCCCAGCATCAGGCCGGCGGCCAGGGTCAGGAGCGGGAAGCTCAAATAGGAACCCTTGGTTCTCCCGTTCGGGTTCGGAGAAAACTCAAAACTGCCGGCGAACAAGTTCATCACGTTTTTCATAGGCGGAGACAGTAGATAGGGCACCTCCGGAAACCCTGTTTTCTGAAAACCGAATCGGCACAAAGGCCA
>JAYWBR010000313.1:0-4219 GCA_043781315.1 Verrucomicrobiota bacterium | reverse complement strand
CCGCGAAGAGGAAGCGCCCGGTCTTTTCGAGTTTCGAGCCGAAGAAGTGGGCGGAGAGCTTGTGCGCTTCGTCGAAGATCACGAGATCCCAAGTCGTGGCGAGGAGCTTCTCCTGAAGCTCTTCGTTGCGGGCCATCTGGTCGAGCCGGACGATGAGATGGTCGAGATCCTCGAAGGGATTGCCCGTCGGTGTGGCGGCTTCCAAGGCGGCGGAGAAGACATTGAACTGAAGCCCGAACTTCTCGAACAACTCGTCGCGCCATTGCTCGACCAGGCTGCCGGGAGCGACCACGAGGATGCGGCGGGAATCGGCCCGCATGATCAGCTCGCGAATGTAGAGGCCGGCCATGATGGTCTTGCCGGCGCCGGGATCGTCGGCGAGGACGAAGCGCAGCGGCTGGCGCGGGAGCATCGACTCGTAAACGGCGGTGATCTGATGTGGCAGCGGCTCAACGTTGGATGTGTGGACCGCCATCATGGGATCGAACAAGAACGCGAGGTCGATGCGCTTCGCTTCGACCGCGAGCTTGAAGGCATCGCCGTCGCCGTCGAAGGACCATGGGCGTTCGGTGGTCGCAAGGGAAAGGTTCGGTTCGTCGGCGCGATTGATGAGGCGTTCCTTGAGCGTGCCGTCGGGCGTTTTGTAAAGCACCTGCACCGTTCCCTCGGCGATGGGCACGACCGCCACCACGCTGCCAATGACGGCAGGCTCAAGTCCCGCGAGCGGGACGCCCGGTTTTATGTCTTCAATTTTCATGGAACATCGCGCTCAAGTATTTGGGCAGGATGCAGAAAACAGACGCGCACCGCACGGAGAAATTTATTCGGCGAAGGCGAAGGCGAGATTTCGCCGGGGCGCGGAGATGAAAACAACTTGGTGGAAGAACGGTGAACACCTTCATCATTTTAGCAAAAGCAATTCTCCAAGCGCAGAATCATAGAGGCAAAAACCCCGGTGCCGGGCGCCGGGTCAATGTGGAGCGCAGCCAGTTGAGGCGAGCAATACATTGACGCGACGACCGGCGACATAAAATTGGCACCCGATTCGCGCGCCCGTCCCCCAATGAAATTAGCGGAGCATCCGTCAACATCGCATCAAGGAGATTTTTTCGCGTGTGTCTTGCCCTTATCTGCGGGCATTTATTGAAAGACACCATCCCCTTGACCATTCGGCCAACGGAACAAGCCGCATCCGCACCGGTGTCAAATTGCGGCAAAATGCGGCAACGAACTTGTCGCAATTTGTCGCCTTTTGCCACCGTGAATGTGCCGCTATTTGCCGCCTTCAGCCGAAGGCTTTTATCACACTTACTCCTTGGCAGAACCAAGGTTTTTTGTCCACGCACCGGCCACGATCTGGCCGGCGCGTTGAACTGCGTTGACAGGTTCAACGAAATTCAACGGCGATCAACTCCATTCAACCGTGCATCCGCGCCAGGTATGCCTCCGGCTCCGCGTGAATCGCCCTTCGATTGTGTGGCTCGCTGCGCGTCGTCAAGGTAGTTTCGCCGTTACACCCGGCGACTTCCACCTTGACAATGCTCGCTTCGCCGGGAGTCAGACTGGCGATTAAGGATTCACGCGGGAAATGTCGCAGCCGTTGGCGGGACATCACAGAGGAAATGCCAAAGCCGCATCGCGGACATTTGCCGGACGGTTCAAGATCGGGACACGGTTGGTTCACGGTGGGGACGTGGAACAATCGTGGACATGGAAAATCCGTGCCGGTGAAATGAATTTGGAATGTCCGTGAACGCGGCAAGTCAGTGGTAAGTTTGCGGCTGGAAATCGCGTGGCCATTGCCAGCCAAGTTCCTGTCAAGTTCCCTGAAATCGCCCGGTCGTTGCCCGGATGCTGCCCGGAATTTTACGCGGTCAAATTGCCGGATAGCCGCCGGCGATACCGCTGACAATCCGGCGGACATCCCGGTGGCTATTCGCCGGATAATTTGCGGACGCAGAATCCTTGTGCCCACAAGGAGTAAGGCGTGTGCTGCAAAAATGGCAGGTTTAAGGGGTCCGAACCTGCCTTGCTTCTGCGCGGATGTTACCGCCAATCGGTATGCAAATTTAGTGTATCTGATACACCTGCCGCCGACCCTGTATCGCGTAAAGTCACCGTTGCATGAATAGTGAACGGAAAGATTTTTTAAGCATCCTGCCGCCTGCCAGCGTGGACGTGACTGAAAATGGCAAGCATCCGGCACCATCCCGCGCCGCGCAGTTGATCACCGACCGGGACGGCAATCTGCCGGTATGGGTGAGAGCGCCAAAGTGCGGGCATGAATTTTATTCTGGCTGCACACGCCCGAAGCTCTACGAATGGGCGGCAAAAGGTTTCATCCGTTCCGTGTCCATCCGCGAACCGGGACGCATCAAGGGCGTCCGGCTTTTCCAGCTGGCCAGCATCTTGGCGTTCATCGAGCGATGCGAGGCCAGTGCGTTACGGCAGGAACAAATCGGCTGACACGCAAAAACGCTTTGCCAGCGTGCGGACGTGCGCCAGCGTCAACTGCCTTTCGCCGCGCAAGATCATCGCGCCCAGGTTGCGGCTGGTGCCCAAAAGTCGCGACAAATCCGCCGCGCTCATGTGGTTTGCTTCCATCAGGTGTTTGAGCGAGTCCAAGCCGCTGACTTTCGGCCAGCGGATTTTTTTGCCCTTATCGTATTCGTCCACAAATTCCGTCAGCACGTCGAGATAATCCCGCTGCTCCGCGTTGAACCGGGTGAAGACCGCGAGCGCGTTCATCATGGCCGTGGCTTCCTCGTCCTGCGCGTCGTCGTGAATCGGGCGCGGCAGGTAAGCCGCGCACAATTCGCGGTAGGTCTTGGGAATGTCCGCGTGGCTGGCAAAACGCCGGGTTTGTGGCTGCGTCAGTGTTTTCATAATTCACCTTTCCATCGGTCTTTGTCGTATTCCGCGTGTGTCAGGAAGCGGAGCAAGAACACCTTGCCAGTGTCGTAATGTATGGCGCAAATCAACCGATAGGTGTTGCCGCATACGTTGAACACCACGACCGGATTGCCACTGGCCACACGTAATTGATCCGCCGCACGAAAGCACTGGCGCAAGTCGGCAAAATGCCGGAATTGCGCCTGCCGCATGATTCGCCGCCAGACAGCCAAGCCCGTTGCGGCCTGCGGGTAACTGACGGCAAAAGCGGCCAGAGAGCTTTCCTTAATTATCCGCACGCACACAATCTGTGTTCACTCGCGGGGTTTGTCAAACACGATTAACATCGGCACACACGTTACCCCGTGACGTTACCCAGAAGGGTGAATCTCTGGCTTGAAGCTGCTAAAAGTGCCGTATTTATTGACGTATTTAAGATTGGTGCCGGTGGTGGGACTCGAACAGGAGCATCGGTTTTTTTCAAAACCCACTACTCCGCAATTACCACTCTACTACCAGAGGCGAACAGCCTCATAACTAACGAACGGCAATAGAATCAGGCATTTTTGCACGTCTGTCAAGCACTCGACATTACGCGCCCAATACCAATCAACTACTCACCAATGACTCATTCATCACCCGTTCACTGGCACTTTCACTGGCATTTTCACTGGCACTAAATTCATCACGAAAGCGCCTGATTCACTGCCGTATTAACGCCGCGCTGGCCCGTGCGTGCGGTTGACTGCGCTCACTTCGCTCCGCCAACCCAACGCACGCGCCGCGACGGTTTGGTTCATGGCCGGTCCGTGCCGCTTCCCGTCGCGCTTGGCGGAGACTACTATTCGTTCGTTCCGCCCGCTGCTCCGTCCAGCAGCACCGCCCGTCTTTCCATTTCGCTTTCGCTGAACCCGCTGGATTATCCGCCTTACAGTTGAAACGGGGGAGACTCGGAAATGAGTCCATTCTGCCGTTAAAAATTCGGGGTTCATTTTTTAACGCTTCCTCAAGTTTTTTGAGGATTGGTGCAGAATCGGAATACCGACTCGCTCGTCACTTATCAGGCATCCGCCGATGAGGTTATCCGCTGTGTTCATCCCGTCTGCGCCCGCGCCTCTGGTTGCTCCGCGCAACCTCGCGCCAGCGGTCGAAACATCTTTTCGCCCGCTGTCACTTCGTTGCTGATGCTCCGCTGCCCGGCGGCGCGGGCGGGTGCGTTTCGTGAGGCGCGGGTCTGCTCTCCCCGGTGCGGTGAAGAGAGCAGTCCCGCTCCTTCAGAACGAAACGCAAAACATGAACACAACGGAAAACCTCATCACCACTGGAA
>JAYWBR010000312.1:0-4222 GCA_043781315.1 Verrucomicrobiota bacterium | reverse complement strand
GCCGTCAACGGTTCGCGGAACTTGGCCGGCAGGCGGACGAGTTCCTCGTCGAGCGCGACGAGGGCGTCGCGCAGGCTCGGGTCGTCCGGCGGGGCGGGACGGTCGGCTTCGGGGAGCGTGCGGCCGCGCTGCCGGCGGAGCCGCGCCGACACCCGCCAGGCGGTCCCGTGCAGCCACGCCCCCAGCGACTCCGCGCGGCGGACCGCCTGCGGCCGCGTGGCGAGGACCAGGAAGGTCGCCTGGAAGGCGTCCTCGGCGTCGGCCGGCTCGCGCAGGTGCCGCCGGCAGACCGACCAGACGAGGCCGCCGTGCCGCCGGACCAACTCCGTGAACGCCGGCTGGTCCCGCGTCGCGGCGAAGCGGGCGAGCAGTTCGCGGTCGCTGCCCGGCAGTCGGGGCGCGAGCCGGAAGAGCGTTTGCCACAAGCCGGTGATCGTCGCCATGCTTCGCACCCCCTTCAACCAAGGTAGTGCGGCCGGCGGCGGGAAGGGGCCAGGAAATTCACGGGCAGACTGCCCAACGGCACGACTGCGGGCGGTCGCGTCCGGGAATCGCGGCACGGGAGGTTTGACGCGCCCCGGCCCGCCGCGGTATCCTGTCACCATGCGTCGCGCGGTCACCCTCATCGAATTGCTGGTCGTCATCGCCATCATCGCCATCCTGGCCGCGATGCTGTTGCCGGCGCTTTCCAACGCCAAAGCGAAAGCCCAGGCAATCTCCTGCCTCAATAATCAACGCCAATGGGGCATTGCCTTGCAGATCACTGCGGCTGACGCCAGTGATGCGATTCCCAGAGATGGCACAGATGATAAAGGCCAATATGCGGTGGATACCGGCTCCACCACTTCCGGCAGTCCGGACGATGAGTATGCCTGGTTTAATGTGCTGCCTTCGGTTATGGGGGACAGCAAGACGTTGTCGTACTACTTTCACCAGCCAGGAGGAAACGCCCACTTAAAATTTCCTTTTCCAGACAATAATCTTGGGAAGCTGTGGAAATGTCCTTCCATAAGGCTGGGGTCCGGTGAAACAGCCGCTGGCTCTTTCAAGCCTCAGGAGGGTTTTGGTTTTTTCAGCTATGTGATGAATATTGATCTCAAACTCTACAAGAGCATCGTAAAAAATGCCGTTAACGGCAATAGCTACACCTATCCGAACATGCCGAAACTCAGCAGAATGCGCCATCCGTCAGAGCAAGTCCTGATGACCGAGGTTGCTTTCAGCCAGGCCTTGGAACGATACACTGCAACTCCTGATCGCAACGGCATTTTTCCGGCCGCGCGCTGGTCGTATTTTCCCAAGCGTCATAACGATCGCGGAGTCATTGTGTTCATGGATGGACACTCGCAGATCTTCAAATGGGATTATGTTTACAACCCGAATCCCGTGGGGGATCCCCGTGTCGAAAAGCTCAACCCTGATATTTGGTGGAACCCAAATCGTGATATTCCCTGAGTGGAATTTGGTTGTTTGTTTTGAAAGATGCTTTATTGGTGACCGGGTAACACGTTTGACTTTGTTTATCCGATTGCCAAAAACAGACTGCCAAACGAATCTAGCGACTATGAAAAAAACTTTTCCCCTCCACCTTCCTGATTTCATCACCACCCTGAGCCTCATCCTGTTCGGCCTGACTCTTTCAAGCTGCTCGGATAAGACCAGCATCACCCCTGCCCCCGCTACCACCAGCGACAAGGTGGTCATCAAAGGCTCTAACACCATTGGCGAAGAACTCGCGCCCCGGCTGGTCGCCGAATATAAAAAAGATCACGCCTCCGCCAGTTTCGAGCTCGAATCCAAGGCCACCGGCTATGGACTGGCGGCGTTGATGGCGGGGCAATGCGATCTCGCCGGTGCCTCACGCGCCCCCATCAAGGAAGAACTGGAAACCGCCCAAGCCCGCAACCTTGAGTTCAACGATCACATCATCGGTTACTACAGCGTCGCTGTGGTGGTGAATGCCGCCAATCCCGTCACCAAGCTGACGCGCGACCAAGTGCGGGATATCTTCACAGGCGTCCTTAAGAACTGGAAGGAAGTCGGCGGGGCCGATGCGCCGATCCAGATTTTTGTTCGTGATGCCATCTCTGGCACGCACCTCGGCTTCCAGGAGCTGGCGATGGAAGCCAAACCGTATGCCTCCGGCACCACCTGGTCCACCAACTATGCCGGCATTAGTCAGGGCGTGGCCCGGACTCCGAACGGAATCGGCTATTGCAGTTTCGATCTCGTGCAAAAAAACGGCGTGAAAGCGGTGACGATCCAAGATGTGCCGTCCAGCCCGGCGACCGTCCGCGAGGGAAAATATCCCTATACCCGGACGCTGCATTTTTACACCATCAAGACGGGTGAATCCGCCGCCGCCAAAGATTTTATTCAGTTCGTCGAATCCGCCCGTGGTCAGGAAATCCTCGGTCAGATGGGTTTTGTGCCCCGGCTCTGAGCTTTGGGCTTTTAATAATTCCGCCCTCGTCCAAACTCCGGCGCGATGTTTCGTGGCCACAAAATCATTGTCGTCATGCCGGCTTACAACGCCGCCCGCACCCTGCGCCTGACCTATGACGAGGTGATGGAACAAGGCGTTGTGGATGGCATCATTCTCGTGGACGATGCCAGCCGCGATGACACCGCCGCCGTCGCCCGGGCGTTGCCCGGCGTGCAAGTCCACGTCCATCCCGCCAACACCGGCTACGGCGGCAACCAGAAAACCTGCTATCGCCTCGCCCTCGCCGCCGGGGCGGACATCGTCATCATGCTGCACCCGGATTACCAGTACACCCCGAAGCTCATTCCGGCGATGGTGTCCATCATTGCCAACGGCCTGCATCCGTGCGTGCTCGGCAGCCGGATTCTGGGTGGCTACGCCCGGGCCGGCGGGATGCCGCTCTGGAAATACGTCGCCAACCGCTGCCTCACTTTCGCTGAAAACATCCTGCTCGGCGCGAAGCTTTCGGAATATCACACCGGCTACCGCGCCTTTTCGCGCACGCTGCTGGAGACGGTCCCCTGGCAGGACAACTCCGACGATTTCGTGTTCGACAACCAGATGCTCGCCCAGATTCTGTGGCACGGGTTCACCATCGCCGAAGTCAGTTGCCCGACGAAATATTTTCCCGAGGCCTCGTCCATTAATTTCCGTCGCAGCGTGCGCTACGGTTTTGGCTGCCTCGCGGTTGGGTTGAAGTTCCGTCTCGCCAAATGGGGGTGCTCCCCTTCCGGTCTTTTTAATCGAACCAAAACGCCGTAAAGATTTGCCCCACGCCCCAAGCTTTACTTAAACTTTTGTGGTGAATCAAAAATTCATGCGCGCAGCCATCCGCATTTCGATCCAAAAAATGCGGCGCAACTTCGGCGGCCCCTTTGGTGCCGTCGTGGTTCGCAAGGGGAAAATTGTCGGACGCGGCTGGAACCAGGTCACCTCGACAAATGATCCCACCGCTCACGCGGAAATTTGCGCCATCCGCGATGCCTGCCGCCGGCTGCGAACATTTCAACTCAACGACTGCGATCTCTACACCAGTTGCGAACCGTGTCCGATGTGCCTGTCGGCGATTTATTGGGCTAGGCTCCGGCGGGTCTGCTACGGCAACACGCGCAAGGACGCCGCTCGAATCGGGTTCGACGACGATTTCATCTACCAGGAGGTAGCCGCCCCGATCAGTCGCCGGAAAATCCCGATGAAGCAACTGCTGCGCAAAGAAGCATTTGACGCGTTCAAGGAATGGCAGACCAAGACGGACAAAATCCGTTACTGACTGCGTTCCCCCTGCTGATGTGGAGTAGGAAATACCCGCTTTCTTGGGCTGCTTTTATTCGCAAACCGCATTGACTCTGTCCGGCGGCACCTTCAAATTTTGGCTTAATTATGAAAGCGCTTGCCGCACCTGCCGGATTTCGTCCCTCGGCTACTTCTAAATTCTCCGCGCCCACCGTGGATCAGATCATGGTCGAGGAACGCGCCGCGTCCTTCGGCAAACGCAGCATCAAAACTTCCGCCAAGCTCGCCGGCCTCAAAATGGTTGTGTCCATGTGCGACCTCACCACGCTCGAAGGCAAGGACACGCCCGGCAAAGTCGCCTATCTCTGTCGCAAAGCGCTCCAGCCCATCGAGGCGAAATACGATGTGCCGAGCTGCGCCGCCGTGTGCGTCTATCCGAACATGGTGAAATACGCGCGCAAATTTCTCGGCGACGTTTCGCGCGTGAACATCGCCGCCGTCGCC
>JAYWBR010000311.1:0-12600 GCA_043781315.1 Verrucomicrobiota bacterium | reverse complement strand
GATTTTGTGCGTCCAGCGGGTAAATGCCAAAAGCCCGCCGCCAATCTTTGCCGGAGGCCGTGGCGCACCCATCCAGGAATACGAATCTATAGGGATTGTGTGAGGTCAGCTTCTTCATGGAGTAGTGATTGTTTAATGCCTGACCCACCTCTTGCGCACTCAAGTAAACATCCCCTGATCCATTGCCCATCCAGCCATTGGTGCCATGTCCACTGATATAAATCTGTTTGGTTAATCCGTTGGTCATGTCTGGCAGCAAACTGTTCGTAACTTGCGCCCTGGAAGTGACGTAGCCGGGGATGCCGGGTTGCCCAGGGAAGTCCCGGCTGGAATATCTATCGAATAGAGAGTCATAGTGCCCGGCGTTGCCCCCGCTTACGGTGACCGGCGAGAGCAAGGTGTCCACCACGCCTAGCATCCCGTTCCAGATTTCACCGTTTTGACCATAAGCAGCAGCAAGTGCACTGTTGGTTGGCTCATACATATAAGCTACGTCAAAGTTTGGCCCCCATTCGGAAAGCGAACCAGCAGCTCTAGTTAGTGTCTTGGTTGGTTTGTTGGTCGGAGCGTTGCCATTGCCGCCGGGAGGCGTCACGATATAGGCCGCATTGATGCTGCTGCCCGGGTAATGCGAACCGTCAGCAGCAGTCAAATCCCATTCCTCCTGAATCATCCCGCTGGTTGTGCTGTTGGTTATGGTGGCGATCAAGGTAGGCGGCGTGGTGGCTGGATTGTATAGCTCAATAGTATAGTCCGCGCTGGGGAGAAAGACTTTGGCATCCAGATACGCGCTGGTGTTGTCAAACATGGAGCCGCTCTCGAAAAACTGGACGGTGTTGCTGGAAACAAACGGCATGACGACTCCGCTGGCCGTCATTACGGGATGCAGTTCCGCTGGCGGCTCGGTTCCTAGGCGGAATCCGGCAGACAGGTAGTGCAATCCTGCCGGATCAAAATCCACATTGAAGGAGAGCTGGCAGTTTCCGTTGGTGGCGCGCGTACATTCTTCCAAGGTCACGTCTATGCCGTTCATGTTTAGGTTCAAGGTGCCTGAACTCGTCACCGCATCATAACTCACTGGCACCTCAAACGTGGCGATGTCCGGCTCCTCTCCCGTGATGACTTGTTTGAGCGTGAGCAGATTATTCGGATCAAGGGGATGGATGCCGAGTGCCTTCTTGATGCGGCCGACCATGCCGTTGCCGGATAAGTCCACGTCATCATAGGCCACGTTGTAGAGGTCATTCGTCACGCCATCGGTCATCGTATTATGCGGATCGGTTTCACTGCCATCCACCACGCCGTTGCCATTGGCATCTTCCACATAGTCCGGGATGCCATCGCCATCGGAGTCTTTGAACTTCAGGCTGGGCGAGTTGCTCGTCGCCACGTAATGCAGCCCGATGTTCACGTTGCCATGAAACAGCGCGTAGTCATCCCCTTCCGTGATCTGGTCTGGGCGCGTCGTGTATTGCGACAACCCCGCATCGCCCGCCAAGCGGCTGCCCGCGTGATAGAGCGGCGTGAGCATCGGGAGGTAGTAGTTGCCCAACGGCCCGGCCTGATAGGACGGCGCGGCGGTCAAGGTCACTTCGCCCAGGCCGCTATTACCGCCAGCAGCGGACCGCAGTTGTCCGGCTTCGTCTGTCCACGGCATTTCCGCCTTGGTCAACGGCCAGTAGGCGTTGTAGTCGAAGATTAGTGGCATGTTGGTGTCTTGCAATAAATGCACCTTGTCGAAGAGATTGTCCGTGAATGTCCAGTTGCCCGCCGTGGCCGGCAGAGGTTCCATTATGAACCACCATTGCCCGCCGCGAAACAGATTGTTACTGGCATGAAAGGATATGTCGCAGTTGGTCGCCTGGTTCCAGGGATACAGGGATGGCTCCAGGTCAATGCACACGTTGTCAAACAGGTTGTTCCGCCACGTCACCTGGCCGGTGCCGTAGAAGAAATCGGGCGGGAAGCCGAACCGCCAGTTGAAGTCGGGAAGGCCCAGGCAGATGCGGCCGCCGCGCAACTGGCAGTCCTGCATCGTCCAGTCCACCACGCTGTCTGGTGAGGTGAACTTCTGGTAATAAAAATCTCCGCCCGACCAGACGTGACAGGTGGCGCGCGGGGTGTAGAAGTTCGAGAAGCGGAAGTCCAGCATAGGTGCGGCCTCCTCGTTCTCGCTGGGCCAGAAGTCCGGCTGGAAGTAAGCCTTGACCGGAGGGGACCATTGTTCCTGGACGAACTGCGCATCTACAAACGAGTTGGGCCGCGCGGCCGTGCCTTGGCTGAGGAAGGCCGCGCCCTGCCACACATCAAACCCGAAGGTTGTCTGATGATTGCCCATCGGCCCGGCGGACTGCATGTAATCATTGCGGAAGCCCACGGACGTGCCGGGTGCCACCGTGAGGCGTCCGCCGGTCACGAACATATAGGCCACGGTATAATCCAGCGCGTCATAATAGTAACCCAGATCCGGCGCGCCGTTGGTATAGCGCGCCACCTGCGGGAACAAGGTGATGTCGGCATTCATCCGCATCAGCGCGGGAAAGGCCAGCGGCGGGCAAGTCGTCTTGGCTTTTAATTCGCTCTGCAAGCGCGGACTGATGCCAGCCGTTCCGCCGTGGTGGAACGGACTGTTGGCCGCCAGATAATAGATGCCCGCACCCGCCGTTTGGAAATTGGTGGCGGCGGGATTAAAGGCCACATTGACCGTGGCCAGACTTGCGGCCGTGACGTTGTTTCCGCCGATGATGCTATTCGTCAGCGCGATCCGGTTTGGCGTGTTGTAAGCCAGCCAAAAGTCGCCGACATCCGCCGTCACCTGTTCCGCAGTGATGGCGATGGCATTGCTCACCGCGCCCACCGCCACGCCGCAATTGGCAAACAGGACATTGTGCAGACAATCCACCGCGCCGGAGCCGGGCACGGTATTGACCACGCCATAGTTGCAATTGAAGAACTGGCAATCCCACACCTCCAGTTGCCGTGCCGCCCACGGCGTGCTGATGCCCAGGTCCGCATAACTGATCCGCAGATTCTTGACGTCGGCGCTGGTGGCATCATTCAGGTTGAGATAGGGCACACCGTTGAAGGCTGGCTCCAGATTGCCAGCGACCCACATTTCTCCCACCTGGTCAAAAATGCTGGTCAGGATCGCCGGGTAATAGGGCTGGGTGTCACAGGAAAGCGAACCGTGAATGACCATGCTGGCGGCATAGTCGGGATCAAACTTGATCACCGACCCGCCATGAATGACGGTCGCGCCATAGAACTGAACTTCCGAACCGACATAGTAAGTGATGCCATCCTTGAAATTGTAATCCTGCCGCTGGCCTATGACCCCCATCGTCCACTTGTCCACAACGTAATACGGCACCCACAAATGCGCGGTCTGGCTCAGCAAGGCATCGGTGCCGTTGGACACCCGCACCGCGTAATCGCCCGCGTCACTGAAGCGGACCGAATTGAGGGTGTAGCTGCTGGTGGTCGCCCCCGGAATATTGGTACCGTTGCAAGTCCATTGGTAGCTCAACGTCCCAGGACCGCTGGCCACCACGCTGAACGTCACCGTGTCCGGCACGAACACCACCTGCGAAAGCGGCTGCTGATAAATCATCAGCCCGCCGCCGGTCTTCGCCCAGACAAACAAATTCGTCCGTCCGTTGCGCGACAACTGGGCCGCCGTCTCCGTGCGCTCGTCACCATAGAGCAGTTGTTCACCCGTCCAAACGGGATCGTTCAACGCCGCCTTCGTCAACAACATGTAGGCCAGCCCCGGCGAAGTGTTATGCACGATGACCGTCAGATTGGTTTCATCCAGTCCCCCGGGCGGAATGTTCAACCACAACGCGGTCTGGCTGTCGAAACCGGGTGAATTGTTTTGCGCGGAAAAACTATTCGTCAACTCGGCCTCCTGCGCCGCTGCCATCAACGCAGCGTAATTCACACTGCGATCGTCAAAGACAAATTGATTGCTGCTCAGGGCATACACGGGGACGTTGGTGCCGAACGGCGAGGAAGGCAGCGGCCCCGCACTATGATTAGTCAGCCCTTGCAGACTCCAATAAAGGCCGGCGGGCAGGCGAACGAAGGACTGTGTCGTCACCACCTGCGTTGGCACGGGTGAGGTGAGAATATTAGTGAGGACTTGCGTGGCCCCCGGCAGGCTGGCCAAGGCCGCATCGTGAAAAAAGGAGTTCGTCCAGCCCGGCCGCTGCTGCCACACCCTTGACTGCGCTGACAACCACGAAGAAGAACCGAAGAAGCAACCCGCCACCAGCACCGCCACACAAAACGCCTGCTTGGTTTTCATTTTGATTTCCTTTGGTTGAGCGTGGCCATGTCCCGGAACTAAAAGGGCGCGAACCTGACGCACCCTGACTCAGGCACCACGAAGCGCCTTCCAACACGGCACGCCAAGCCGCGCCGATGGGCGCGCGCTTGGTGAGTGTGTTGAAGGCTTAGGAAATTCGTGGTTTCGAGTCAGCCCCGTAGCAAAGCTACGCAAATGATTTGTTGATGTGATTACATAATTGACCCCGAACAGAGACGTTTCTACGCCCCAGTATCCCCATTGACAAGAAGTATTTTGGAAAAATTCAGAAACCAGCGGAATCTTCCTTAAAACGTCACGCCGACTGAGGTGTGCACCTGCAGGTCGTTGCGGGTGACGCTCTGGGCGGGTTGGGTGTCATAGAGGTCCAGCATGCTCAGGTGGAGCGAGACGTTGCGCCACAAGGCGTAGCTCAATGTGGCTTCGGCCCGGGCGCGAAAATCCGTGGAGTCGGCGCGCGGCAAAAATTCAAACCGTTCTGTGAAGCTGACGCCCGGGTTGATTTTCCAGGTGGTGTCCTCGCTGATCCGGAAGAACAGATTCCGGGTCGTGGTGTTGTCCGCGCGATGCTGTTCTTGGTAGTCCAACCCGAGTTCCCCATTCAATAAAAAATCGGGGCGCGTAATGAGGTGATAGCCCACGCCCGGGCCGATGGCGTATTGAAAATTAATCTTGCGGATTTCATCGTAGCCCACCCCGGCCAGATCATAAACGAACCACTGGCCTTTCCCGACGTCGAAGTCGGTTTTGTCGCTGGCAGACATGCGATTGGCCGACAGGACGGTGGCATTCTTGCCGCCCGATGCCGCCGCCTGGGTCTGCCCATAATCCACCGCATAGTCCAGCCCATTGCGGAACGATTGGGCGGGGTGACTGGCGTAGGGGCGCGTGTAGGAATATTTCAACCGGCCAGAATAAATCTGCTGGTTCTTCGGGCCGGACAAAAAGTCCGCGCCGGCCCGGGCCTCGATTTTCCAGCCCTTTGCTTTTGCCGGGGCGACGTTGGCGGACTTGGCCGCAATCAGGGGGGGCGCCGACGAACCCGCAGTGGCGGGCGGCGTGGCGGACGGTTCACGGTGGTGAATTTCCGTCGCGGGTATGGACAACTCTTTGATCCAACTGGTCGTGATGAGGACGCGGTCGGTGGTTTCCGAAACAATGTTGCCGGCAATCCGATCCCCGTTGTTCAGGTGCAAAACGGTGGTGCCCGCCCGCATCGCCACCGGCCCGGCGAAGATGAGCATGAGTGCCAAACTGGGGAGCATCCGCCAAGGGATAGAAAGCGGATGATCCTGGCAGGCGGCTTTTGGCGAAGGCCGGTTCGCCTTCATAATTTTAGCAATGGTAGCTTTAATCATATCTTCCTGACGCTCGCGGATTGGTTTTCTTCAAGCCGAAATGAACTTTCGGTAAAATATTTTCGAGCGGGCCTCGAACTCCCAACGGGCAAGTGGGGTTAGATACGCTCAGTTGCTGTGGGAAAGAATTTTGCGCCGGGGACGTCAGCATTTGTCCGCGCGGCTCAGGGCGACCGCACGCGGAAGAACTGACTCGGCACACCGGGGCTGAAGGCATTGGTGAAAAGCACGCCGCCGAGCGCATCCGACAAGTTGGTGCCCACGCTGACCCAGTTCACCAGGTTGGTCGAACTCTCAAAAGCCCACGGACGGCTGGGATACGCCGCGCATGAGAAAACCAAATTGGTGCCGCCGGCAAACTGCCAGCCGCTGATCGTTGGCGCGGGCAGATTGGTGAACAGCGCGAGGACGGTGGCGTTGTTCGCCGGCATGATAAAGGAAGTCGTGGCCGCGCTCGGGCTGGCGACGGTTGCGCCAGTCCAGCCCGCGAAAAGAGTTCCGCTGGGTGCCACGTTCGCCGTGAGCGTGACGATGCTGCCCGCGCCGAAGCTGCCGCCGCCGGTGCCGTTGCTGACGGTGAGCGAATACGCGTTGGCTGAATTGGTACGCCAAAGTTGGAGAAGTTTTTGCAGCGCGAGCGGTGTGTTCGTCGGCGCGGGCCGGCCAAGCTGGTCAACGGTGTTGATGCCGTGACAATTCGCGCACGTTCGCACTTCGCCGGGGCGGAACGTGATCCAGTATCGCTCTTTCACCACGCTGTTGTTGCCATTCGTGCCGGTGAGCTGCCACGTCATCGCGCGACTGGCGGGAACAATCGTGGCCTGCGAGCCGTCGGGAAAAAGTTCGGTACCGCCGGCGGGCGCGTTGGTTTTGCTGCTGACGTAGTTGAAAGCGGTCGTGTCGTGCAGCGGTGTGGCAAGGACGCGGCGACCGGGCTGTGGCCCGTTGTTTCCGTTCGTGTAGCCGCGCAGATAGTCGCCCTGCAAAAATTGCAGATGCGAGATGTCGTAAATTTTTCCGCTGTTCGCGATGGAATTTGTGCCGCCGGGAATCCGCAAATTGTAGGGCTGCTGTTTGTCGTTGGCGTCGCGCGCGGTGACGTTGCGGCTGACGACGAGCGCGAGGCCGCGTTGCGCGAGATCGGCCTGGAACGTGGCGAGGTCAACATTCGCGCTGGCAAAAACATTTGTCTCGATGCTCGCGACGCCGGGATTCCACGACTGCGGCACGGAACGCGCGCGGACTTCGACGGGTTGCAATTCCCACAGCGCGTTGCTCTGCGTGACGCGCGTGGTGCCAACCCAGTAGGTCGCGATGTTCGTCAGCGGCGCGGGAATGAGAAACTGGTTGGTTGAGAAATACGGCGCGCTGCCATTCGTGGTGAGCAGCATCAGGCGGAAATCGTAGGACGATTTCGGGAGCGTGTCGGTGCCGAGGTTCGAGTCAATCGTGGTCGCCGGCGTCACGGCGGCGAGCAATTTGCCGTCGGACATCGGGAGCGGATTGCGATACAGCCATTGCGTATTGGCCGGCGTGGTGATGTTCAGGAACACCATGCCTGTCGGGTTCAACGACTGCGGCCCGACAAACGCGACGATGCGGCCCGCCGTGTGCGTGCCGCCGGTCTGCTGGAAGTCCGGCGCGTCCACGCCGAAGTAAGTTCCGTTCGTGCGCGGGTCTTCCGTGATCTGAAAAAAGTTCACGATGAAATTTGTGTTCGCCGCGACGACACCCGCCGCCGCGCGCGTGGCGAGCGAATTGAAACCGAAAAGATTCGTGTCGAGCGTGGTCACGTTGGTGACGCCGTTGAACGACGTGTTCATGATCTGCACAAACTCGTGCCGGCCCATGTGGTTCACGATTTCCTCCGCGCCACCGGCCTCGGAGAGCATCCACGGAAAAAAATTGTTGAACGCGTTTCCATTCACGCCGAGCAACTGCGTGTAGTTCGTATCAAAGTTGCGCGGCTCGGGAAAGGTTTCAAAAATGTTCGTCGAAGTTCCAGGATTCAACGCTTCCGAAATAAAATTGTAAGCCGCGTTGGTGGCGCGGCGCAGGCGGTCGTCGGTGGCGTTGCCGTCCTGCACGAGATGATCCCAGCGCGTCTCGATGATGCGTCCGAAGCTGTCCACGATGGGATTGAACGCACCGCTCGGCGTGTGATTGAGCAGGCGGAGATCGCCGGTGACGGGATTGAGAATCCAGGTGCCGCTCACGCTCGGGTTGCCCTTGTATTCTTCGAGATTTTGCAAATGCGGCTGGCCGTTGAACGGTTTGTCGGTCGTGAAAATGATCCGGTCATCCGTGGCGTAGCAGGGCGAGATGTTGTTGTAATTTGCCGGCTGATTCGGCACGCGCACGATGGCGGGCGGCGTGTTGGTGTCGAAGATGACGGCATCGAGATTGGTGAGTTCGTAAAGCTGCCAGTGAAATTGCGTCACGTCATTCGAGCCGGTCGGCGCGCCCATGATCATGCTGAAGATCGCCTTCTTGCCGAGCCAGTGGATGGCGGGATCGCGCACGGCAATGCCCACGCCGTCCTGTACGCCGTTCGTGCCGAGGCCGGCTTTGCGCGTGAGATTCACGAGACCTTGATTGGTCGTCAGCAGCCACAGATCGCCGCCACGACCGGCGTGTGCCGTATCCGCGAGATGGTTGCCAAATAGCGTGACGACGGACATGAAGCTGTTGGACACGTTGCCATTGTTTTCCTTGGGCAACTGCACTTGCGTGACAAATAGAATCGGGTTCGTCAGGGCGACCGAGGCGCGAGCGGTGCTGAAAATTGCGAAGACGGCCAGCGCAAAGGCAATTTGAAGGCGGCAGCGAAATTTCATATTGATTCCAAGCTAGCAGGTTTGGCACCGCAGAAAACGCCGCCAGCTAATTTGTCAGCGCACCTACTTTGTGGTTCAGTTCAAAGTCGAAGGATCTGCTGAGGGCGGGCGTTTCCAGGTTCGTCCGAGAATTGCTTTATTTCTGCATCAAGTGACTGCCACGGTCGGGCCAAAATTTTCCAGGAGTTTGAAGGAATCGAACATTTCCTCGAATGCAATGTTGTGTGCGCGCCAGAGGGGGGCCGGCGCGCTGGCCGTGAGGACGAACAGTCGCCCGTCGTCTTCCAGCAAGGTGAGGCGCACCTTTGTGACGACCGCCTCGGTTTTGTGCGTTGCCAGACAGGTTGCGGCGGGAGCGCCGTCCAACAACGCCGGGGCGGCGCGCTCAATCTCCAGATTTTTTTGCCGGCACACATCAAACAGCCAGTCGCGGACCGAACCTTCGGCGTACGCCGGGCGGGCCGCCACGGAAAACCGGAAGGTTCCGTAGGCGGCGACATAGACGGCCAAGGAAGCGAAAGCGGCAGGGTCCGTGAAGTCCGGGCGAGCTGGCGGTTGGAGCAGTTGCAAACAGTCCGGACGCTGCTTGATGGCAAAGGCGAAACGGGGCAGGACGGGCGAGCTGGCGGCGGGTTGGGCTTCGACGGGGCAGGGGAATGTGGCGTTCATTATTTTGAGCGGTTAAGGTTGGCCAAAAGTTGAAAGCTTGGGAGCCGGTTGTTTTTTCAAGGCTCCAAATTAATTTCCTTGGGCGCCCGCAGCGGTGAGGGCGCAGTCCGCAGCCGGGTTAATCCGGCGGGCCGCCGGAATTGGCCGGCGACCAGCAACGCCGGGCGCGGGCGTTCCAGGTTCGAAAACGGTTGCAAGCCTCGTTTGATCAATGTTTGCATCACGCCTCTGAGTTAAGCCCATCTGTGAAAAATGAGAACTGTGCCTGCTGCGCACAGGGGTGTGCGAGTGAGGCACATTACGGGGTAAACGCAAAACGGCGCGGATGACTCCGCGCCGTACACTCCCCCCGATTGTTTGCCTATTCCTCCGAGGCGTGTTCCTGATTCCACTCAGGATAAATTTCCTCCGGTAGCTGGCCGCGCTGGATTAAATCCTGCAGGTCGCGGATCACGGTTTTGCGCGAGACGTTAAAATGGCGGGCCAGGCTGGAAATGTTCGGACGTTCATGGCCGCCGCGCAAGGTCTTGATCATGGCGTGCTGGCGCGAGAGGCGTTCCGTGAAACGCCGGTCCGGCTCGGAAGCGCTGAATTTTTCCGCGCGTTCCAGCGATTGCAGGGCGGCCACGGTTTCGCCCAGGCCGCACTCGGTCAGGGCGATTTCCACCGTGCGATCCAGTTCGTCAAGGTCCACGGGTTTTTCCAGAATGTAATGCGCCGAGCGCGGGCCTTGCAGGGCGGCGAGCTGCTCGCGGATTTGCAACGTGCCGGAAATCATGATCACAGGAACATGGGCGGCCACGGCCTTGAGCTGGGGCAGAAATTCCAGGCCTTTTTCGCCGGCGGCCAGAATGTTGTCGAGAATGACCAGGTCGGGGCGGGCTTCGGCGATGGCCTTGAGGGCGCCGGTGCCGGTGGAGACGCAGGTAAGGCGGTACCCGCGCAGCGCCTTGCCGTAAAGGCGCAACTGCTTCGGGTCGTCTTCGACTATCAAGATCGACGCCATTTTTTCTTCGGTTGCCGTCATCCGCGCCATTTTAGGTTGGATTCAACGATTGCGCACTGTGCGTCTGGCGCACAGGCCGGAAATCATCCGCCGCCCGCAGTTGCACCGGGCGGTGGAGTTGAAAAACGTCTTCGCACACCAAGGCGACGAAGGCGCGGTCGTTTCCAAGTGTGTTCATGTGGATTTGCCGGAGGTGTGGACCGGCACCACAATGGTGAACGTCGCGCCTTGCTCGGGCGCGCTTTCCACGCTCAAGCCCAGCCCGTCCTGCTCTGCGATGGCGTAAACCAACGAGAGACCCAGACCGGTGCCGGCTTTCGCGCCCGAACGTTTGGTGGTGAAGAACGGTTCAAACAGCCGCAGTTGATTTTCCGGCGCGATGCCCGGCCCGGAATCGGTCACGGTAAGCTCGATGAATTGATCCGCGTGGTGCGGACGCAGTGCGTAGCGCTTCACCGGCAGGTTGCCGCGCAGATGCAAGGCGAGCTTCAACTTGCCCTTGCCTTGCATGGCTTCCGAGGCGTTCACCACCAGATTCAACAGGATCTGTTCCAAACGACCGCGACTGACAATGACGCGGGGCACTTCGCGGTCCAGCTCCAGCGTCAGCGCGATGCCGCTCAAAAACTCCTTGCTCAACAACGACACGGTGTCCTCCACCACGCTGCTGATCTCCGTCGGCCCGGCGACGATGTCTTCCGTCCGGGCGTAGCCGAGCATCGAGCCGACGACGTGCTTGCCCTGCATCACCGCCTGCTCGATGTCGGCGACATTTTCCTGGATGTCCGCGCTGGCCCTCGTCTCGCGCCCGATGAGCTTGTTCGACATGCGGATGACGGAGAGCAGATTGTTGAAGTCATGCGCGATGCCGGTGGCGAGCGAGCCGAGCGCCTGCATTTTCTGCGAGTGCATCAGCTCCACCTTGGCGATTTCAAATTCGCGATTCCGCGTGGCGGCCTTGGTCTCCGCGGCGAGGTAGCCGGCGATGGCTTGACGATGTTGCCGCAAGGTGGCCAGGGCAAACAAAGCGGCCAGACAAAATCCGGCGAGGCTGCCGATCAGCGTCATTTGCACGGTGGAACTGGTCACCCGTTTTGTCGCGGTGGGTTCGGCCGGGTTGTCCCGTTCGGTCCGCCAGTCAAGTTTCAGGGTGTTTAATTTTTGGCGCAGCACGTCGAGGTGCCACACCTGCAATTTATCGGTCGCGCTCGCCGTGACGAGCACGCGGCCGTCCAGCGACATGCGGATGCTGTTCACGCTCTGAAGCTCGGGGCCGATCAGGTCGGTGTACGTTTCTGGGGTCAACGCGCTGCGCAACTGCGCAAACTGGCGCGTGCGCGTCACGGCAATTTCATCGCTGTCTTGCAGGAATGCGACGGATCCCTGCGTGACGCCGGCCTCATCCCGGTCAAAGCGGTTGAGCAGTTGCCAGTCCGCAACCGACCAGATCGCGAACGTGGCGGTTCCGGCCGCGCCGAGCCGCCGGCCATCCGGGCTGAACGCCACCACCGCGCTGCCGAAGGGCAGGGTGGTGACGAGCTGGCCGGTCCGGGCATCCCAGACCATCGGATGATCTTCCTTGCCCACGCCGAAACCCGTCACCGCCCAATGCCCGTCGGGACTGATGGCGAAACGTCCCGCACCCGTGGGGCTGCCGGGCGTGCGCAGGCTGGGGTGGCGCGAGCTTTCCGCCAGAAAAACCGGGGCCGTGTTTGTGGTGAGATTGATCACCGCCAGCCGCAGGTCGCTGAGTTCCACCATGGCCCAACGGCCGTCGAGGCTCAGGGCGATGGCCCGCACGCCTTTTCCGTCCGGCAGCGGCACGACCTGGCTGGCGGCCGGATCAATGGTTGCACCGCCTTTGGTCGTCTGAAACGGCCAGCGTTCGAGATTGTTTCGGCCGCAAACATAAAGCGCGCTTTCATCCGGCGTGATGCGGGCTGACTGAAGGTCGGTGCCGGGGATGAACGTTTCGTGCGAGTTATTTTTCAGATCCCAGATGCGGACCCCCTTGCTTTGCGTGGCGATGCACCAGCGGCCGCTGGGTGACAGATCCACCGAGAGGAAGGCGCCCTCGCTTTTGGGACAAACGAGCAGGTCATAGCCTTCATTGTTGACGAGCCGCCAGATGCCGTAGCCTTCCGAGGGTTTCCAAAATCCAACCCGCTGACCGTCGCGGGAAAAAACCCCCGCCAGACCTTCCGTGGCGACGACCACCGTCTGCCCCTGGGCCACGTCCCAAAACCGCGTCGTGCCGTCGCGCGAACCGGACGCCAGCAATTTCCCATTCGGACTGAACGTCAGCCGGACGCACGGCTCGCTGTGGCCGCGAAAAATCCGCTGCGTGCCCCGCACCATGTCCCACAGCGTGAGGTCACCATCTTCGGTGGAAACGGCGAGCCG
>JAYWBR010000310.1:0-4275 GCA_043781315.1 Verrucomicrobiota bacterium | reverse complement strand
CACAGCAGCGTGCCTTCCCCGGCGACGGCCAGTCGTTTACCTACCAGACCTTGAAGATCAGCGGCAGCACGGCCACGATTTATCCGCACTTCAGCGTGATGACGTCGAACGCGACCTACTACGTGACGATTGACAACGGAGCGTTCACCGACGCGACCGGCGCGTATTTCGTCGGCATCACCGCGACGAATGTCTGGCAGTTCGCGACGAAAACCGGCGGCCCGGCGGACACGAACAATCCCGTGGTGAATGCCGACGGCAGCGCGGACTTCGTCACCGTGCAGGGCGCGGTGAACTCGCTCGCGACCGGCACCAACGCCACGCAGCGCGTCGTCAGCATCCGCAACGGTCTCTACAACGAGATCGTGGACATCGCCGGCAAACACAACGTCACGCTTCGCGGCCAGAGCCGCGCGGGCGCGGTGATCTACTTCCCGAACAACGCCAACTTTCAGACCGCCAACGCCGGCACCACGCACGCGCGCATGACGTTCAAGGTGAACGCGAATGACGTCGTCCTCGACACGTTGACCGTCTCGAACAGCACGCCGCAGGGCGGTTCGCAGGCCGAGGCGCTGATGATCGAGAGCAACGCCAAACGCTGCATTGTCTTCAACGCGGAACTCGACAGCCGGCAGGACACCATCCTCGGCAACCAGAACTCTTCGCAGACGTATTTTCTCAAGACCATCGTGAAGGGCAACTTTGACTACATCTGGGGCGGCGGGAATTTCTACTTCGACCAATGCGCAATCCAGACGATTGCCGGAACCGGCAGCGGCCAGTTGACCGCCGCGCGCACGGACACGGCGGGTGCCCAGAGCGTCAACTTCCCGTGGCTCAATCCGTCCGGCGGCTACACGGCCAACGGCATGTCGTTCGTCAACTGTACCTTCACCGCCGATGCGGGCCTCGGTCCGATCACGCTGGCCGGCAGCAACGGCACGGCGAACAACAACGTCTCGTGGGTCGGCTGTGACTTCGCCACCAACTACGTCGCACCGTCGGCGTCACTGTTCAGCGGTGCCTATGTGTTTTGGCAAAATTCCAACACCACGAACGGCAGCCCGGTTACGTTCGCCGTGCTCACCACGATCAGCGGAGCCGACCCGCGCCTGCTCGCGGCGACGAACATCCCGACATGGTTCTACGGCTGGTCGCCTGCGTTTGCGCCGTACATCCTCACCCAGCCCGCGAACCAGAGCGTGGCCGGCGGCCAGTCCGCGAACTTCAATGTCGTCGCGGCGGGCATTTCCGATCCGACCTATCAATGGCTCAAGAACGGTACACCGCTCGGCGGCCAGACCAGCGCCACGCTCACCATCAACAACGCCAACGCCAACGCCGTGGCCAGTTACTCGGTCATCGTGTCCAACGCCGCCGGCACCGTGACCAGCAGTTCCGCCACGCTGACCGTGGGCAATAACGCGCCGACGCTCACACCCGTTTCTGGTGCCACCGTCAACGTCGGCGTCACCGTCAACAACACCAGCCTCGCGGCAGATTTGGATACCCCTGCGCAATCATTGACCTTCTCGCTCCTCACTGGCCCGGGCAGCGTGGGTGCTGGCAGCGGCGTTTTCACCTGGCGTCCGCAAGTGACCGACTCAGACACCACCAACGTCATCAAAGTGGTGGTAACTGATAACGGCACGCCGAACTTGAGGGCGACGAATACCTTCACGGTTATTGTGAATCCGCTGACGCAGTCGAACGCGGGTGCCCCGGTGTATGCCGGCGGACAATTCAGTCTCACCGTGACCGGACAGGTCGGGCCGGACTACGCCCTGCAAGTTTCCACCGACCTGGCCAGCGGCGTTTGGACCACGCTCCTGACCACCAACTCGCCGCCGTCGCCGTTCACCTTCAGCGACACCAACGCGGGAACCCTGCCCGCGCAATTCTACCGCATCAAGGTCGGCCCGCCGCTGCCGTGAGCTGACGGGTTGCGGAATAAATGATAAAACCCGGCGGGCTTTGGCCCGCCGGGTTTTTTTGTGGCCGGAAAGAATTAATGGGTCTTGGCTTTCTTGGGCTTCTCGCCTTTGTCGGCAGCCTTGTCGGCTTTGACCTCCACGTCCAGCGCGACCATCTGGTATTGCACGGTGACTTTGTCGCCGACCTTGACCGCCGCGCTTTTGCTCTTGCCGCGCGCGATCTGCCATTTGTCTTCACCTTTCTGGACGACGAGGTAGCTGTCATTCACCTCCAGCACCGGGCCGGTGACCTGGTAGGATTTGGCCTCGGCGGCGAGGAGGTTGGTGGTGGCGAGGCCGAGGGCCACGCCGAGGATCAGAATAATCTTTTTCATGCGGTTTGATTTGATTGTTTACGTTGGTTGACGTGGACAAACTGCCAAAGGCCTTGGACTTTTCAAAATACAAAAACCTCCGGTCTTTCCACCGATCCGGTTCATCGCTCCGACCAGCCGATCCACCGGGCGATGTCATCCCGTTGCTGCAGCAGCCGGACGCGCCACTCCAGATGCGGCGAATAGCCGTGATGGTAGTCCACCATTGCAACCGCCCGCGCGACATCGGCGTCCGTAAACTCCGCCCGTCCGTCGCTCGTTGCCAGCCAGCGGCTCAACCACAGGATGACCGGATACACCAGCGCCAGACTGCGGAAGCCCTCGATCAAAGGCCGGTCGTGAAACGCGCGCCCGCAAAAATGCAGGCTCTGAATCTTCACGCGGAAGTAGCGCGTCAGCAACGCTTCCATCGTCGGCGACAACGGTTGAAAGGGTTTTTCCAGATCGCTGAATTTCACACTCGCCAGCCCCTCGCGCAACGCCGGGGTGCGGCCACCGGCCCGCACGAAACGCAGCACCGCCCGGAGTCGTTGCCAGCGGCCACTGGCTTCGCCGGGATCATTCACCCGTGTCGTTCGCGCGTGCTCGAACACCATCAGGCGGATGAAGAGTTGGCCGAAGCGGCTCGGCCGGGCAGGGGAGGCGGGCAGGGCTGGCAGTTTTTGCGCGGCGCTTTTCACCAGTGCTGCCAAAATCTCCTCGGCCCCCGTGCCGCTGATTTGAGCGAGCATTCCTTTTTCAACCGCGGCCAACCAGTGCAGCGCGCGCAACAGTTTCAACGCCACCGGCGCATCCGTCGGAGCCAGCGAAGTGTCGAGCCATTTGACGAAGCGCAAGAAATCTGGCCACTCGCCGTCTGGCGCGGCAAGGACCGGTGGCGGCGAACCCGCTTCGTAATCCTCTGGCACCACGAGCCGCGCGAGCTTTTGAATCTCCGCCGACTGCGCCGACAACGGGCGTCCGCGATTCTCCGCCGCCGAGGGACAACTGAAGCGCAATCCCACCACCGCCTTGTTTCCCGCCGGATGAATCACCAGCGGATAAAGCCGGCACGCCAGCGGCTTGGCCGCCTCGCCAAACTTCGTGTGGATGCGGCAGCGACCGGCCGCGTCGAGAAACACGCACGCGCCGTCGCGCTGATGGCCGAGGCGGAAAATCTTGCCCTCCTCCACGAACATGTCGGCGGGATCCACGCCGTCCGCGTCCGTCCACATTTGCTTTTCAATGCGCAACTTTTCTGCCGGCGTGACCGCGATGAGCAACCGGCCGCGGCAGCAATCGCCGCAGCCGTGGCAGCTCCAGTTTGGCAACGTGGGAATCTCAATCGGCAAAGACTTCATGCAATGCGGCGAGGCTAATTCTTCCGCGCCCGCACCAAAAGAAAAACCGCTTCGGTTTCCCGAAGCGGTTTTGTTGTAGCGTCGAGCCTGCGGCTCGAAAAGTTCGGCCACAGGCCGAACGCTACAGGCTATTTCTTCTTCGCGCCGGTCTTCGCCTGGCGCTTCTCTTCGATGGCCGCCTGGGCCGCCGCGAGACGTGCAACCGGCACGCGATACGGCGAGCAGCTCACGTAGGTCAGGCCGACGCGATGGCAGAACTTCACGGAATCGGGGTCGCCGCCGTGTTCGCCGCAGATGCCGAGCTTGATGCCAGGACGCGTCTTGTTGCCCTTCGCGCAGGCGATCTCGATGAGCTGGCCCACGCCGGTCTGGTCAATCGAGGCGAACGGATTCTTCTTCACGATTTCGTTTTCGGTGTAAGCACCGAGGAACGAACCGGAGTCGTCGCGGCTCATGCCGAGACAGGTTTGCGTGAGGTCGTTTGTGCCGAAGCTGAAGAATTCGGCGGTGTGCGCGATCTCGTCAGCGGTCAATGCACCGCGCGGGATTTCAATCATCGTGCCGACGGAGTAGGAGATTTTAACCTTCTTCTCTTTCTGCACGAGCGCGGCGACTTCGTGAACG
>JAYWBR010000309.1:0-4284 GCA_043781315.1 Verrucomicrobiota bacterium | reverse complement strand
GACGGTTTCCCCGTGCTGAGCGGCGGGTCGCCGCTCGGCACAGGCCAGTGGCCTGTGCTACCCAGCGCAATGACCGCCGCCACTTCGGAGTTCGGGTTAAACCGCACCCGGCAAGCTAGGAATTTCCTGCTTCGACGCAGGAACCCCCCAAGTTTCTCAAAACGCCCGGCCCCCGATACTGGAGCATGACCAATTGTTATGAACGCAAAACAAAGCAAACGCGTGCCGCAAAGCTCCCGGCCCGCGCATCGCAACGCAATTACCGACCGCAGCCCCGGCCGCAACCCCGGCTGGCGCGCATGGCTGGCTTTCTGGGAGCAATGCTGCTAGCCCTGACCCTTTGCCCGTCCGCACGAAGCGCCCAGAGCGCCTCGCTGTCCTGGGATGCCAGTCCCGACCTGACCGTGGCCGGTTACAACGTCTATTACGGCAGGGCCAGCGGGGTTTACACCAACATGGTTGCTGTGGGAAATCAACTGAGCGCCGTCATTTCCGGCCTGGATGAAGGCGGAACCTATTATTTCGTGTTGACGGCGTTTGATGCGCTCGGCCTGGAGAGCATTTACTCGAACGAGGCGAGCTACTTCGTGCCCCCCTCGGTGACGGCGATGAATTTGCAAATTGGCGGGGCCGCCGGGGGCGCGTTCGTTCTGACCGGGGCCGGCCTCAGCGGGCATACCTATGAAATCCAGGCGACCACGAACTTTACCGACTGGACAGTTATAGGCACCCAAGCCGTGGGGCCGGACGGCGTCCTCTCGTTCAACGATTCCACCGCACCCAACTTTCCGAACCGATTCTATCGCACCCGCGACACCCAGCCATGAATATTCCCACGCAGATTCCGATCCGCTGGCTTGCCGGTTCGTCCGGCAAAAGCGCCTCCGTCAAGATCCGCATTCGGCACGTCGTCAGCCCGCGTCGCCTATCCCCTCATGAACTCTGGTGTTTGGTGCGGACACTCGCCAAAGCCGAACTGAGGAACACCTCGCCTTCGCTCCATTGCCGGCGGTTGCTCCAGCGCGCGGTTAAACAATTCAACTGATCCGCCGCGAGTGGAGCGGCGCGGGGCCGTTTAGAATTCCCGCTCAATCAGGCCGGCCTGCGCCGCAAACCGCACCAGCCCGGGGATGTTGTGCATGTTCAAATTTCGCATCAGCTTCATCCGGTGCGCCTCGACGGTTTTCGTGCCCAGCTCCAGAATCTCCGCGATTTCCTTGGTGTTGCGGCCCTCGGCGATGAGCTGCAAAATCTCGCGCTGGCGGCTCGTGAGCTGTTCCAGGCGCGTCTCGGTGATGCCCTTTTTGGGAAAGTTCTTCGCCAGCCGCGCGGCCAGTTCGGCGCACAGATAATTTTCCCCTTTCAACACCTGCTGCAAGGCGGTGCCAATCTCGTCGGTGGCCGCTTTTTTGAGCAGGTAGCCGGCGGCCCCGGCGCGCATCGCCCGCCAGACATATTCCTCATTCTCGTGCATCGAAAGAACGATGACGCGCACTTCGGGAAATTCCAGACTCAGCCGCCAGAGTGCTTCCAGCCCGTTGAGTCCCGGCATGGAAATATCAATGAAGACCACGTCCGGACGCAGGGAGCGCACGAGCTTCAAGGCCTCGCGCCCGTCCCCGGCCTCGCCCACTACTTCCACCCCTGGGAGTCTTTCCAATTCCGAGCGAACCCCCGCCCGGACAAGTGCATGGTCGTCCGCCAACACGAGTCGAATGGGTTTGACCGGATCGTTCATCGGCACAGTTCGGCAGGGACTGGCTGCCCCTGCAACGGAAACCAGGCGTGTACCTCGGCACCCCGGCCTGGAGCCGAATTGAACTCCACTTCGCCGCCGGCAAGCGCCGCGCGCTCCTCCATGCCCAGCAGTCCCAAGCTGGCGCCCCGAACCGCCTGCTGCCGCACGGACCGCACTTCAAATCCAACGCCATCATCGCGCACCCGCAGGTGGACGCAGCCGTTTTCCTGACGCAAATCCACCGTCACCTGCCGGGCCTTGGCGTGGCGCGCCACATTGGTCAGGGCTTCCTGCACCAGCCGGAAACATTCGGTTTCGACGACAGGATCAAGGCGCTGGGCCGGCAGATCGGTCGTGAGTTCGATCTTCAGCCCGGCCGTCGCCGCCTGTTTTTCCGTGTACCAATGCAAGGCCGGCCCCAACCCCAGATCATCCAGGAGCGCCGGCCGCAACTCCAACGAAAGGCTGCGCACTTGTTCCAGCACCTGCACGATCACCGCCAGGGTTTCTTGCAGCCGGCCGTTGATCGTAACGGCGGCGGGCAATCGCAAGATCGCCTGCAAATTCAACTGCGCCGCAGTGAGCGCCTGGCCCACCTGGTCATGCAACTCGCGGGCGATGTGCCGCCGCTCCGTTTCCTGCGCGGACACGAGCCGGCGGGACAGTGCCTGGAGTCGGCGCCCATACATCCGGCGCTCCGCCTCGGCCCGTTTGCGCTCGATCTGTTGTTCCACCTCCAGCATGGCGCGCCGCACCGCCGGCACCAGCCGCGCCAGCCGTTCCTTCAACACGTAGTCCGTCGCGCCGCTCTTGAGCGATTCGATGGCCCTCTCCTCACCCACGGTGCCGGACACAAGAATGAACGGCACCTCCGGGTGCTTTTTGCGCAAGAGCGCCAGCGCCGACAGTCCATTGAATCCGGGCAGCGCAAAATCCGCGAACACCAGGTCAAATTGTTCCCGCTCCAGTGCCGCCACAAAATCGGCGCGGTTGTTGACGACCCTGATGTCGCAGGCGATGGATTCTTCGGCCAGCTTCCGCCGGACCAGTTCCGCGTCGCTCGGCTCGTCCTCCAAATGCAGAATCTGAAGCGGCGATTTCATTCGCGTAGCCGGTTGCACATCCGCAAAACACTTGCACCGGAGTCCCGCCCGGATCCCTCGTCCCGGATCCCGCCGATCATTTGATGAATAATTGCGATGACCATGGTATTGATGCCGTCGTTGGTTTCACGTCTCACGGTCAACTATCGCCGCGTTTTGATCAATCGCAACCGCCGCGTGCCTGAAGTCGTCCGCCGCGCCTGTCCGACTACCAACTCTGCGGGCTAGAGCTTTCAAAGAATCTGTCGCCGCATAAAGAGGATATACGAGGGTTGGCTCGGCGGCGGTGAAGCCTAACCCGCCCGGCTGTTTTCCGACGTGACTCCGATGCTTGGAAATATCTCAACCAATAAACGCCGCGTGAACCGCCTTCACCGCCTGCTCGCCCTTCGCGAGATCAATGACCACGGAGATTTTTATTTCGCTCGTGGAGATCATGTCAATGTTCACGCCTTCGTTCGCGAGCGTTTCAAACAGTTTCCCCGCCACGCCGGTGTGCGATTTCATGCCGACGCCAACGATGGAAAGTTTTCCGATCTGCTCGGCGGTGATGACTTCGCGGAAACCGATTTCCTTTTTCAAACCTTCGATCACCTGCTGCGCCTTGAGCAAATCCGGCTTGTCGGTGGTGAAGGAAATATCCGTCGCGGGCGTGCCGGTGCCGTGGCTGATGTTCTGGATGATCATGTCCACGTTCACGGTCGCGTCGCCGAGCGCCTTGAAAATTTTCGCGGCCACGCCGGGTTTGTCGGGCACAGCCACGAGCGTGACCTTGGCCTGGTTTTTGTCGAGCGCGACGCCGCGCACGACGACGCCTTCCATGCTTTTCGTTTCTTCTTTCACAATGGTTCCGGGGTTGTCATTGAGGCTGGAGCGGACCTCGAACACGACTCCAAATTTTTTCGCGAATTCCACCGAGCGGCTCTGCATCACCTTCGCGCCGAGGCTGGCGAGTTCGAGCATTTCGTCGTAGGAAATTTCCGAAAGTTTTTTCGCGGTCGGCACGATGCGCGGGTCGGTCGTGTAAACGCCATCCACGTCCGTGTAAATCTGGCAGAGGTCGGCCTTCAATGCCGCCGCCAGCGCAATCGCCGTCAGATCCGAACCCCCGCGTCCCAGCGTGGTGATCTGACCTTCCGCACTCTCGCCTTGGAAACCGGCCACGATGACGACCTTGCCCTGGTTGAGCATGTCGTGCACGCGCTTCGGCGTGATGTTGTGAATCTTCGCCTTCGTATGGACCACGTCAGTCACAATGCCCGCCTGCGCGCCAGTCATGGAAACCGCCGGGATGCCCAGTGAATGCAGCGCGATGGCAGTAAGCGCGATGGTGGTCTGCTCGCCGGTAGCCAGCAGCATGTCCATCTCGCGTTCGCTGGGCAGCGGCATGATGTCCTTGGCCAGCTTGATCAAATTGTCCGTGACGCCGCTCATCGCCGAGAC
>JAYWBR010000308.1:0-33341 GCA_043781315.1 Verrucomicrobiota bacterium | reverse complement strand
ACTGCCACAGAGGTTTTGCTCCAGTGAGAACGGGCTGGCTGGTTTGGCGACGGTGCCAAGCACCCCCAAACCTAGCCACTAAGATCCGTGAAGAAGCTAATTTCAAAACTTCAGTCTGCCGGGGCAGCATTCGATTCCAGCAGACTCGCCCGCGAACCGCAGTCCACACCACAACCACACTTGCATCGGGAAGGAGCGTCCGACGCCGGGCGTCGCGATGTGAAAGGCGTTGGTTTTTTGCCGCGGCCTCGTTTGCTGGGATGAAAGCAATCAACATTCAAACGAATGGCGGGCAGCGCCCACCAGCACGCTCCAACCCTCTCCCGCTAATGCGAATCATTACGTTGATAGAAAACGTGAAAAATTTCACAAACTTTTCTTGCAGCGGCAGCGCGCACTTCTTAGATTCACCCGGTCTTGGTCGGACGATTCAACGCCAGCAGCGGTTTTCGCGGGCTTGATTTCGGAAGATGCGCACCAATTTTCGCCGTGTAAAAGGCAATCAACGGCTGGTGTTTCTCACAAGCAGTCGCTCCGTGGCGGAGCCGCAGTTCGAGTTTCGGTAAACAGTTTTGACTTGGTTAACGACGATTTGAAATGTCAGCGATTTTTCCAAAGTGGACCAACCGGCTGCCGATATTGATAGTTATCGGCGGGTTGCTCGTCGGCGGAGCGGTGACGGCAGGTGTGTGGTATTACTTCACGCCCAAGTACACCCGCGTCGGCTATCAACCCATTCAGCCCGTCGCCTTCTCGCACGCCATCCACGCCGGGCAGCTCGGCGTGGACTGCCGCTATTGCCACACCGGCGTGGACAAATCATGGTTCTCCAACATCCCCGCCTCGTCCACCTGCATGAACTGTCACAATCAAGTGTTGAAAGACGATCCGCGTCTCGCCTTGGTTCGGGAAAGCGCCGCGAGCGGTAAGCCGATTCAATGGATTCAAATCCACAAGATGCCGGACTTCGTTTATTTCAACCACTCGGTTCACGTCACGCGCGGCATCAGTTGCGTGGAATGTCACGGGCGCATTGACCAGATGGACGAGGTGTATCACGCCAAGCCGTTCAGCATGGCGTTCTGCCTCGAATGTCACCGTCATCCCGAAACGAAGTTGCGGCCGGTGGACAAGGTCACTGATTTGAAATGGCAGCCGGAATCCGAAACCGCCCAACTCGCTTTTGGCAACGAGAAGCTGAAGCAGTGGAAGGTTGAATCGCTGCAAAGCTGCGGGGCCTGTCACCGATGAAAACCATTCCTCCCATTTGTCCCGAACCTGAATTTGGCCGCAAGTACTGGCGCAGCACCGATCAACTTGCCGACACGCCGGAGTTCCGTCAGTGGATGGAGCGCGAATTTCCCGCCGGGGCCACGGACGAAATGGATGCGGTTTCTCGCCGTCACTTCGTCAAGATCATGTCCGCCTCGTTCATGCTGGCGGGCGTGGGACTCGCTTCGAGCGGCTGCCGTCGTCCCGAAGAAAAGCTCGAACCTTTCGGCAAGCAGCCGGAAAACTACGTCTTCGGCACCTCCCAATATTTTGCGACCGCCATGCCGACGCGCGGCGCGGCGGTTCCGCTGGTCGTGCGTTCCTACGAAGGTCGTCCGGTCAAACTCGAAGGCAACGCCAAGCATCCCGACAGCAACGGCGGCACGGACCGTTTCACGCAGGCTTCCATTCTGGGACTTTACGATCCCGACCGTTCCCGTCGTTTCACCGTCGCCGGCAACAACGCCACGCCGGAAAAGGCGATGGACGCGCTCAATGAGCTTTCAAAAACCGCCGCGACCAATGGCGGCGCGGGCCTCAGCTTTTTGCTGGAGCAAAACACCTCGCCGACGCGGGTGCGTCTGCAAAAGCTGATCGCGAAGAAGTTTCCGAAAGCCCGCTGGTACAGCTACGAACCGCTCGATCTGGACGTGCATCGCCGCGCCGCCTCGCTGGCCTTTGGTGCGCCGGTGAAGCCCAAGTTCAATTACGACAAGGCCAAGGTCATCGTTTCGCTCGACTGTGATTTCATCGGGGCGGAAGAAGACGTTCACAACAACATCCGTCGCTTCACCGCCGGCCGGAAAATCGAGAAGCCCGAAGACTCGATGAACCGGCTGTATGTCGTCGAAGCCTTGATGTCATTGACCGGCATGAACGCCGATCATCGGCTGCGGATTCCGGCGAGTGCGGTGGCGCAGTTTGCGGCGGGAATCGCAGCGGAGATTTTGACTTCGGCTGGCATCACCGGACTGGAAAATTTCGGCAAGCCCGCTGGAGTGGATGCGAAATGGATCACCGAGTGCGCGAAAGATTTGCTGGCGCACAAAGGCGAATCACTCGTCGTCGCCGGTCATCGTCAGCCGCTCGCCGTTCATTTGCTGGCCAATGCGATCAACTCCGCGCTGGGCAACGTCGGCAAGACGGTTGAATTTCACGTCGCGCCGAATTCCGGCGAAGGCAGCATCGTTGAACTCGCCACCGCGCTGAACGCCGGTCAGGTGGAGACGCTCGTTATCTTGGGCGGCAATCCGGCTTACAACGCTCCGACAGATGTGAACTGGGCCGCAGCTCAAGCGAAAGCCAAGAGCGTCGTGCGTCTCGGCTACTACGAGGACGAAACTTTTGAAGCGACCAAGCGCGCCACCGACTGGCATCTGCCGCTCGCGCATTTTCTCGAATCCTGGGGTGACGCGTTCACCAGCGACGGCACGCTCGTGCCGGTGCAACCGCTGATTTCACCGCTGTTTGGTGCGTGGACCGAGATCGAAGTGCTTGCGCGCATCGCCGGCGAGAGCGTGGTCAAGGCGCACGACCTGGTTCGCGCGACGTTCGCCGAGTACGCCAAGGGCGATTTTGAAACCGAGTGGAAAGATTTTCTGTTCCACGGTTTCTTGAAGAACAGCGCCGCCAAGCCGGTCAGCTTCTCGCTGAACCAGGCCGCAATTTCCAAAGCGCTGGCCGACGCGAAAGTCAGCGTGGTCTCCAAGGACAAGCTCGAAGTCATTTTGCACGCGGATTACAGCGTGGACGACGGTCGTTACAACAACAACGGCTGGCTCCAGGAAATGCCCGACCCGGTTGGGAAACACGTCTGGGACAACGTCGTGCTCGTCAGCCGCAAAACCGCCGGTGAGCTCGGTGTTGAAAACGGCGAACTCGTCGAAGTGACCGTTGATAAACGCACCGTCACCGGCCCGATCTGGGTGCAACCCGGCCAGGCGGATCACACGCTCGGTTTGGCGCTCGGTTACGGCCGTGAAAAGTCCGGGCGCGTCGGACATGGCGTGGGTTTCAATGCCTATCCCCTGTTGACCTCGACTGCCGGTTCCATCGTGGTTGGTGCGACTGTTCGCAAGACCGGTTCGACTTATGTGATCGCCTGCACGCAGGATCATTGGTCCATGGAAGGCCGTCCAATCATCCGCGAGGCGAACTTGGAACAGTTCCGCGAGCATCCCGGCTTCGCGAAGAGCATGAATGCGGAGAAGCCGCCGATCGAAGCGCCGCTTTATCCGAACCCGTTCGACAAGGCCAAGGAAAAAGCCCATCACCAGTGGGGCATGTCCATTGACCTGAACTCCTGCGTGGGCTGCTCGGCGTGCATGATGGCCTGCCAGAGCGAGAACAACATTCCGATTGTCGGCAAGGATCTCGTCAAGCGCGGCCGCGAGATGCACTGGATCCGCATTGACCGTTATTACGCCGGCGCGCCGGCGAAGAAAAAATTTCTCGACACGTTCGACGACGAATCGAAGCAGCAGTTCGCCGAATGGATTGATGATCCCCAAGTCGTCACGCAGCCGATGCTTTGCCAGCATTGCGAATCGGCGCCGTGCGAATCCGTCTGTCCGGTCAACGCCACCTCGCACAGCGAGGAAGGCTTGAACCTGATGACTTACAATCGCTGCGTCGGCACGCGCTACTGCTCGAACAACTGTCCGTACAAGGTTCGCCGTTTCAATTTCCTCGATTACAACAAACGCTCGCTGCAAGAGTTGAAGGGGCCGTTCTATCCGAACGCGATCACGCACAGCACCGAGGGCAAATGGGATTTGCTGACGTGGCTCAAGGCGCCGTTTGAACCCGAGTCCGGCGGCTCGCGCCTGAGCGACGAATGGGATCTGATCAAGATGTCGAAGAATCCCGACGTCACCGTCCGGATGCGCGGCGTCATGGAAAAATGCACGTTCTGCATCCAGCGCATCGAGTCGGCCAAGATCGCGCAGAAGGTCAAGGCCGGCGCGTCCGGCGACGTGGTGGTTCCGACCGATTCCTTCACGACCGCGTGCGCGCAGGCGTGTCCGGCGGGCGCGATTGTGTTCGGCAACATTTCCGACCCGAACAGCCGCGTCTCGCAATTGAAGAAGCAGGAACGCGATTACAGCGTGCTGGATTTTCTGCTGACCAAGCCGCGGCTGACCTATCTGGCGCGCGTGCGGAATCCGAACCCGGCCATGCCCGACTATTATCAATCGCCGCTGACGCTTGAGGAATTCAAGAAGGCGAGCGACAACCAAAACCCGTTTGAGGAAGCGCATCACGCCGAAGCCGGCGAAGCCCACGAGCACGCAGCGGTCGAGAAAGGAGCGCACTAATGGCCTCCCAGGTGAGCAAGCAGGTGTTGCCGGAAGTGCCGGCTGAACTCGCGCGCATTCCGCTGGTGCGGAACAACCGCAGCATCGGCTGGATTTCCGACCGGATTTGCAGCATCAACGAAGGCAAGCTGCCGGTCTGGTGGTGGGCGTCCTTCATTCCCAGTGTGATGTTGCTCGGTTTGCTGGGCGTCATGCTCGGCTATCAAATCACGACCGGCGTCGGCGTCTGGGGCAACCAGCATCCAGTGATGTGGGGCTGGGACATCATCAACTTCGTCTGGTGGATCGGCATCGGTCACGCCGGGACTTTGATTTCCGCGATTCTCTTTTTGCTCCGTCAGAAATGGCGCACGGGCGTGAATCGCGCGGCGGAAGCCATGACTATTTTCGCCGTCATGTGCGCCGGCATTTATCCGGGCCTCCACGTCGGCCGCGTGTGGTACGACTGGTGGCTGTTCCCGATCCCGAACTCCAACAGCATCTGGCCGCAGTTCCGCTCGCCGCTGATGTGGGACGTGTTCGCCGTCTCGACTTACTTCACGGTGTCCGTGTTGTTCTGGTACATGGGTTTGATTCCCGACCTCGCCGTGTTGCGCGACCGCTCCAAGACCAAGATCAAACAGTTTTGCTACGGTCTGTTCTCGCTCGGCTGGACCGGCTCGAACCGTCACTGGAGCAATTACGAAAAGGCGTATTTGATCCTGGCTGGTCTCTCGACACCGCTCGTCTTGTCCGTGCATTCCATCGTTTCGCTGGACTTCGCCGTGTCACAGTTGCCCGGCTGGCACACGACGATCTTCCCGCCGTACTTCGTCGCGGGCGCGATCTTCTCCGGCTTCGGCATGGTGCTGACGCTGCTGCTGCCGTTGCGCGTGATGTTCAAACTCGAAGACCTCATCACGATGCGACACATTGACATCATGTGCAAAGTGACGATGGCGACCGGCTCGATCGTCGCGTACGCCTACTGCATGGAATTTTTCATCGCCTGGTATGGCGGCAATCCGAGCGAGCAGTTTCACTTTCTCAACCGCGCGTTCGGTCCGTATTGGTGGGGCTGGGCCTGCATGATGGGCTTCAACACCATCGTGCCGCAGTTGTTCTGGTTCAAAAAAGTGCGCCAGAATCTGTGGATCGTTTTCATCATCTCCATTCTGGTGAACATCGGCATGTGGTTTGAGCGGTTCGTGATCATTGTGCTGTCATTGCACCGCGATTTCCTGCCGAGCAACTGGGGCTACTTCAAGCCGACGTGGGTGGACATCTGCACCTTCCTCGGCACGTTCGGTTTGTTCTTCACGATGTTCCTGCTGTTCCTCCGCTTCCTGCCGATGATTGCGATCTCGGAAGTCAAAGGCGTGACGCCGCAGGCCGATCCGCATCATCCGCTGGGCGGCGCGAAACACCTGGAGCCGGTGCCCGATCGTGAGGGAGACTTGACAGGAGACGCGACGATATGAACGGCACGACAAAACCCTACGGCATTCTCGCCGAGTTCGCGACCCCGGCGGCCATCATGCACGCGGCGGAAAAAATCCGGGACGCCGGCTTCTCCCGCTGGGATGTCTTCACCCCGTTCCCGGTTCACGGGATGGACCGGGCCATGGGGATGAAAAATTCCAAGGTCGGCTGGTTCGCCTTCTGCGGCGGTGTGATCGGCTACACCACCGGCATGTTGATGATCTGGTTTTTGAACGCGGTGGATTACCCGGTGCTCATTGGCGGCAAGCCGATGTTCAGCCCGTTCGCGGCGTTTCCGCCGTCGTACGAGCTGACGATTTTGTTCGGCGCGTTTGGGTCGCTCGGCGGCATGTTGTTTCTGAACCGCCTGCCGCGCCTGCATCATCCGCTGCACAAGAACCGCCGGTTCCTCCAGGTCACGCACGACAAGTATTTCCTGGTGATCGAGTGCGACGATCCGAAATTTTCCGAAACCGAGACGGCCAAATTGCTGGCGGCGGTGGGCAGCAATCACATTGAAATGGTGGAGGAATAATGCGCTACTTTCTTCTAATCTTTCTGGTGGCGGTGCTGGCCGTCGTGGGCATCGCCGGGCGGCAGGGCACGTTGACGCGCAACACGCCGATCCAAATTTTCGCGGACATGAAGCGCCAGCTCAAGCTCCGCCCGCAGTCGCCGAACGGTTTCTTCGCCAACGGCGTCAGCTCGCAGCTCGCGGTTCCGGGCACGATCCCGCAGGTGCCCGCCGTGGTCATCGGCGGCCGGGAATACTTTCCGCACGAAGACGCGCCGGTGTTCACGGGCAAGCTGACGGGCACGACGAATTTTGTTGAAAACAATCCGCTGTCCATCACCGCGCAATTGATGGAACGCGGCAAGGAACGGTTCACGATTTATTGCACGCCGTGTCACGGCCAGCAGGGTGACGGCACCGGCATCACCAAAAAAATCGGCGCGATGGCGGTCGTGGCGAACCTGCACGACAAGCGCATCGTCGAAATGACCGACGGCGAATTGTTCAACACGATCACTTACGGCAAGAACCTGATGGGCGCCTACGGCCCAAACGTGCCGGCGGAAGACCGCTGGGCCATCATCGCGTATCTGCGAGCGGTGCAGTTGAGCCGCCTCGGAACGATGGACGATGTGCCGCAGGAATTGCGCGGCGCTTTGAAAAAGTAATTTATGAGTTCGCCTACAAAATCGGCCAAGCTGCCGCCGCTGGACCTCTCCAAGTGGCGGAAGGTTCCGACGCAACTGATCGTGATCGGTGCGGTCATCGCGGGCATCGGCGCGCTGGTGAGTTATCAGCACGACGCCCTGCGGCAGTTCGCGTTCTCCTGGCTGCTGGCCTACATGTTCTGCCTCAGCATCTGCTCCGGCGCGCTGTTCCTGGTGATGTTTCATCATCTCTTTGACGCCGGCTGGTCGGTGCCCATCCGCCGGTTCTGCGAACATCTGGCTTCGCTGCTGTTTCCCGTGATGGCGGTTTTCTGGATTCCGATTTATCTGCTGCGCAAACATCTTTATCACTGGATGTCCAACGATCCGGCGGCCGATCACGCGTTGAAGGTGAAGCTGCCGCTGTTCACCCAGAACGGATTCCTGTTCATCTCGCTGGCGTGCTTCGCCGTGTGGTGGCTGTTGACCAACCGCCTGCGCTACTGGTCCATTAAGCAGGATGAAACCGGCGGCTCCCTGCCGACCTACAAGATGCGCTTCCATTGCTACTGGGGCATCTTCGCCTTCGCGGTCACGTTGACGCTCGCGGTCTTCATGTGGATGACGGCGCTGGAACACGAATGGTTCTCGACGATGTATGGCGTCTTCTATTTCGCCGGCAGCGTGTGGATGACGTTGGCGCTGGTTTACATCATCACGATGGTGCTCAGTCGCCAGGGCGTGCTGACCCACGTACTGCACGAGCATCAGTTTTATTTCATCGGCTCGCTGATGTTCGCGTTCACCGTCTTTTACGCCTACGTGACCTTCGCGCAATACTTCATCATCTGGAACGGCAACCTGCCGGAAGAAACCTTCTGGTACATCCAGCGCGAGAAGGGCACCTGGTTCTGGTGGAGCATGATCATCATCTTCGGCCATTTCTTCGTCCCGTTTCTGGCGTTGCTGCGGATTGATGTGAAGAGCAAGTTCAACTTCATGTTCGCGCTCGGCTGTTGGGCGTGGCTGATGCATTACGTGGACATGGCCTTCAACATCCTGCCAGTCGCGCATCCCGACGGCGTCCGCTGGAAATGGATCTGGCTGGACTTCGGCTGCATCGCGCTGATCGTCGGCGTGCTGGCGAACCGTTTCCTCGCCAAGTTTGCCAGCGCCGCGCCGTATCCGATCAAGGACCCGCGCCTGATTGAAGCGATGGGCCTGTATCATCCCGTGCCGACGCAGCTTTCCGGCGGCGAAGTGGACGAGGCTGATGACATGCACGGCTCGCCCGACCGCAGCCACTGACTTTTGCCGCCATGAATTCCGAATCCAAAAACTGCTGCGAGTGCAAAACGAAATGCGCCTACTGTCTGGCACTCGTCGGCGCGTTCCTCATCGTGGGCGCGCTGGTGATGGCCATGCGGTGCTACACGCGGACGGAACCGCTCAACGCCAATCGCGCCGCCGAACGCGCCGCCGCCTTGAAAGAATTGCGCGCCACCGAAGTTGAGGCGTTGAACTCCGCCGCCTGGATTGACCAGGGCAAAGGACTTGTCCGTCTGCCAATCGCTGAAGCCATGAAGCTCGCCGAGCGCGAATGGCAGAATCCCGCCGCTGCGCGTGCCGCGCTCATCGCCCGCGAAGAGAAGGCCACTTTCGTTCCGCCACCGCCACCCCCGAAGCCGAGTGCTTTCGAGTAGCCGCCCGCTCGATGAACCCGACTTCTTGCTCAACCTCTTCCGGCTGCGAGTCCGTTTCGACTGGCGAAATTGACGCCTCGTGCCGGCTGCCGCTGCTCGTGCTGTTCGGCCACGCGGCTTTCTGGCTGCTGGTGTCGTCCGCGTTCGGCTTCCTCGCCTCGCTCAAATTTCACGCGCCCAATCTTTTGTCTGGCTGTGAGTGCCTGTCGTACGGCCGCGTTCACGCCGTGGCGACAATGGCGTTCACCTACGGGTTTGCGATTCAAGCCGGACTCGGCGTCGGCCTCTGGATCATCGCAAGCCTGGGACAAAACCTCGTGTCACAGCCGGTGGGCATCGCCTTCGGCGGCAAGGTCTGGAACTTCGGCGTGCTGCTGGGCGTGGTTGGAATTCTCGCGGGCAGCACGACGGGCTTTGACTATTTGGAAATGCCGCGCTACTCGGCGGTGCTGCTGTTCATCGCGAGCATCGTCATCGGCAGCGGATTGGTGAAGACGCTGCACCAGCGGCGTGAACGTTCGCTCTCGCCGTCGCAATGGTTTTTGATCGCCGCGCTCTTTTGGTTTCCGTGGATATTTTCAACTGCGCGCCTGATGCTCGTCCTGCACCCGGTGCGCGGTGTGATGCAGCCGGTGATCGCCTGGTGGTTTGCGGCGAATTTGAATCTCGTCTGGCTCGCGCTCGTGGGACTCGCGGCAACTTTCTATTTCATTCCGAAGCTGATGAACAAGCCGCTGCACAGCCGGCCGCTCGCGCTGTTCACCTTCTGGACTTTGATTTTGTTTGGAAGCTGGACGGGCATTCCCAGCAGCGCGCCGCTGCCCGCGTGGATGCCGGCCTTGAGCGCCATCGCCGCCGTGCTGACCATCCTGCCGCAGATCGCTCTTGGGTTGAATGTGCTTCACACTAAGCAGGGAGCGCGCACCGAAGAGCAATCCAAGACCGTCGCGGCGTTCATTGTTTTCGGGCTGGGCATGTTTCAACTCTCCGGGATGATGCGCGTGGCGGCGGCGCTGCCCGGGGTTAGCACCATCACCGACTTCACCTGGTTCACCGTCGCGCAGTCGCAGTTGAACACGTACGGCTTCTTCGCGATGACGATGTTTGGCGCGATTTATTACATCCTGCCGCGCGTCACCGGCATCGAATGGCCCTGTGCGAAATCCGTCCGCGCCCATTTCTGGCTGGCGGCGTTTGGAATTATTTTGATCGCGGCTCCGTTGGCCATTGGCGGTGTGTTTCAGGGAATTAAACTCGCCAATCCGCAGATTGCCTTCGTGGATTTGACCAAGGCGACGCTGCCGTTTCTGCGCGTCAGCACGACGGGTGAACTGCTGATTGCGGCCGGCCATCTGTTGTTCGCCATGAATTTGACCGTCATGGTGGTGCGCCTCGCCAAGGCGAAATTTATTCCCGCCTTCGCGGCGGCCACGGTGGAAATGAAAACGGCGGGGGTGAAATCATGAACAACGGCCCGCTGGTTTTTCTCGCCGCCTTCTTCGCGCTCTCCGCGTCGTGGTTTGGTTTCGTGCTGACGCCGCAGATTCAGATCGGCCGCCAGCAGCAGGAAACCAACATCGTCAACACGGCGGAAATGTATCCGCAACTCCGGCCCGGCATTGCTCATCAAGGAATGGAAGTGTATCGCGCCAACAACTGCGCCGCCTGTCACAGCCAGCAGGTCGGCCAGACCGGCGTGGTCGTGGATCTCGTGTTGACCGAAACCGGCACGAACCTGACCGCCGTGGATGCAGTCCTGAAAAAAATGGACGCCGGTGCGAACGTCGCCGGCCTGGTAAGTGGCTTGCCGAAGACGATTCTTTCTGGCGCAACGATGGATGCCGCCGATACTTTGGCCAAGGCTTTCAAGAAGGCCGGTGCCAAAGCGGAGACGCGCTTGGTTTCCGTCGGACCGGACATGGCGCGTGGTTGGGGACTTCGCCGCACGGTCGCGGCGGATTATCTTTATGACTATCCGGTGATGCTCGGTTCGTTGCGCGTCGGCCCTGATCTCGCGAACATCGGGTTGCGTTCGCCGGATGCCAACACGCATCTCAATCATCTTTACGCTCCGCGGTCCGTCGTGAGCGGCTCGGCGATGCCGTCGTATCGTTTCCTGTTTGAGACGCGGAAAATCTCCGGCACACCTTCACCCGACGCGCTCCAGCTTCCGAAAGAATTTACGCCCGCCGCCGGTTTTGAAATCGTGCCGAAGCCGGAAGCCCGGCAACTGGTCGCGTATCTCTTGAGCCTCCACTCGGACACGCCGCTGTATGAAGCGCCGATGTCCGCGCCCGTCGCGCCCAAACCAATCGCCGTCGCCAAATGAGCCAGCCGTCGCAACATACTTCTTCGCCCGCCGCCGAGTCACCCTCGCAAGGCGCGGCCGTGCCGATCTGGCTGATTGTTCTGACGGTGATGCTGCTCTATGTCGGCGCGCTTTATTTTGACGATCACGGTGGGTGGTTTCATCCGCAGGTCTATGGGCCATATAACTCGTTCGCCGAATTGGAACCTTATCAGCCCAAGAGCGACGGCAGCTCGTTCGCACAAGGCCGGGCCGTGTATGGCAAGACTTGCGTGGCCTGCCATCAAGCCAGCGGTTTGGGCACGCCGGGACAATTTCCGCCTCTCTGTGCTTCGGAGTGGGTCAATGAAGCCGAGCCGGGTCGTGTGATTCGCGCTGTGCTCAATGGATTGCAAGGCCCGATCACCGTCAAAGGCCATGACTTCAACAACGTCATGGTGCCGTGGAATTCTTTGAGCGACGAAGACATCGCCGCCGTCATCACCTTTGTTCGTCAGAACAAAGAGTGGGGCAACAAAGCATCCGCAGTGACGCCCGCACAGGTTCAAGCAGTGCGCCCGAAGATCAAAGCTCATCCGGCTGCCTTCACGGCCGACGAGTTGTTGAAAATTTCTCCGGCGGACTGATCACGCCCCTGTTCGCGAGATGATTTGCTGGATGGCCCAGCGGGCGTGTTCGGCGATCAACGGCTCGGAGTCTTCAGCGGCTTTTTCCAAGGCGGGCAGGGCGGTGGCATCGCCTACATTCCCCAATGCGACGCAGACATTGCGCAACAATCCCCGGCGTTTGGTGCGGAGCATCGGAGTTCCAGCGAATCGTTTCTTGAAGCCCGCGTCGTCGAGGGCGAGCAGATCCAATAAGTCGGGCGTGTCGAGATCGGGCCGCGCATGTTCCCGCATCAAACTCCCTTCGCGCGCGAACTTATTCCAGGGACAGACCGCGAGGCAATCGTCGCAGCCGTAGATGCGATTGCCAATCGCCGGGCGCAGCTCCACCGGGATCGAACCTTTCAGCTCGATGGTCAGGTAGGAAATGCAGCGGCGCGCATCGAGTTGAAAGGGTGCGGTGATGGCCTGGGTCGGGCAGGCTGTGATGCAGCGCGTGCAGGAGCCGCAGCGGTTTTTTTCGGAAGCGTCCGGTTCCAGCTCGAGCGTGGTGAGAATCTCCGCGAGAAAAAACCAGTTGCCCAGCGAGCGGCTGATGAGGCTGGTGTGCTTGCCGACAAAGCCCAGCCCGGCGCGTTGGGCGAGGTCGCGTTCAAGAAGCGGGCCGGTGTCCACATACCACAGCGACCGCGTGCCGGGGCCGCCAAGCTCGTTCACGAAGCCGGTCAGTTGTTTCAGCCGTTCACCGATGACGTCGTGGTAATCCTTGAAGCGGGCATAGCGGGCGACCTCGCCGAATTTTCGATTTTCGATTTTCGATTTTCGATTTTCGTCCGGTTCGGAAACACCTCCCGCATAGCTGATCGCAAACGTGATAATGCTCTTGGCTCCAGGCAAAACTTCCTGGGGATTCACGCGCTTCGCTGCATTGCGTTCGAGCCAGGTCATTTCTCCGTGGCGCTTTTCGGCGAGCCATTGCTGGAATTCAGCGGCGTGATCGGGCGCGGTGGCCGTAGTGATGCGGCAATCGTCAAAGCCAAGTTCCAAGGCGCGCTGCCGCAAAACAGGTTTCATCAGCCACCGCCTTGCGCCAGTTGGAATTGATGGATCACCTGCTGCACCACTTCGCGGACGGAACGCAGATCGGTGTTCACCAGCACGTCGGCCTGGCGATAGAACGGTGCGCGGGCGGCGAGGAGGGTGCGGATTTTTTCCAGCGGATCGGCGCATTGCAGCAACGGACGGTGGGTCTGGTGGCGGACGCGTTCCCAGATTTTTTCCGGCGCGCTCCAGAGACAGACGACGAGGGCGTGGGTTTTCAGGCTGGTCAGATTGGCCTCATTGGCCGCCAGGCCGCCGCCGGTGGAGATGATGGTTTTCTTCCGCTGGGCCAGCTCCTGCACCACGCCGCGTTCCCACTCCCGGAACGCCGGTTCGCCGTCCTGCGCGAAAATTTCCGTGATGGTTTTTCCAGCACGCGTTTCGATGGCGTGGTCGGTGTCGAGAAAGCTGAAATGCATCGTGGCCGCCAGCAACTGGCCGACGGAGGATTTGCCGGTGCCCATGAAGCCGATGAGGGCGATGTTTTGAATCGAGCGCGTATGATCCACCGGATTCAATTAAACGATTTGTGTTCGGGGCGCACGCCGTTTCTGAAAATCGTCCGGCGCTCAGATGTTGAAATCAAACGGACTGAGCGGCACCTGTTGCAAGTTGCGGGCGCGCTGGCAAAGATCGGCTACGGTCAGGCGCTCCATGATTTTCACGACGGCATCGCGGACTTCCTTCATCACGCTGCGGATGGCGCAGCGCGATTCGTCGGGGCAGGAGCATTTTTCGTAGAAGCGTTCGCTGACGCAACTGACCGGCGCGAGCGCGCCTTCGATGTGGCGGACAATCGCCGCCAGGGGAATTTCCTCGGGACGCCGCGCCAGCCGGTAGCCGCCGGCGACGCCGCGCCGGCTTTGCACGATGCCGGCGGATTTCAGATCGTTGAGGATTTGTTCAAGGAACCGTTTGGGGATTTTTTGCTGCTCGGAGATGGTTTGAATGCGTACGACCGACTCGTCGTAGTTTAAGGCGAGCACGAGCATGGCCCGCATGGCGTATTCTCCGCGCACTGAAAGTTTCATGGCACAGCCAGTTTATAATCTACACAGAACAAGTCAAGAATGGTTATGTAGCCATAAATATCCAACAAAACAAAGGTATTAAAAATCTTATCAATATCTATTGATACAGTAGAGATTAAATATATTGTCTCCCAAGTTGAATGTGGAAAATGTTCCGAACCATAATGATTAAACCAAAAGCAACACAGCGCTGACCGCACCAGCGGAACCAGGCATGAACCAAAAATAAATCATGAAACTAAAGCAAACCATAATCGTGGCGGGATTCGTCAGCGGACTCGTCATTGGCACCATCGCAAAAGCGGAGGACGTGTCCGAAGTCATCAAAAATCTCCGGCAGCAGATTGACGCGCTGGATCAAAAAGTTCGCGTGCTCGAACGCAAGCGCGAACTGGATCAGGACACTTCGGTTGCAGCGGCCAAAACTGTGCCGCACATCACCATTGGCAACAGCGGCCTCACCATCAGTTCAGGTGACACGAACTTTGCCTTCGCTCTGCACGGGTTTTTGCAGACGGACAACCGTTCGTTTTTCAAGGACGGCGGCATCAACGGCAACGACAGTTTTCTGCTGCGCCGGGCGCGCCCGATTTTTCAAGGCACGGTTTATCGCGACTTTGATTTTCTGTTCGTCCCCGACTTCGCGCGTTCCTCGGTGCAGATCGTTGACGCCTACCTGAACTACCGCTACCGGCCGTGGCTGCAGTTGCGGGCGGGAAAATTCAAGACGCCCATCGGACTGGAGCAGTTGCAATCCGACACGGTGACCGCGTTCAACGAGCGGTCGCTGGCGACGGACCTGACCCCGAACCGCGACATCGGTTTTCAACTCTGGGGTGATGTGGCGGACGGTCGGTTGAGTTATGCGGCGGGTATCTTCAACGGCGTGGCCGATGGACGCAACACGGCCAACGCGGATTTTGAAGACCATCATGAGTTCGCCGGGCGGCTGTTCGCGCAGCCGTTCAAAAAATCCGGCGTGGCGGCGCTGGCGGGGCTGGGGTTTGGCGTGGGCGGCAGTTGGGGCAACGTTTCCTCGAACAGCACCGGTTTGTCGAACGGCTTCCTGACGGACGGCCAGCAGACGTTTTTCGCTTACACCAACAACGTCGTGGCCAACGGCAACCACTGGCGGCTGTCGCCCCAAGCTTATTATTACTACGGCCCGTTGAGCCTGCTGGGCGAATACGTCATCTCCGATCAAAGAGTCCAGCGCAATGTCGGCGCGAACATTTTCACCGCCGATCTGCACAACACCGCCTGGCAGGTTTCCGGCGGCTGGGTGCTGACGGGGGAGGCGGCCACCTACACCGGGGTGACGCCGAAGCATCCCTTCGATCCGAGCGCCGGTCAGTGGGGCGCGCTCCAGCTCGTCGGCCGGTTTGCAGAACTCGATCTGGACAAGGCCACCTTTCCGACGTTTGCCAACCCCGGCGTGTCCGCCCAGGCGGCGCAGTCCTGGGCCGTTGGATTCAACTGGTATCTCAACAAAAACATCCGCATCAACGCCAGCTACTCGCGCACCGACTTCACCGGTGGCGGCGCGGGCAAGGCCACGACCGCGCCCGGCATCGTCACGCGCCAGCCGGAGCAGGTGCTCTTCACCCGCCTGCAACTGGCCTTTTAACCAACCGAAATTACGCACAACAAAATGAAAACATACTTGAAACTCTCCATCGTGTTGACCGGCTCATTGATTGCCGTGTTGATTGGCTCGCTGATTAACACCACGGCCCAGGCGAAAGAAATCAAACTGCTCAACGTCTCCTACGATCCGACCCGCGAGCTGTATCAGGACTACAACGCCGCGTTCGCGAAATACTGGAAGGACAAGACCGGCGACACCGTCGTCATCCAGCAGGTGCATAACGGTTCGGGCAAATCAGCCCGCGCGGTCATTGACGGATTGCAGGCGGACGTGGTCACCCTCGCGCTCGCATATGACATTGACGCCATCGCGGAGAAATCGAAACTGCTCCCTGCCGACTGGCAGAAACGCCTGCCAAACAACAGCACGCCGTACACGTCCACCATCGTGTTTCTCGTGCGCAAGGGAAATCCCAAAGGCATTAAAGACTGGGATGACCTTATAAAGACAGGGGTTTCAGTCATCACGCCCAATCCCAAAACCTCCGGCGGGGCGCGGTGGAATTATCTCGCCGCCTGGGGCTATGCGTTGAAGCAAAACGGCAACGACGAAACCAAGGCCCGGGAATTCGTCGCCAAGCTTTTCAAAAACGTCCCCGTGCTCGACACCGGCGCACGCGGCGCGACCACCACATTTGTTCAGCGCGGCATCGGCGACGTGTTGATCGCCTGGGAAAACGAGGCGCTGCTCTCGCTCAAGGAATCAGGGCAGGGGGAATTTGAAATCGTTGCGCCGTCCGTGAGCATTCTCGCCGAACCGCCGGTGGCACTCGTGGACAAAGTTGCCAGCAAGCACGGCACCGAAACGGTGGCCAAGGCCTACCTCGAATATCTCTACTCGCCGGAAGGTCAGGAAATTGCCGCCAAGGAATTCTACCGTCCGCGCCTCGAAGCCGTCGCGCAAAAGTATGCCGACAAATTTCCCAAGCTCGGCCTGTTCACCGTGGATGAACTGTTCGGCGGCTGGCAGAAGGCGCAGCAGACGCACTTTGGCGACGCGGGCACGTTCGATCAGATTCAGAAGGCCAGCCGTTGAACTTGCACAAGCCATTCGAAGCTGGCTGGATTGGGGCGCGATGAAGCAACTCAAATCCTCCGTCGGGGATCTGCGCCGGATGTTCGCACGCACCATCACGCTGCGCGACATCGCGGAACCGCTCGTCTCCTTCGACCACACCCAGCCGGCCGCCGAGGTGCGGGCCTTCATGCAGCAGCGTGAATTCGACGTGGTGGGCGTGCGCGAGCAGGGTGTCGTGGCGGGTTACGTGGTGCGCGACGAACTTGCCGGCGGCCTGGCCGGCGCGCAGCGGCGGGCGTTTGCGCGCGGCGAAGTATTGCCGGACAACGAGCCGTTGCTGGCGGCGTTTGCGGCCTTGCGTGAGCGGCGGCATGTCTTCATCAATGTCTTGGGCCATGTGGGCGGCATCATCACGCGTGGCGACCTGCAGAAGACGCCCGTGCGGTTGTGGCTCTTCGGCCTGGTGTCGTTGCTGGAAATGCAACTGCTTCGCGTGGTGCGTGAGCGCTATCCGGCCGAGGCGTGGGCGTTGTTGCTGTCCGAAGAACGGGTTCAGGGCACGCGCCGTATTTTTGCCGACCGCCGCCGCCGGCACGAGGAGAACGATCTGTCCGACTGCCTGCAACTGGGCGACAAGGCGACGATCTTCATGAAGGACCGCGAGCTGTTCGCGTTGAGTGGCTTTTCCTCGAAGCAGGCGCTGGAGGATTTTTTCAAGGAGATCGGCGCGCTGCGCAACGGACTCGCCCACGCCAATGACATCCTCAGCGGACACTGGCCCGCGCTCGCGGATTTGGTCAACCATCTGGAAAATTTTCTAGTGCGATTGGAGGGTGTTGTTTGATGCCGGACGATCCTGGACCGGTCGTCGCTCACGGCCCTCTGCCTGACCCATCAAGTTGACCAAACCGCGCCTGGCCGCATTCTGGTGTTGTGCGCCGAAGCGGCGAAACGATACTCTCTGCCCGCTCATTACATGGCTCAAAAGAAATTCAACGCGCTGCCCGGCTTCAACCTCACCATGGGGTTGACGGTCTTTTTTCTGACCGTCATCGTGCTCCTGCCGCTGGCCGGGCTGGTGCTGCGCGCGTGCGAAATTTCCTGGCGGGATTTTGTGAAGCTGGTCACCGATGACCGCGCCCTGGCCGCGTTCGAGCTGACGTTTGGCGCTTCATTGATCGCCGCCGTGGCGAACATCATCTTCGGCACCATCCTCGCCTGGGTGCTGGTGCGCTACGAATTTCCGGGCCGCCGCCTGATTGATGCCATTGTGGATTTTCCCTTCGCCCTGCCGACGGCGGTGGCGGGGCTGACGCTGGCGAGCCTGTTTGCGCCGCACGGCTGGCTGGGACAATATCTCGTGCCGCTGGGCATCAAGGGCGCGTACTCGCAGCTTGGGGTCGTGATCGCGCTGACGTTTGTAGGGATGCCGTTCGTGGTGCGCACGCTCCAGCCGGTGCTGGAAAATCTGGAACACGAAGTCGAGGAGGCCGCGGCGACGCTGGGGGCGGGACGCTTGCGAACATTTGTCAGCGTCATTGCGCCGTCCTTGTTTCCCGCACTGCTGACGGGCTTCGCCCTGGCGTTTGCCCGTGCGATCGGCGAGTACGGCTCCGTGGTTTTCATTTCCGGGAACCTGGTTTACAAGACCGAGATCGCGCCGCAGCTCATCGTCATCCACCTGGAGCAGTACGAATACACCGAGGCGATTGCGTTGGCCGTCGTGCTGCTGGTTATCTCCTTTGTGCTGCTCGCCATCATCAACATGCTCGAACAATGGGCGAGCCGCTTTCAACACTGACATGGCTGGCAACGTAAAGAGCAATCTCCTGTCGCACCGCACGAAATCCAAGCGCGGGACGGAGGAATCGCCGTTCGTGAAGTGGGTCCTCATTACGGTCGCGCTGCTGTTTTGCGCGGTGTTCCTGCTGCTGCCGCTGATCAACGTCTTTGCGCAGGCGTTCGCAAAAGGCTGGGAGCATTATCTTCAGGCGCTGAAAAATCCCGACGCGCTGGCGTCCATCCGGCTGACCCTGATCGTCGCGGCCATCAGCGTGCCGGTCAATGTGATCTTCGGTCTGGCGGCGTCGTGGGCGATTGCGAAATTTAATTTCCGGGGAAAATCTTTGCTCATCACATTGATTGATCTGCCCTTTTCCGTTTCACCGGTCGTGGCGGGCTTGATGTTCGTCGTGCTGTTCGGATTGCAGGGTTTTTTCGGCAAATGGCTGGACGCGCACGATTTCAAAATCATCTTCGCCGTGCCGGGCATCGTGCTGGCGACGGTCTTCGTCACCTTCCCGTTCGTCGCGCGTGAGTTGATTCCCGTCATGCAGGCGACCGGTTCCGAACAGGAGCAGGCGGCGTTGTCGCTCGGTGCAAATGGCTGGCAGACGTTCTGGTACGTCACCTTGCCGTCGGTGAAGTGGGGTTTGCTCTACGGCATCATCCTGTGCAACGCCCGCGCGATGGGCGAGTTCGGCGCGGTGTCGGTCGTCAGCGGGCACATCACCGGTTTGACGGAGACGATGCCCTTGCGCATCGAAAGTTTGAATAATGAATTTCAAACCGCCGCCGCGTTTGCGGTCGCGAGCCTGCTGGCGCTGCTGGCGCTGGTGACGTTGGGAGTGAAAACATTTCTGGAATGGCAGCAGGCGCGGGAACATGCCCGGGCGCAGCAGTCGGCGGCGCCGGTCGCCACGTCGGAGTTGGAGACCGCCTACCTGGCACGCAAGGATTTGCAATGAGCATTGAACTGAAGAACGTCAGCAAAAAATTCGGCGACGTGCCGGCCGTGAACAGCGTCACCTTTTCCGTGAAGGAAGGCGAATTGATGGCGCTGCTCGGCCCCAGCGGTGGCGGCAAGACCACCGTGCTGCGCATGATCGCCGGTTTGGAAATGCCCACGGGCGGCGACGTGTTCATCCGCGGCCAGCGCGTGAACGACCTCTCGGTGCAGCAGCGCAACATCGGTTTTGTCTTTCAGAATTACGCGCTGTTCAAAAACATGAGCGTGTTCAAGAACGTCGCGTTCGGGTTGAAGATCAAAAAGTGGAAGACGGCGGACATCAAGGATCGCGTTGCGGAACTGCTGAAACTTTTCGGCCTGGATGGTTTGGAAAAACGCTACCCGCACCAGCTCTCCGGCGGGCAGCGCCAGCGCGTGGCCATCGCCCGCGCGCTGGCGTCCAAGCCCAGCGTGCTGCTGCTGGACGAACCCTTCGGCGCGGTGGACGCGAAGATCCGTCAGGAGTTGCGCGAGTGGCTCGTCACGTTGCACCACGACCTGAACGTGACCACGATCTTCGTCACGCACGACCAGGAGGAGGCGCTGGAGGTGTCCAACCGCATCGTGATTTTTTCCAAGGGCAACCTCGAACAAATCGGCACGCCGCGCGAAGTCTATGAGCAGCCGGCGAATGAATTCGTGGCCCGCTTCATCGGTGTGATGAACGTGCTGGACACGGAAGTCACCGGCGGCGTGGCGCGGCTGTGCGAGTTGCAGTTTCCCGCCAGCGGCCACGCAGACGGCACCCGGCTGCGCATCGGTTTCCGTCCGTATGCCGTGCAGCTTGCCACCGACCTGACGTTGTTTCCGTATCGCGGCGTTCTGCTGCGGACTTTTTTCCTGGGCATCATGCTGCGGGTGGAAATCGAGCTGCCGTCGGGTTTGATTTTGCGCAGCCGCATCACCAAGGAGGAGTACGCGCAGCTCGGTCTGGACGATGGCCGGGAGATTTCCTTTCAAATCCGCAACTACCGCGTGCTGGCGACGGAATCCGCCGCGCTGCCGCCGGAACGGGAAGTCACCTACCAGCCGCCGCCGACGATGGGCGAGAATATCTGAGCGAAGGCAGCAGAGGTTCACACCGCTTGCGCGTACAAAAATCTGCCAGGAAATTATTTAGCAATACTTGTTGCCGCCGCCGCGTTGGTGGCGGTCGCCAGCGCAGCGGGGTTGGTGGTGGTGGGGGCGCGGGCAGGAACCGGTTTGCGTTTGAAGATTTCCGTAAAGAGCGGTTGCTGCTCCGTCGTCAATTCCGCGCGGATTTTTTCCCGGGTCTCCGCCAGTTCCTCGTGAACTTGCGGCTCGATCTTTTTACAGAGTTCCTTGATGCGTTCCTGGCCTTCACCGATCCGTTTTTCAATGCGCTCGTGCTGGCCGGCGTTGAGTTTCAGTTTGCGGTCGAGGCGTTCCAGAAAATCTTTCCGCAGGATGAGGTTCGGCGGCAGGGGCACGCGGAGGTCGCGCGCCGCATTGTTGTTTGTCCGGGGAGCCAGCCGCTGGACTTCGGCGAGCAACTGCCGGCGTTGATGCCGCTGCACGCTGTCGGAGTAGGTTACCAACATGCCGCCGGTGATGACGCCCGTGCCGAAGATGACGAGCGTGGCGAGGATGACTTTCCAGGTGTTCACCAGGTGTTGTCGGTGTCGGATTGATCGGCGGAGGCGAGCATGGTGTTCTCAAAATCCTGCGACAGGTCGTTGGAGCCGCCACCGTTTTGCGGAATGAAAAATGAGCAGGCCCCAAAAACGAACAGCAAGGCCAGGCTGCCCACCGCGCCGCGCCACAAGGCCCGGGACCAGAGTGCCCAGCGATCCAGCACCGGCCGCGCCGCCAGCAGCGCGGTGATCCGCTTCTCAAAGGCGTACGGCACGCGCTCATCCGGGGGATTGTTCCGGGCGGCGGCGATCAGTTTTTTTTGCAACTCGGGCAGCTTCATAAATTCAACTCTTCGTCAGACGCGCAAAATTTGCGCGCGGTTACAGATACTTGTCATGGGTGATTTTCGCCAATAATTTCCGCATTTCGGCGCGGGCGCGGAAGGCCCGCACTTTCACCAGCGGCACGGACCAGCCGGTCAGTTGGGAGATTTCTTTCACCGAGCGGTCTTCAATTTCGAGCAGGGTGATGATGAGCCGGGCGGGCGGGGAAAGCTGTTCCATGAGGCGGCCGATGAGCTGACGCGCGGCGTCGGCGTTTTCACTCGCGGTTTCGGGCTGCGTGACGAAGCGGTCGAGCCAGTCCTGTTCCGGGTCGGTGAGTTCCGAGAAGGCGGATTCGCGGTTGCGCTGGTGGCCGCGCAAAAAATCGTAGCAGGTGTGAACCGCCACCCGCATGAGCCAGTGTTCGAAGGGCGCTTCGCCGCGGAAGCTGGCGAGTTTTTGAAACGCCTTGAGCCAGACTTCTTGGACGATGTCCTCGACTTCGCTGTCGCGGCGGGCGTAGCGGCGGGCGGTGGCGAAAACGCGCGGGGAATATTTCTCGACCAGCGGCTCGAAGCTGGCGGCATCGCCCTTCAACACCGCGGCGATCAATTCCGCTTCGGTACGTTCCATCACCGGGACTTTGCCAGACCCCCCGGCATTTCAAAAGTGAAAAGCCTGTCCGCAGTGGTTTCGTCGCTCCGATCAACCGATGCCCAGCAGTTCCACTTCAAATATCAGCGTGGCCTTGGGCGGAATCGCGCCGGGATACCCTTGTTCGCCGTAGGCGAGTTCGTGCGGAATGGTGAGCTTCACCTTGTCGCCGACGCGCATGGTGGCCACGCCGCGATCCCAGCCTTGGATGACCTGGCCGGTGCCGAGGACGAACTCGAACGGTTCATTGCGATCCACCGAGCTGTCGAACTTGCTGCCGTCCGTGAGCCAGCCGGTGTAGTGGACTTTGACGGTGTCGCCGGTCTGGGGTGCCGGGCCGGTGCCGGAAGTTAGTTTTTCAATTTTCATGGTGCAGTAGAATCAGGAGACGGAGACGAGATGATATTTGACGGTGCCGCCGCCGAGTTTGGCGGTCCAGCGCTGGCCGGTTTTTTTGCCGAGCAAGTTTTCCCCGAGCGGCGATTGTGGCGTGATCACCGTGATTTCCTGGCTGGCGTGTTCAATTTCCAAGCCGCCATTCTTTGGCCCGATAAAATAAAAGGACCGCGCGCCGTCCATTTCCAATTCCACCAGCGCGGCCAAATTCACAGGCTCCCCCGGCGCAAAGTCCCGCAGTGGCAGGGTTTCGTAAACCTTGATGGATTCCAAAATCTCCCGGGCCTGCCGGGCCTGGCCGCTGGCGAGGTAGCCGGCTTCGAGGCCGCGCGTGTCGTATTTGCTTTCGGCCTTGCTGCTCTCGTGCGTGGCCTCGGCGCGGGACGACTGCGCGGCCTTGTCGAGCACGTCAAGGTTGGCTTGCAGCGCGGCGATGATTTTTTTCAGGAGCGTGTTTTTTTTCATTTCAACCTCCGGCAAACACCGGGCGAAAGCCCGCCTCGGTCAGCACGCGCGCGGCTTCGTCGCGTTTGTCGCCCTGGATTTCGATGTGGCCGTCCTTCACCGTCCCGCCCGCGCCGCAGGATTTCTGCAATTTTTTTGCGAGCGCTTCTTTTTCCGGCAGGCCAATGCCGGTAAAGCCCGTGATGACGGTGACGGTCTTGCCGCCGCGCCCGGCTTTTTGGCGGAGGATGTCCACGCGCCCGCGATTTTTTTTCGGCGCGAGGGGTTCCGCCACGGGCTGGATATCCGGCCCGGCCGGCAGCCCGTCGCTGCTCAAAGCGGCGAAGGGATTCTGCGTGAGACTCGGGCCACCCTCGGTGGAGATGCGTTTGCTGCTGCTCATGATTTGCAAAGCAGAATCATTTTCGTTTCCGCGGGAAAAGTCCAAGCGTTTCATTGGGAAAAGCCGGGTTGGTGGAAGTTTGCAGTAATGCAGGCCCGCAGGCGACGGAAGCAAAGGCCTCTCACCTGGGCGGAGACGTTGGAAAAGTGTCCGGCGACAGACGCCAAGGAGGTGGCTCAGGGGATGAGCGCTGAAGAAACGTACCGCCACCGGACATTCATTTATCTCACATCAACCTTCCCATTGCCAAGCGGTAAATGGTAAAATAACTAGTCATCGGAATCCAACCGTCCGGGCGCGGCCATTGCGACTGGCGTTGCCAGATCGCAACTTGCCCTGCTCTCTAAAATATTGCCTCGATGAATCCAGCGGATCTTTTTGTTCTGAATCCAACCCACACTCGCTGCCATCCCACAAGAGCAGCGCGCCCGGCCCCTTGGCGGGCACGCAGCCTGGCGGGTTGAAATCGAGCTTAGGCTGGGCGGGGTTTCGTCCGCAACCCCTTCGAAGCCGGGGTCAAAACATTCATTCAAGTGCCGGGTTTTCCTGCCGAGTAACTAACAGACATGGCAAGCACATTGACTCAGGGTGAAGCGGCGCAATTGGCGCAGACGATCGAGATGTTTGAAATCATCACCGAATCGCAGCCGCATGACTATCAGTCGCTGGAAATCTTGAAGGAGGCCTACTTCAAGCTGGGCCGGGAGAAGGATGTGATCAGCACCGCCAAGCGCATCGCCGAGGCGTATGTGCAGATGGGTCAGCTTTCTTCGGCAATTCTGGAATACGAGATGATTCTGCAGCGCTACCCGGAGGATCCCGATGTCCAGCAGGCGCTCAAGCAGATCGAAAGCAAGGCCAGCAATTTTGCGGAACAGCCGGCCGCCAGCGCGGATCCGGCCGCGCTCAAACTCGCCGCCGACCACGGCAAACCCGTGAAAGGCGACAAAGCCCCTGCCGGGAAAATTGACGACGGTCGCGCCGCGATGCACAAGATTTTTGTGGAGGGTAAAATCATCGCCCCAGGAGATTTTGATCTGTGCTGGGTCACGCCGGATGTTTCGGAAACCCAGGAATGCACCACCCTTCCGTTCATCCAGGTGCTCCATGACAAGGGCATCTTGCAGGTGGACAAGGCCATGAAAATTCTCTCCGACAAAAGCCGCGTCGCCTATCTCCCGCTGGACAAGTACGAGACGGACATCGAACTGGCACGGAGTTTTCCCGTCGCGGTTTGCCGTCGCTGGTGTGTGCTGCCGTTTGACCGGATGAGCAAATCCATCCTCGTCGCGACCGCCAATCCCTTCAACCAGCAGGCGGCGAAGGAGATCGCCGCCGCCACGCAAAACCGGCTGCTCTGGTACCTGGTGCCGCCGGCCGAACTTTCCCGAAACCTGCAGAAGACTTTTCGGTGAACCATGCCTCCCGTAAAATCATTTGGTGAACGCATCGCCGACGCCCTCGTCGAAGACGGCTTGTTGAGCGTGCGGCAAGTGGAACAACTTGTTGAGGAGCAGAAAAAGGGCGGCGTCCGCCTGCTCAAGCTCATCCTCGAAAAAGGCTACGTGGGCGACCAGGACATGGCGGTTTCTATGGGCCGGGTGCTCAACACCCCGCCGATCAACCTGGCCCGCATCACCATCCCGGTCGAGGTCGCGGAACTACTCCCGCGCGAAGTGGCCCACAACCACAAGATCATCCCCGTGTCCCGCCTGGAGAACAAACTGTTCATCGCGATGGCCGACCCGCTCAACGTGCTCGCGCTCGACGACGTGCGCCGCATCACCAAGCTGGAAGTGGCCCCCATGATCGCCTCCGAAAAGGCCATCATGGACAAGCTGACCCAGCTCGACTCCGCCAAGAGCGGCAGCATGGAGGACATCATTTCCGACGCGGAGAAAAAGGGGAACTCCGAGGATGCGGAAAATGTCGAACTCGCCAACACTGCTGTCGAGGATGTCAACCTGGATCAACTCGCGGCCTCCAGCGAAGAAGCGCCGGTCATCAAGCTGGCGAATTTAATTTTGGTGCAGGCCATCAAGGACCGGGCGAGCGACATCCACATCGAGCCGTTTGAAAAAGGCATGCGCCTGCGTTATCGCGTGGACGGCGTGCTCATGGACGCCACCCCGCCGCCCAAGCAGATGCAGTTGCCGCTGGCCTCGCGCTTCAAAATTATGGCCTGTCTCGACATCGCCGAACGCCGGCTGCCGCAGGACGGCCGCATGCGCGTCAAGGTGGCCGGCAAGGATTTTGATCTGCGCGTCTCGATCATGCCCACCGTGCATGGCGAAAAAATCGTGCTGCGCGTGCTCGACAAATCGAACCTCTCCGCGAGCCTTGAAAAACTCGGCCTGGACCCCGACACGTTCAGGCAGGTGAAGTCCGCCGTGGACGCGCCGCACGGATTGATCCTCGTCACCGGCCCGACCGGCTCCGGCAAAACCACGACGCTGTACTCCGCGCTCAACGAACTGAACAGCCCGATCTTCAACATCATCACCGTTGAAGACCCGGTGGAATTTCAAATCCCCGGCATCAACCAGGTGCCGGTGCGAAAGGAAATCGGCCTAAGTTTTGCCAACGCCCTCCGTTCCATTCTGCGTCAGGACCCGGACATCATCATGATCGGGGAAATCCGCGACACCGAAACCGCCGAGATCGCCATCGAAGCCGCGCTCACCGGCCACCAGGTGTTGAGCACCATGCACTGTAACGACGCCGCCGGTTCCATGGCGCGGCTCGACGACATGGGCATCGCGCCGTTTTTGATTTCCTCCTCCGTCATTCTCGCCTGCGCCCAACGGTTGATGCGCCGCATCTGCTCGCACTGCAAGGAGCCGGTCACCTATCCGGCCAAGATGTTCGTGGACTTGAACATTGACCCAAGCGCGTTCGACGGCGTCCCGCTGTATCGCGGCCGCGGCTGTGAACGCTGCAAAAACTCGGGCTATGCCGGCCGGCTGGCCATCATTGAAGCGATGACCGTGTCGGACGAAATCCGCAAGCTCATCATCTCCCGTGGCAGCAGTCGCGACATGGCCAAAATCGCCGTGGGTCAGGGCATGAAAACGTTGCGGATGGTGGCGCTGGATCGGGCGCGCGAAGGCCTATCCACCTTGGACCAAGTGCTCGTGCTGACCTCGGCGCACTAAGCCCAACTCCGAAGCAACAGCGTGACGGGGAGAGTGGCGCAGGCTTTCCAGCCTGCGGGTGCGGGCGACTTTCCCGTCGCCGGTTTCAGAAACACGAGACAGGAATGTCCCGTGAACCCGCAGACAAGAATGTCCGCGTTACACACGGTTGCCGCTGCCTCCCGATTCCCAATTCGGAGTTCGGGTTAAAAATGACGGCGAGGTGCGGACACATCCAGCGGCTTGGGTTTGGCCGTGGGAGAATACGGGGCCGGAGTCAGACTGGTTTGGCCGGGGGCCACGGGGGCCGTCGGCGCGGCGGGCAGGTTGGGCAGGGTCAGCAAAGAAGCGCCACCGCCGGCCCGCCGCAAGGATTTTTCCACATCGCTGACGAAGGCATTGTTGTTGCGAGCGGGCGGCGGATTGAGCCAGCCGGAATTTCCAACGGCCGTTGGCAAGCCTTGGTTTTTCCTGAACTCATCCAGTGGGTTGGCGGTGTCCAAGCGGTCACGCCGGACATCCGGTGTTGAATCATCGCCGGTGTGCAACCAGTCGGCCACGCCGAGCGGGCGGGCTGTGTTCACGTCCAGCGTGGCGGGATAATCCGGCGATGGCCGGCGGCCGGAAAGCGCCGCGAACGGGTCGTTCGCATTCAGGGTGGCGCTCGCGCCCAAACGATTCGTCTCCCGTAGTTGGCCCCGCAGCTCGGTTTTTGCGGTGGAACTGCGGCGGGCGTAGAGGTTGTAGGGATCCCAAGCGGATCCGGAATCCAGGGGTTTGTTTCCGGCTCCGTAAGTCGGCAGCTTGAGCGCTTCCTTGTCCATCATGCCCTGCAACATTTCCTGCGGCCGCTGTTGCAGCCAGTTTTGGTCGCGCTCCCCCAGGCCGGGAACATGGCTCTTCTGGCGGCTGGCCAGGCCCGGAGCGGGGGGCAGAGGTTTCATGCTGGAAATCTGGCCTTGGGCCGAACTGTAGTTGTGCGGCTTGAAAACCCGGTCGCCGACATCCGGCAGCGCCGCCGGTTTTACGCCGAGGCTGCTCACATGGATCGTCAGGTTGGAACTGCCCGGGTCGGAAAATTCAATCGGCCGCGCCGGTGCCGGCCGGGTGATTAGGCCGCCGACACCGAGGCCGCACAGTAATAAAAACCGCGCCGCACCGGCATTGGAAATGTTGAATCTGTTGCTCATCTTCGGCCTGCACCGTAATGCTGAACCGGCCGCCGGTCAAAATCAATCCGGGTTGGTTGCGCGCGAGCGGCTGGCACCCGCGTCGCTGCACACGCCCCGTTTGGCGGCGGCGCAGAACTCCAGCAGCGTGCGCGCGGCGGTACTCGAAAATCCGGCCTGCGCCGCCGCCAGCGCCGCGCGGAAATTTTTCCCGCTGCGAAACAAGGCTCGATAGAGGCGCTTCAACTCCAGCCGCTGTGCGGAGTCCAACCCCGCGCGCCGCAGGCCGATCACGTTCAAGCCGCAGATGCCATTCAAGCCGGTGGCGACGGTGAACGGCGGCAGGTCTTTGCTGACGGCCGCGCCGCCCTGCATCATCGCCAGCGTCCCGATGCGGGTGAATTGATGCACCAGGCAGTTGCCAGAAAGCAGCGCGCGATCCTGCACCGTGGAGTGGCCGGCCAGCAAGGTGCCGCCGCCCAGAATGATGTGGTCGCCGAGGTGGCAGTTGTGACCGACATGGCTGTGGAGCAGCAGGTAATTGTTTGAGCCGATCACGGTCTCGCCCGCCGCCGTGGTCGCGCGGTTCACGGTGACATGCTCGCGAAATTTGTTGTCGTCGCCGATGCGCAGGCGGGTCGGCTCGCCTTTATATTTCAAATCCTGCGGCGCGTCGCCAATGACGCAGCCGGCGTGAAACTGGTTGCGCGCCCCAATCGTCGTGACGCCGGTCAGGTAAACAAGCGGGCCGACGATACACCCAGCGCCAAGCTGCACGTCCGCATCTATGACCGCATGTGGGCCGACGCGGACGGTGGAATCCAGTTTCGCGTTCGGATGAATGACGGCGGTGGGATGAATCATGGTTTTAAATTTGGTCGCGGCGGACTATTGGATCCGGGTGATCGTGTGCGTTTGACCGTCGCTTAAATCCATAAAAGTCCATTCGTCATCCGTGATGCTGATGAATTTGGTGGCACCGGTCATCCCCACGGGAATGATCTGGGGAACGTTGGAGGACTCAATGACCGTCCGGCAATAGCCGTCCTTCACTTCCCACGTTCCGCTGTAAAAGAGCGGATACTGCATTCCCAAATACATATAGGAGCCGGTCCAGCTTGCGCGGCCTCCGGGCATAAAGGAACACCTCAGGTCAACTTGCGCGCCCAGCACGAGTGTTCTCGCCCGCCAGACGCCGAGAACTTTGTTCTGATAAACGGCATCGCTGTTGGGGGACAGTTTGGCGGGCCGGGCCGTGTTCGCGACATTCATCGTGCCGTTGGGGGCCTCGAACTTGGACGGCGTCGGCGGCACGCCAATCGGGGGCATGGACGGCGTGGTCTCGGGAAACTGATTCTGTAAAACGACTCTGTTCTCCCGCGAACTGAGGAACAGCTTGACTGCGAGCAGACCGCCGATGCCCGCAATCACAATCACCGCCACCAGCATCACGGGAATGTTGAGGCGCGATTTTTTAGGAGCGGAATTTCCTTGCGCGGGCCTGCTGGTGGTTGTGTGGGCGGGCATCACCGGCGGGGCGCTCATGCCCGCGCCGCACTTGCCGCAGAAGCGCGCTTCGGCTGGATTTTCCGAGCCACATTTTGTGCAAAGCATATTTTCCTTTCGTTCGGCCAACCGGGTCAAACGGTTCTCCGTTCAAATTAACAAGCCCCGCCGCGTTGTCAGCAGGGATTTTGCGCCCCGCGACCGGCGGTTTGGTTCACGCCCAATACGCGGGGTTGATGTCGGAAAACAAATTGTCCCGCGCCTCGATTTGCGCGAGCCATTTTTCATCCACGGTTCCCGACGTGAGCTGGTCATAAAGTTTTGTGAACCGCAGCAGATGATCCTTGATGCGTTTGCGGGCGTACTCCGGGCTGGTGCCAGTGCGGAGGACGAACGGCCAGTCGCTCGCCTGCGCGAGCAGCAGTTCGCGCGCGGCCTGCTGGAGCGCACGGCGCGGCACGGTAGGGCGCGGCACTCCGTGCGCGCCGTCCGCAGCTTGGTCGCCACCCGGCGCGCACAGAGTGACGCGCCCTACCGCTTCTCCGTTTGCGGGGATCGCCTCGGTTTGCAGGAAGCGCCGGGCCAGTTCCGTCATCCGTTCCTGCGCGATGTGCAGGTGCGGATAAATCCATTCGTTCGTCTCGTTCAACCACACGCCCCAATAACCATGCTCGCCCCAGCTTGACGCGGCGGGCTTGGCGATCTGGTTCGTCGGCTGCCGGCGCAGATATTCGCCGGGCGTGATGAGCGAAAACGTCTGCTGATCGCAACATGCCTTGCGCACGAGGTGATCCAAGAACTCCGGCCCCTCGTGCCACCAATGCCCGAACAACTCCGCATCATACGGCGCGAGCACGAGCGGCGGGCGATCCATGACGCCGGCCAGTTTTTCAATCTGCGTCCGGCGCGCATCGAGAAAATGTTGCGCGTGCTGCGCCACCGCCGACATCGCGGCGGCGGAGTCATAGACCTGTTTGTCCGCCGTGGCGCCGGTGATGCGATGATATTTGATGCCCGTGAAACCGCGCTGTTCCGCTCCCGGCAGAAAAGGTTTCACGTAATCAAATTCCAGATCAAAGCCGATGTCGCGGTAGAAATCGCGGTAGCGCGCGTCGCCGGGATAGCCTTCCGTCTTGCTCCAGACCTGCTTGGAGGAATCCGGATCGCGGGCGAACGCGGCGAGGCCGTTCGGCGTGAAGACCGGCGCGAACACGCCATAGCGCGGACGCGGCTCGGCGTTCATCAAACCGTGCGAGTCCGTGATGAACCAGCGGAGATTCGCCTCCTGCAAAACTTTTTCCACGCTCGCGTCGTACGCACATTCCGGCAGCCAGATGCCGCGCGGATCGCGGCCGAAGCAACTGCGGTAATGATCGCGGGCGACCAGCACCTGCGCCCGCAGCGACGGCGGATGATTCGCCAGCAACGGCAGCAGCGCGTGGGTGGCGGCGCTGGTGATGATTTCGAGCGTGCCGAGTTCCTGAAATTTTCCGAACGCGGCGACCAGGTTTTTTTCGCAGGCGAAATAGGCGTCGCGCATTTCGGTGAACCGCCGGTGATACATTTGCGCGAGTCCGTTCAGCGCGGGGTCGAGGTGCGTGCGTTGAATTTCCTTTTCGGCCAGTTGCACCAGCCCGTTCAGATGCCGGACGTAGCGGTCCTGCAACAACGGATCGAGCAGCATCGAGCAAAGCGTCGGCGTGAGCGTGAGCGTGAGCCGCGAGTCCAGGCCGTCGCGGAGCCAGCCTTGCAGGAGGCGCAGCAGCGGGACGTAGGTTTCCGTGATCGCCTCGAACAACCAGTTTTCCTCCAGAAATTTTTCATGCTCCGGATGCCGCACGAACGGCAGATGCGCGTGGAGGACGATGGCGAAATAACCGGGCATGGGAAATCAGAGGAACATTCAACGCTCAACATTCAACGCCGAACACTAAAAGTTGGACCACCACCGACTCGCAATATGAACCGCGATAGCAGGCTGAAAACGCCAGCGGCAGTTGGCCTGTTAACTGGCATGGACTCGATTATCTGACACATAAAATCATGACGGTTGGTGAATAACTGCGAATATCGCGCCAAGCAAAAAAGCATACGGGAAAATGTATAAGTGAACTATCGGGTTGAATGGGAATCTATAGCGAAGATGCAGTGGTAACGTCCGCTCAATGACGAAATCTAAAAGGAGCCCCGCCAAAGTAATTTCAAGCGGCCGCAAGAAAATGCCCGTCCACCCGGAATAGTGCCATCCAAATATAGCTGCTGAAGCAAGCGTAACCCAAAAACCAATATTGACTAGAATCGGCGCAGAAGCACTCGTATGAAGAAACATCGGCCTGTTTGTAAAGCTCTCCGGCTTGAGCCACTCGTGCGTTCGCGCAACGGAACGAAGTGCCAAGCCGCCAATAACCAGCGAGAACAGTAAGCTCATGGAATCGCTCATGGTGTAATGCCGCCTAACATTGAATTAAGCGTTTCTCGAAGAGTAGTTGAAGTTCCCACTCGTTTCATTCCTCAAAATCATCCGTGAACTTTTCCGCCAGCCGAGCGCTGGTGGCGAACAGAAAAATCCCCGCCAAGATCAGCAGCGCGCCGATGATCCAAGGCCAGGGCTTCATTGCTGCATCCTTGGTTCGGAGACGGACAAATTCCAAAGCCATTTCAATGATCCCGAAGCCGATCAATCCGGCGGCGATGATGCGGATCAAGGAACGGACGGCGCGTTTCATCGGTTTGGAAAGTAGCGGCGGGCCTCCCGGCCTGCCGTAGAGGGCGGCATCCTGCCGCCCGGAGAAACCGTTCTGATTGCGTGAACCATCATATTTCACAAAGCTTTCTCACTAACTACTTTTTTCCCGCCCGGCTAGAAGCCCCGGCTCTACGTCAGCCAAGATGGCCGACGCTACCGTTGCCGAACGGCTGTTAAAGATTTTCCGGCGCGGGTGTTTTCAGCTCCGGGTCCTGCGGATGCGCACCGACTTCGCTGCGCCGTTCCGTGGCCCGGCTGAATTTCAATTCCGCCGCGCGCCCATCAGTTCCATCGGCGGACACCGCGACAACCGGCAATTCATACTGCCCGTCCGGCAGCGCAAAGCGGTACGTGAACGAGCCGTCAGGACGCAGTGGAATGGGCCGCCCGCCAATGGTGACAGTCGCATTCGGCTCGGTCGCGCCATAGACGACCAGTTCGGCATTGACGTTGAACCAAAAACTTTTCTGCGGTTGCACCCCGCCGAACGGACTGGAAACGCCGCCGGGCGAGGTCGGCAAATCGTGGAGCGACGGCGGCCTTTCTTTCGTGAGGTCGAGGGAACTCAGCGGCACCGTCCACCTTTCCATCGGCGCGAAGACGGTGGCGAGCGCGCGGGCTTGATCGGCGGTCCAGGTCGTGGCCGGTTGCGCGGCGGGCAGATCGGGATGGCCTTCGCGGCGCAATTTTTCCAAGGCCTCGGTCAGCAAGAGGCCAGGCGCGTCGGCTTCGCCGGCCAGTGAAAGCAGTTGCGCCATCGGCGTCTCGAACGGGAGCGTGGTGAACTCGGCGGTTGCGCTGGAGGACTGTTGATTCGGCGGCGTCAACGTGGCGGTGGAAGTTGAGATGGAAATCCATCCGTCCCGCAGTGTGCGGCAGCCGAGTTCGGCGTGGTATTCGGCGCCGGCTTGTTCGACGTGAACAAACCAATGGCGCGCGGCGGGAGGCACTTGAATTTCGGCAACGGGTTTTTCCGCGAGGTCGGTGCGGTGAACGCGCAAGGTCAGGTGGCCGTCGTCGGTGCGTTCGGAATGTTCGCGCTGCTGTTCGCGGGTCAGATCCCAGTGGGCGCAGAGCCAGTTCGGATCGCGGGCGGTGAGCAAAAGTTTCTGCGTGCCGTAGGCTTCGGGCAGTTCGCCTTCGGTCTCCAGTTCGTCGGCGGGCGCGACGGAACCCAGGGAAAATTTGTGGGCATCTTCGCGGAGAATGTGTGCGTCCGCATCATCGCCTTCCAAAAGAATCGGTGGAATATAGAACGGAAGCTGGCCGGCTGTCGGCGCGGATTCGACGACACCGCTGTCGCTGGTTGGAGGGAGGAGCATCCAACTGGTTCCGGCAGGCATTGGTTCTGAGTTCATTCGCAGGTGTTACTTCTGAATGCAGCCGCTGGCATCGTCGCGGCAAAACTTTACGGCGGGGCTGGCGCTGGCGCAACGGTAATTTGACGCAGCGATTTGACCGGGGTGTGATTAAAAGCGGGTGAGGCGTTGGCGGAGCGCCGGTCTGTGACCGGCTTAGGGCGTGGCAGTTGGCAGCGGATCGAACCCTTGTGAAAAGG
>JAYWBR010000307.1:0-12727 GCA_043781315.1 Verrucomicrobiota bacterium | reverse complement strand
GCCACTTCTTCCACCGCCACCAATCCCATCACCATCAAAGCCCTCCTGCTCAACGGCGCGATCAAGCCCGCCGACTGGACCAACGGCCCGGTCACGCCGCTCGACGCCCGTTACGGCGCGGGCATCGTGAATGTTTTCAACTCGTGGAAACAGCTCAAGGGCGGTTTGCACACCTCCAACGAAACCACCACCGTCACCAGCGGCAACCCGCATCCGCCCGGAACCAGCATCAGCAACCAGCCTTCGCTCCTTGGTTGGAATCACGGCGCGATTTCCACCCTGACCACGCAGGATAAAATCATCCACTACTATTTTAACCTCACGAACAACAACCCCTGCACGTTCACCGCCACGCTGGTCTGGAACCGGCAGAACAACCAGGCCGCGATCAACAACCTCGATCTGTTTTTATACAACGCCGCCAACAGCAACCTCGTGTCGGGCAGCACCAGCGCGGTGGACAACGTCGAGCATTTGTTCCTCCCACAACTGGCGCCGGGGCGCTACGATTTGCAGGTGGTGAAGCGCGGCAGCGCGACGCAAGTTTCCCAGAGCGAAACCTACGCGCTGGCGTTTGAAATGTTCTGCGTGAAGTTGAACCTCGCCGTGACGAACGGAAACCTCGCGCTGTCGTGGACTAATTCGCCCACGGGTTTCCGCCTCGTGTCCGCCGCCAGTTTGAACCCGCCCGCGCCGTGGATCACCGTCGGCAACGCGGTGGTGATGAGCAATGGTTTGAACCTCGTCTCCGTGCCGATCACCGCCACCAATCAGTTCTTCCGCCTCCAGCGTCCGTGAGTCTGGTGGGGCGTCGCTGCCGCGACGCCAAACGGGGTGGCCGCTCGGCCTACCCTTGGAGACGGTCTGAAAATTCGTAGGAGCCGACGTGAGAAGGCTCTAACTATAAAAAGCGCGCGTGATTCCCAAATATATTTGAGCCTCCTCACGTCGGCTCCTACCGGAGCGAGAATTTCCAAACCGCTCTTACTGTCCCGGCCTGAATTGCAGCGCGCTGGTGTTGAGCAATCCATTCGCCGCCGCCCCTGTGCCAATGCAATTCGCCGCCGCCGCACCCGCCGCCAGACCGGAACTCAGCGCGCTGGCCGTGGACGTGCCGTTCACGACGTAGGCGTTGTTGTTGAAATAAACCACCGCCGAACCGGGCACCTCCAGCTTGATGTAATCGGCGAAGTTGGCGTACGGCGCGAGCTGCCCGTTCTTACCAGCGGTGACGGAAATGACTTCGGGATACGCGGCGGGATAAAAAGGCTGCGGCGAAGCGTTGTTCCCAGCGGCGGCGAAAACCGGAATTCCTTTTTGTTTCACCTGTTGGATGATGTCGTGCAACAGTTGGCTGTCGCCTGGACTGCCGAGGCTGAGGTTGATGATGTTGGCGCCGTTGTTGATCGCCGCCGCAATCCCCGCCGCCACGTTGAACGTGTTGGCAGTTTCGTTCGGCCCGTAAACATCCACGCTGAGAATCTGCATGGAGGAACTGCCCTTGCTCTGGGAGGAAGCGCCCAACAGGATGTTCTGCATCATGGACGGGCCGTGCGTGGGTGCGGCGGGATCGAAATTAGATTCTCCCGCGACGGAAATTGATTTCTTCAAAAACTTGTCGAACGGACCGCCGCTGGGTTTCACGGCGGTGTCAATCAATCCCACGATGACGCGACAAGCCTCGGAACTCGGCGGATCGAGTTTCAAACTCAGCGGCCCGGGGGTGCTGGCCAGTTCGAGCTTCTGCGGCAGGGGCGGTTGCTCCACCTCAAAATTATTTTCCACGCTGGCCACGTCCGGGTTGCTGCTCAACTGCGCCCGCGCCGCGTCCGCCGCCGCGGCGTCGGCGAACTCGAGGCGATACGCATTCAGCTCATCCACTTTGCCGAGGACTTTGGCACCGAATCGTCGTGCAATTTCGTCAATGTTCGCGCCGGGTTTCAGGCGGACGACGAGTTCGTTGGGGATTTTTTTGGCGAGGTTTTCGCGGGTGCCGGCGAGGTCGCCAGGCTGAACCGCCAGCGTGGCATTGGCGCGGACGGTGCGAAAAACAAACAACCGCGCGTGGCCGTTGGTCTGCGGAACGAAGGCGTAATTCAAATCCCCGAGCAACCGGCGCAAGGCGTCGCCCGACGAGAGTTCTGAAAACTTCACGGAAACGTTGGCGTTGAGATTGGATTCCACGAAGACGTTCCAGCCGGTGACTTTGGCGACGCCTTCCAAGACGCGGAACAGGTCGGTGGCCTGGATGTCGGCGGTGACGCGGTCGCGGTCGGTCTGCCAGGTGAGCACGTCTTTGGCGGGCAGGGAAAGGGTGGCGAGCAAAAGCCAGGCGATCAAACTGCAGCGAACAAAGAATCTCATGGCGGGGAACATACCAGACCGGCGACGAAATGAAAGTTTTAGGAACGCGCCGCCAACCTTGACTCGCGCGGTCATTCGCCGTCAAATGACGCCACGTACAAACCCCTGCATTTATGAAGCTGTTTCGCCACGCGGTTCTCGGGATTTTTTTAGCCGCCACTTTCGCGGTCAACGCGCAGAGCAATCCGCCGCCGGTGCGCCTGGCGATCGTCGGTCTCAGCCACGATCACGCGAATGGATTCTTCCCCCGGCTGCGCGACCGCCGCGATGTGGAACTCGCCGGCATCGTCGAAACGAATCGCGCGTTGGTGGAAATTTTCTCCCGCCGTTTCAACCTCAGCTCCAATTTGTTTTTCTCGAGCCTCGACGATTTGTTTGCCCACACGCGGGTTCAGGCGGTGGCGACTTTCACCAGCACGTTTGAACATCGCGCCGTGGTGGAACGTTGCGCGGAACAGCATGTGGATGTGATGATGGAAAAACCGCTGGCGGTGAACATGGAACACGCGCGAGCCATCGCGGCGGCGGCCCAACGCGGAAACATCCAGGTCTTCGTCAACTACGAGACGACGTGGTATCCGGGCAATCGCGCGGCGTACGCAATGGTTCACGACCGGAAGGAAGTCGGCGAGTTGCGCCGGATCGTGGTGCATGACGGACATCGCGGACCGCAGGAGATTGGTTGCTCGAAATACTTTCTTGAATGGCTCACCGATCCGGTGCTGAACGGCGGCGGCGCGTTGAATGACTTTGGCTGTTACGGCGCGGATTTGGCGACGTGGTTGCTGGACGGTCAACGGCCCGTGTCGGTGCAGGCGATGACGCAGCAGATCAAGCCGGAGGTTTATCCGAAGGTGGAAGACGAGGCGACCATCTTGATCACGTATCCCAAAGCGCAGGCCATTATTCAGGCATCTTGGAACTGGCCGTTTGATCGGAAGGATTTGGAAATCTACGGTCGTACCGGATACGTAATGGTGCCGCGTCCCAATCTGCTCCGCGTACGACTCGCCAATAAAACCGAGGAGAACGAACTCACACCGCCCGCGCTCAGTGGACCGGACGCCGATCCAATCTCGTATCTCGTGGCGGTGGTGCGGAAAGCGATCGTTCCCACCGGACTGTCCTCGCTGTCCGTCAACCTGACGGTGGTGGAAATTCTGGACGCCGCGCACGAATCGGCGCGGACGGGAAAGCGGATTGATTTCAAGGCGGAGTAAAGTGCCGCCCGTTTGTAATCCTTCCATCCGTCAGCATCGCAGCGTGTCGTTGAATGGAATGACTTTCGGAATCCAAAAAGTGCGTTAGTGTGTCGGCGAAATAAGCATGAACACCATCTCACCCCCGACACACAGGCGTTTGCTCAAGTCCGTGAATCTCCAGTGGATCAGCATGTTCACGTTGCTCGCTTGGGGTTTTTCCGCCGGCGCCCAGAACCTCGTGCTCAATCCCGGTTTCGAGTCCGGCACGACCAGTTGGGGTGCTTGGGGGGGCACCACGCTGACCGCTTCAACGGCGCAGGCGCACTCCGGGACGCGCTCGATGCTCGTGCAAAATCGCACGGCAACATGGAACGGCGTTTATCAATCCATGCTCGGCGTGATCCAACCCGGCACCAACTATTCCATCAGCGCCTGGGTGCGAACGGCCAGCGGTAACAACGAGACCGTCCTGCTGACCATGCAGAAAGTGGACGGCAGCGGAACTTCTTACGCGAACATCGCCACCGTCACCGCGAACTCGACGAACTGGACGCAACTGCTCGGCGGTTACACCCTCAGCGTGAACGGCACACTGACCAACTTGAATTTCTACATGGAAGGCCCGGCGGCGGGCGTGAGTTTTTATGCGGACGATTTCACGGTGCAATCCTACGATTGGAAAACCCAGGCCAACGCGCGGATCGAACAAAACCGCAAACGCGACGTGCGCCTGCTGATTGTGGATGCCGCTGGCAATCCCGTGCCCGGCACCACCGTTACGGTCAAACAAACCAAGCATCGCTTCGCGTTTGGCTCCGCGATCAACTACAACATTTCCAACCCGACCTACGCCGCGTTCTTCAAGACGAACTTCGAGTGGGCCGTGATGGAGAACGAATCCAAGTGGTATGCCAACGAGCCATCCCGCAGCAACGTCACCTACACCGTCGCCGACAGCCTCACGAATTATTGCTACACCAACGGCATCACCTTGCGCGGCCATGCGATTTTTTGGGCCGTGGATCAGTATGTGCAAAGTTGGGTGACGAACCTTTCCGACACGAACCTGCGCATCCATCTGACCAACCGGATCAACAGCGCGGTGAATCATTTCAAGGGGACTTTCAAGCATTGGGATGTGAACAACGAAATGCTCCACGGAAATTATTACGGCAACCGGCTGGGCAACGGGATCAACTCGTGGATGTTTCAGCAGGCCCGTTTGCAGGACACCAACGTGCAATTGTTCGTCAACGATTACAACGTCGTGGCCGGCAATGAAACCGACGCCTACAAGTCGCAGATCCAAAGTTTGATCGCCTCGAACGCGCCCGTCGGCGGCATCGGCGCGCAAGGTCACTTCGGCGCGACGATTGATCCACAGCTTACCGAAACGCGTCTCGACAATCTGGCCACCCTGGGCTTGCCCATTTGGATCACCGAATACGATTCCGTAAACGCCGATGAAAACATCCGCGCTGACAACCTCGAAATGCTCTATCGCATGGCGTTCAGCAAATCGGCGGTGGACGGAGTTTTGATGTGGGGGTTTTGGGCCGGCTCGCACTGGCTTGGCTCGAACGCGACCATCGTGAATCTGGACTGGACCTTGAACGCCGCCGGGACGCGCTACAAATCGCTGATCGCTGAATGGACAACCACGACCAACGGCACCTCTGGCGCCAGCGGTGCGTATAACTTTCGCGGCTACCACGGCAGCTACGACATCACGATCACGCCGCCCGGCGGATTGCCGACCCTGCGGCGCATCACTTTGGATCCGGGCGTCGGCACGAACGTCGTAACGCTCAGCGCTCACACCACCGGCACCCGGCCGTTGCTCCACAATCCGGGTCGGGGTTCAGCCAACGGGCCGTTTCAATTTCAACTCACCGGCGATGCGGGCAATACTTTCGCGATTCAATCCTCCACCAACCTCGGCAAGTCCAACTGGACAACTCTCACCAACCTGCTGAATGCGTCGGGAACGATCTGGTTCACGAATCCCGGCGTCGGATTGCAGTCGAATCAATTCTTTCAAGCCAGGTTGCTGCCTTGAAATCGGTAGGTTTTTCAAACCAGCCCCGCCGTCCGGTTGGCCGACAACTTGGGGTGGCTTCGCCTGTCAAACGGCTTCCGTTTTTTCCAGCGGCGTCACTGGATCAATAAACAGCCAGCAAAGCGCGCCCAGAAAATAAATGACGGCGGAAATGACGAACGCGAGCTGCCAGTTGTGGCCGGTGAAGTCCAGCACGTAGCCAACCACGACCGGCGCGACCATCCCGCCGAAGTTGCCCAGCATGTTCATGCTGCCGGAAACCGTGCCGGCATACTTTCCACCCACGTCCATGCAGGTGGTCCAACTGCCCGGCAGCGTCGTGTCATTGAAAAAACTCGCCATGCCCATGGACAGCATGGCGAGCAGCGGGTCTTTGATGTAAAACGAAACCATCAGCAACGCCGCCGCGCCGGTCAGCCCGATGAAACCAAACGTGCGGCGGACCAACGTCACCCGCCCGGTGCGTTGAATGAGGCGGCTGGAAATAATCCCGGCGATGATCGAACCAAAGCCGCCGAACAACAGCGGGATTCCCGCGAGCGCGGCGGACAAAATCTTCAACGTCATTTCCGGACTGAGCGAACCTTCCAGCCCGTCGGCCAGCCACTTCATCAGGACGTTGGATTTTATTTCCAGGCCGCGCACATCCTTGAGATAGGTTGGCAACCAGGTGACGTAAAAATACCAGCCGTAACTCAGGCAGAAGTATTGCGCGCCCAGGAGCCACAGGGTTGGACGCGTCGCCAGTTTGCGCCAAGGGACATGGCCGTGACCGTGGAGGTTCTGTTCATTTTCCTTGAGCAGTTCGAGTTCGGCGGCGTTGACGCCGGGATGTTCACGGGGGTTGTCGCGATACCACCAATAAAAAACCAGCGCCCAAACCACCCCGAGCGCGGCGAAAATAAAGAAGGCCGTGCGCCAGCTCACAAACGCCATCACTGCCACCACGAGCAACGGTGCCGAGGCGCCACCCCAGCGCGCGCCCATCCACATCAAGGCTTGGGCGCGCGTGCGGTCGCGGGTCGGCAGCCACGCGCTGAACGCCTTGGTGAGATTGGGAAAACACCCGGCCTCGCCCGCGCCGAACAAAAAGCGCGTGACGATCATGGTCGAATAATTCCACGCCAGGCCGGTTGCCGCCGTGAAACAGGACCACCACAAAACCACCCGCATCAACACGCGCCGCGCACCGATCTTGTCGCCGAGCCAGCCGGTGGGGATTTCAAACAGCGCGTAGGCAAACGTGAAGGCGGAGAAGACGTAGCCCATTTGTTTGGCAGACAGGTCGAGGTCTTTGGAAATGCTCGGTGCGGCCTGTGAAATGCAGACGCGGTCAATGTATTGGATGATCGCCAGCGCCATGGCAAAGACGATGACCCAGTAGCGGGCGCGCGTGGCCGGGGCGGACGGAGCGTCGGGGTTGGTCATCGCGCAGAGTGTGCTTGGCACGAGCGCGAGGCGTCAATCTCAGAGCTGCCGCGAGTTAAGCGGATTCAAAAAACAGTGGGCGCACCGGGTGACGGCTGTTAGAAAAACCGGACTTGTCCCCGAAATAATTCCGCACATCTACCCGCGTGCCGTTGGCCGAATCGGCCACTCACTCCCCGGCAAGCAGACCGATCCCGTTTTGCCGCATCGTGGAACGGACCTGCTCGGGCTAAGGCTTCGACTGCTTCCGCCGATAAATACTCATGACCGTGTTTGTCAAAAAACAAAAAACGACTGGCGGAACCACCGCGCACAGCGATATTTTTCCCGTAGCACTTGCACCATGAAGATCACTGAAATCCTGATGGCGGAACACGCGGTGTTCCACAATTTGTTCGACCACATCGAGTCCGTCGCGCCCCGGCTGCGCACTCTGGCCGAGGTGAAGGCTCTCGCTGCCGTCGTGGAAAAGGTGCATGAGCCGCATTCCAAGACCGAAGACGACTTGTTCATCGAACCGCTCGAGCACTGCTTCGACCAGATAGGGCAGAAGGAAACGTTTCATCACGAGCACGAGCAGATCGAGGCGACCCTGGCCCGGGTGCAGAAAGCCAAGACCGTGAAGGATGCCAAAAAGATTTTGCTCGGTGCCATGGCCGCCTGCCGCAAGCATTTTGACAAGGAGGAGCGCATCGTTTTTCCCATGGCCGAGCGGATTCTCAAAACCAAGACGCTCGTCGAGTTGGGCAAGCAGTGGCTGCAGCGGCGTGACGCGAAATCGCGCTAGGGCAATTCACCCAGCGCCGCATTCACCGCCGCGACGAGCGCATTGATACGGGTGGGCAGCGGAAAATCCGACGGTGCTTCGAGCGTGTAGCTTTGGCGGGTTTTGTTTTGCAGCAGCCAGAAGGCTTCCGGCCACAATGGGCGGGTGGCGGGATCAAGACTTGGATTGATGATTCCACCTTTGGCTTCCCGGGTTTCAATCACCGGCGACAGATCAATCGGGCAGACGTGCGTCACGGCTTCAATCATTTTTCCAGCCAGCGAGGGCCGCTGGTCGGGATTCAATTCGTAAAGGTAAAAGCCGTGCGACTCCCAATCCTCATGCAGGCAAAATGTGACCGTGAATTCCGGCTGGCGTTCGAGCCAGCGGATGTGCGCAGCGATCTCGCCGGTTTCGGCATGGCGATAATCACGGTTCAAATCCCTGCGGTCTTCGTTCTCGCGCGAGTTCAACACAAAGCCAGTCGGGTTGAGGCACGGGAGCAGCCAGACTTCGGCGTCAGCGGGCCAGCGGTTTTCGGTCAACAACCGCAGCGCGGCCAACGGTCCGGCCGGTTCGTCACCGTGGATGCCGGTGCTGATGTAGAGGCGAGTTGATGGTTGATGGTTGATGGTTGATGGCGAGCGGCGATGCAGCGCGAACAATTCCAGGTCGCCAATTTTGTAGAACAGTTCGGAGATCCAGCCGTGCGCCTGCGCGGCGGCTTTGACGGCGCGCAGCACGGCGCGGATGTCAATCGTTTCGCCGTGGTAGCCACCCAGATTCTTGCCGAGTCGGTTCATGGCGGCAAGTTTTGCCAGAGATGATTTAATCAATCAACAGAATGCTTCCGCGAGGAGAGCTGGTTTGGCGAACCGCGACCCGCCTCCTCCCCGAACCGCCCCAAAGATTTGAGAAAGCCAAAGATTAGAGTTTCCATCTTTGGCTTTCTCAAATCTTTGGGTGTTCCCTTTTAGTCAAGGTTGGTTCCTAATCCACACCGCCGAATTGTTGCCGGATTGTCCGCGCGGGCGCTGAGGTTTGGCGGCGGTGTTCGTGGTCGTTCCCACCGTTGCACCGCCGGAATAATCTATCGCTGAATTTCCGCCCGACCCGCTGTCGTCCGCGCCCGCGAGACGATTGTTGCGGGCGTAGTTCGGAATCGCCAGCAACGGGCGACCGTCGTTCCACTCGCCTTTGATCGTCATCACGCCGGCCAGCAAATCACCGCGCCAGACGGCGGTCAGCGGGGCAGGGGAGATAGGTTGGCTGATGTCCGGCTGATCCACTTGTTCGACGTTGTAAATCAGCGGGCCGTAGCGCAACGCCACGCGCCCCCGATCCGCCGCGATTTTCTCGACGGGCTTCACGCGTTGAACTTCCATCGGCAACACGAGTTCAATCTTGTCGCCGGCCAGCCATTCGCGGGTGATGACGGCGTAGCCGTTTTCAATTTTCGGCGTGACGGATTTCCCATTCACCGAGAGCGATTTCAAGCCGCTGACTATCGGGGTCGGCGTGTAGAGTTCACTGGTGGTGCGGTTCGGCACGCGAACATGCAGGGTAAATGTTTTCGGCTGTTTGGGATTTACGGTGATAGCGACGTTGCCGCTCCACGGATAGTCCGTCTTCTGAACCATCTCGATATCGGTGCCCGCAACATTCTCCACCTTGATCTTGCTGCCGATGAACAGATTCACGTAGAGGCCGTCGTCGCCTTTCACGTAGGTCCAAGTGGGAATCATCAGCAAGGTGCGGGGAATGTTGCCGACGCAGCAGGGGCAGACGTGCCAGGGATAGCGCGGTTTGTTTTCAACGAGCGGATTGTCGTAGTAAAAGTTTTTGCCGTCAAGATCGAGTGAGCCGAGCAACGCGTTGTACATCGTCTCTTCGTAAAGGTCGGCGTACTTCGCGTCGTGATAGGCGAGGTTCATTTTGTATTGGAAGAAGATCAGGCCGCAACTCGAGCACGCCTCGCAGTACGCCTCGTTGCGCAGCGAGTAGTTGCCGCCGAAGCCTTCCGAGGTTTCACCGCTGCCCACGCCGCCGGTCAGATAATACTTCTTGTTCACGAGATTGTCCCAGAGAGACATGACGGCACTTTGATAATCCACCTCGTGCGTTTCCGTGGCGATGTCCGCCATGCCCGAATAATTATAGACCGCACGCACTGCGTGGCCGACGGCTTCGTATTGCTGCTGCACGGGAACGTGGCTTTGGTCGTATTCGTTGCCGCCGCGCCGACTTTCGAGCAGAAACTTTGCGAGCGCAATGTAGCTGTCGCCGTGGCCCGCGCCTTCCATGTCATTGACGAAACGTCCGAAGCGCACGAGTGCCTGTTCCATTTCCTGATGGCCGTCAAACCAATCCTTCTTGCCCGGGCCGAGATTGGCTACCCAACAGTCCGCGAGTTTTTTCGCGGCGTCATAGAGGCGTTTGTCTTTGCCTTCGGTGAGCGTGTAATGGTTGATCGCCGATTCGATGAAATAGCCGGCAACGTAACCCTCGTGGTTGCCGCGCTGCGCCGGATTCCAATGCTCCGGCCAGCGACTGCGGTCGGCGAGCGTGTAGGCCGTCTGCAAGTAACCATCCGGTTCCTGCGCGGCGAGGATTTTGGGAATCCAGTCTTCAAGCGTCGCCTTCATTTTTTCCTGCGCGGCGATCATTTCCGCGTCGCCCTGCGGATCCACCATGAGCGCGAGACAAATAGATTCGACGGTTTGATGCACCCACGCGTTGGCGAAGACGTAACCTTTCTGCCGCGCGTGTGGTTCGCCGCGCAACGCCTTGGCCGCCTCGATGAAGTTGTCCATGCCGCCCTGGCCCTGCGTAAGGTTCGTGCGGTTGATGAACTCAATGCAGTGCGGAATCCAGTTCACGATCAGCGCCTTGGCGCGGGCGTTCCACAGCGGACTGTCAATCTGGTAATGCTTGGTATAGACGACATCGAGGCGGTTGGTCGGCGGCGGCAGGCTGGCTTGCACGCGTAAGGTTGAGGACGAACTCAGCCTGCCCTTGCCGGCCGTGAGTTTCAGCGTGTAGTCGCCGGGTTTGGAAAACGTCGCCGTCGTCGTGGCCGCGTCTGCGTTTTCAAAAGTCACTTTGCCGGGACCGGCGGCCTCGCTCCAATTCACTTTGGCTGCGGTGTCATTGGCTTTGAGCGATTTCACTTTGCCGGACAAATAAGTTTTTCCGCCGACGATCACGTTGCGATCCAATCCCGCCGTGACGGTGGGCGGAAACTCCGGCGACTTGCCCGAATCCAAAACCCGCCACTCCAAAATACCGGTGGAAAGCGTTCCGTCAGATTCAATTTCCAAACGCAGCTTGGTGGTCTTCACCTCGGCAAACATCGTGGGATTAAATTTATTTCCCTCAATGCCCAGGCCCGCTGCATTCGCCACGGGTACGAACGCCGCGCCATTCCAGTAAAGCAACCGACACGCTTTGGGCGCGCCCACGCCGCGTTCGTCTATCCACCAATACACCTCGATCTGCGCCGTGCTGATGGGCTGGCTCCAGTCGTATTGCACCCACTCGGTGCCGGTGTGCGGCCAGTTGCCGTACGACCCGCGACGGTTGTCGCGCGAATTGCGTGGCGTGACGCCGTCGTTGAGCGAAGTCAAAGCGGTGTCGCCGGAAACGTAGGAACTAGAAGGCGTGGCGACCACGGCGAGATTGACGGCGTTGGTGCCGGCGGCTTCCTGGGCGGCAAGCCATTGCGGCAAGCAATGCGCGAGGGAGAGCAGCAGGACGAAACGAGTTAGCAAAGGGCAGGGGACTTTCACGGGTATGATTTGGCAGGTTGGATTGATTACTGGCGTGGGCTTCAGCCCGCTACAACATCCGGCGGTCGGTGGCGGCGGGCGTTCAGGCCGCCACCGCCCGCTTCTTCCGCTGTCTGCCAACCGGCGTCGGTTTTGATGACGACGTTGGTGCCCTTCGACAAGCCCACGCTGGTGTTGTCATTGAAGGTGGAGGAGAGCCAGGTGAAGCCGTCCTTTTCCGTCTTGCCTTCGGTGGGGCCGGGGGTGAACTGCGAGTTGGGGCCGAAATCAGCGGTCACTTTCCAACTGTAACTGCCGGCGTCCGCCAGTTTTTTGGCGGCGGCGGTGAGGTCATCCTTGGGGCTGGCATCGGCGGCGAGGAGCGAGCCGGCCAGCAGGAGCGCGGCGTTGAACATGAGTTTTTTTTTCATGGTGGGTGCTTTGGTTTGGTGGTTTGGTTGCATGGGCCGGAAAATTATTGACCGCAGATTAACCGGGGCAGGGCAGGGTGGCAAAGCAGAAATAAAGGGATGGTCATTGTCCGGCGTGATTGCCCGATCGTGCTTCTTGCCGACGGTCTTCCCAACGATTGCGGCACCGCATCCGATCACCACGTCGACATTCCAGATGATGGCGGAACGTCTCCAGCTTACCACGGTGCATCCATATTTCACGACGGACGGTTTCCAGATGACCACGGCATGTCCCCGTATGAGAACGGCGTGTCTTCGTCTTGGCACGAACGGCGGCCAAATGACGCGGACTGGTTCGCGTTTTGAGGCGGCGAACCCTCAGACGGGAACGGCTAGCTTCCAGATGACTACAGTGGATTCGCATTACGTCGAGGAGGACTCTCAGATCGCGCCGGATTTTTTCAACAAGGTTGCGGCAATTATTCGGATCACGCTAAAAAGATCATTACTTTCTGTCGCGTAGTTTTCAAACCAGGAATGTTTTATAGTTAGTCGCTGGCCGGAAACTCGTGTTTTTGGAAACGGTGTGGGGTCTTGAGGGCGGCGGAGAGGCGGAGCGCCGCTGATTTTTCGTCTCGACGTGGCCCAACCGTCAAAATTCTCCGGCGACGACGACACTGCACCTGTCGGACGTGGCTGGCCATGTCCTCCAGCCGATCCCAGTCCGC
>JAYWBR010000306.1:0-4301 GCA_043781315.1 Verrucomicrobiota bacterium | reverse complement strand
CGGCGTGGTGCGGTAAAGGTTCGTGGTCGAGATTTGAATGGCATCCGGCGCGGCGGGGTTGGTGCCAAAGGAAAAGTTGAAGGCGGTTTTTTCCGCCGCGCTGGCGCCCCTTTCAAAAGCCATCAAACCGGCGGCCACGAGGACGTTGAACAATTTTTTTGCTTGCATGGCTGGCTGGAGGATTCCATGCGCGCCCCCAAAAAACAAGCTTGCTCGATTCGCGTGCTCGATTCGCGGCGTTGCAAGGAAATGGTGCAATTCAATTCGCTTCTTGGTAATTCTTGCGGGAATGAAATGTAACGATCTTTCAGGCGCAACCGGGCTGATCCCCGAAGCCCAGTTGATTTCCTACATCAACGTCAAACTCGCGCTGCTCGGCTGCCAGCCGGTGGCGGCTCCGAACGTGACGGAGTCTTCGGACATCGTCTCCATGCTGGCCGCGCAGTATCAGGAAAAAGACCGGCTGCTCGGCCGCTACCTCTGTCCCGCCGACCAGCGCATCCAGACCTTCCTCCATGACTATTTGCAGGACGTGCCGGTGACGCGGCTGCCGCTGCGGACGTTCACGCTGGATCGCGCGGGCATGGCGCGGGCGTTGTCGCTGCCGGTGGATCGCGATGACTTTTCCTCGGACATCATCAATTCCTACCGCGTCAAACAGGGCGTGTTGCACAATCCGCGCAGCGACCGCCGCACCACGCAGGGGATTTTCCACGTCACCGAGGGCGGCCTGCCGATTCCGGATGACAAGCTGGGCGTCCCCAAAATCACCTTTGCCAAAATGCTGGCCCTCGCGCTCAATCCGCCGCGTGACCTGCTGCGCCTGCCGTTCACCGCCACGCAGCCGGTGCCGGCGGAATGTTTCGTCTCGCTGCTGCTGCGCCCGATCATTTGTCCCGAGGTGCCGGGCTTCACGCCCGAGAAGACGATGGAAGTCCGCTTTTTCGCGCCGGGCAACCTGGTGAGCAATCTGGATTTCGTCGAAAGCATTTTCGGCAACGCCGGTGATCCGTTGCTGCCGCAGAATGATTCCGGCCTCGACAGCGAACATTGGAGCGGCCACACCGGCTGTGTCATCCTTGCCCCGCACCTCATCAAGGCGACCAAAAAATCCGTGGGCCTGCCGCACTGGGACGCCGCCACCGAACGCCAGCGGCGCGACGGCATGTGCTGGCAGGACGAGGGTGAACTCTACAACAAGGGCGGCGCGTTCAAGCTCACCTGCCGTGACGAATCGGGCATCATCATCACGCTCATCGCCGACAACTATTTCGGCTACTGCAAAAAAGAAGTGAAGACGCAGATCAGCTACGCGGCGAATCTTTACGGAAACTGTGAAGAAGAACATGCGGGCGGCGCGCTGGTGTTTCCCAGCTACGATCTGGGCGAGGAGTTCAGCGGCGAGGCCCATGTCCGCCAGCATGGCCACACGTTTCCCGAGGTGCTGTCGCGTTACGCCGATCAACTCGACGTGCAGCCGGAGGGTTGTGCCGTAGATAAACAATTTCCGAGCATCGTCTATGTTCCCGAAGACGCCGACTTCGATCTGCACAAGCAGCGCATCTCCTGGAAGGATGACGCTGGCGAACGATCCATCAAATTGCAGCCCGCCAAAACCTATATCCGTCCTTCCGGCTACAAGGTGCGCATGGAGAAACCGCCCGGTGCCAACCGCGCGTGGCGGCTCGTGGGCGTGGCGGCGGAGGGACTGTTGTGCCACAAGCCCAGCACCGTTTCCGGCGGCGGCAAATCCGAGATTTCCAAGCCCATCACCGACGCGATCCTGACCGGGCCGGTGTTCGTCGCCGACTTGAAGACCGACTTTGACCGGGTGAGCGAGTTGATTCACCGGGATTATTCGGATCGTTTTCTGGACAAGAGCAAACAGGATTTCCGCGCCGTGCTCGCGGCGGAACGTTCGCTGGGTTCCGTCATCAAACTGCTCTCGCCCGACCCGCGCGATTTCACGCCGGCCTACAACACCTGGCTCGACAGCGTCCCGCAATACGTCAAGGAACTCGTCTTCGTCGTGAAGCGCTATTACAAGCCGGAGTGGGGCGACGCCTGGCGCGAGCATTTCAGCGTGGACATCATCAACGGCACGCCCGGCAACGAATTGAAGTGCGACAACCGCAAACTCGTCACCACGTATCTGCGCGTGGGCTTCGACGCCGACGGCCTCTGGCGCACGTTTGGGCTGCGCAAAGATTTTCATCCGTCGGTGAAAATCCAGATGGAGGACGACATCACCGCGTCCGTGCTGGTGCCGGCGGCGCGGCTGCAACATCTCTCCGAAATGGAAAAGCGTTCCGTGCTCAAGTTCGTCAAGAACACCGAGCAGCGGCTGTTCCAGCGCCCTGACGACGCCATTCATCGCGGTTACGACAAGCAATGCGAGGGGGACTTCACGCAGTCCGATAATTTTTTCTCCAACTACCAGCCGCTCACGCCGACGGACGCGCGTGAATTGGTGGAGGACGCCATCGGCTTCTCGCAGTTCACCGAGCCGATGCAGCAGCTCATCGGCAACGTGGCCGCGACCGGCCAGCCGGAATACTTCGTGTCCACTGCTCACCCGCGGCTGGTGGACGGCAAGCCCAGCAAAAATCCACGCTACCTCCAGAAGCGGCCCGACCTCGTCCACCCGGACGAAAGCTATCTCGCCGAGACCGGCGCGCGGCTGCGTCGCCGCGTGCCGCCGGGCCAGCCGGTGCATACGCCCGTCCACGCCGTGCTGCCGGGCCGCCGCAACAATCCGCCCGAGGCCGGCATCCGTTCGCTCGCGTGCTACAACCCGATCCATTACTTCGAGCTGCCTGAGCTGTTCATGGAATTTATTTGCAGCATGACCGGCAAGTCGCCCTCGACCACGGGCGCGGGTTCGGAAGGCGCGCTGACCAAAGGCCCGTTCAACGCGCTGCCGCCCATCATGGATTTGAACAACGCGCTGGTGTCGTTCATCCTCACGGGGCACAACGCCTTCGTCACCGCCGCCGGTTACGTCGGGCCGAACGTCCGCGTGGATCATGATGTCAGTTTGATCGTGCCGGAAGTGTTTTGCCGGATGACCCCGGACGAACGCGCGCCGCAATTTCTGCTGGCCAACCAGTTCCTTGAAAAGTGCGCCGACTTTGATCATGCCGGAAAAAAAGTGCTCGCGAGCCGGCTCGGCTACCGCATCAATCTGCGGTTCGTCCATGCGTTTTTTGGCCGCGTGTTCAACCATCCGCACGCGGTCTTTACCGAGGACATGCTGCGACCGGAGTTGCAGGACCTGGAGATTTTCGTGGATGGCATGGACAACATTGTCGCCACCCAGAAGCGCGTGTCGCAGATGTATTTTGACGACGGCAGCATCAGGCAGGCGTGTCCGCCATTGGCGGCGTTGCTGCACATCATGCAGGCGGACGAATGGGAAGGCAAAGGGCTGGATCACCCGGAAGTCCGCCGCCTGTTTACGCGCGATTATTTGCTGGCGAGCGATTGGTACGCCGCGCGGCTCAGGGCGAAGCAGGCGGTGGATCGGAAGCTTTGGCGTCGCCATGTCGAGTACCTCAACCAGTTCTTGCGCAAGCCCAGTCATGTGGACGTGGCGGAGAAGCTCGACATCGCCAGCCGTCTGACGAGCGCCCGAAAAACTTTGGGCGAAGTGGAGGCCGCCGCGTACGTGGAACAGCTCGCGGGCACCTTGGGCGCTGAACCGATTGCCTCCTACTTGGAGCAACGGAAAGAAACGGTTTGATGTGAAGTGCGGTGGCGGGTGTTCGTTGGTGTGGGAGTTCCCCGATAGTTTTCCGCCGTTGCGAACGGCGGAAAACCATCCATTCCACCTCCTTGGCGTGCAAATACTTTTTCCACTGAGCGGGCCGACGGCCGAACCACTGGTGATGCTCAATAATGACAGATGCCTGCCGTAGGGGTATCCCGTAAACTGGGTAGATGGGGGGAGACGTTGAACGGAGGGTGGCTAAAGGAATTACCTACGCCTGGATAAATTGATTGCGGATGGCGTAGCGCACCAGATCCGCCATGCCGTGCAGTTTGAGTTTGGCCAGGATATTTTTCCGGTGTGTTTCCACGGTGGTGAGACTGATGCCCAAGGCTTCGGCGGCTTCCTTGTTGGATTTGCCTTCGGCGAGCAGTTGCACGATCTGGCGCTCGCGGGGGGTCAGGCGCGCGCGGTACGGCTCATCGGGCGCGGCGGTGGCCGGCAGGTTTGGGCGGTGGACGTCGTCGGCGAATCGCGGGGTCAGGAAAGAGCGGCCGGCGGCCACGGCTCCGATGGCCTTGGGCAGCAGTTC